>JACQGN010000020.1 GCA_016199545.1 Betaproteobacteria bacterium | reverse complement strand
GTGCTGTTGCACCATGGTCTCCCAGCGCTCGGCGAGCCTTGCATCCAGTTCAGGTTTTTTAAGAGCATACCGCCAGTTTCTAGCACACTGGACGCCACTGTACAACCCCTTTCCCTACGAAAGATGTGTAGATACCTATGCTTGCGGGGGAAGGGCGGGATGGGGGCGCTAATCGATGCCCGTCGCGGCGAAGACCTGCCTGCCCTCGCCCGAGGTGAGGAAACTCACGAAGGCGGACGCTGCATCGGGTGCGCGAGTCGCTGTCGCAACGGCGGCATCGTATGTGGTGATGTTCTGGATCGCGTCGGGCAGCGGGCCGACGAAGGTGATCGCGGTGCCCTTGTCGATTTGCACCCGGATCTCGGAAATCTGCCCCACGCCCAGCGTGCCACGCGGGTCGGTGGCAACGGTCTGCATCACCGCCGAGCCGGACTCCACGAGGATCACCTTGTCGCGGATTGCTTCCGCGATGCCCAACCGTTCGAGCAGCTTGCCGATGTAAATGCCGCTGGAGGCCTTGTTGTAGACCAGCGCGTCCGTATTCAGCACGGTCTGCTTGAACGCGTCGGCGCTGGAAATGTCCGGAAGCGGCCGCCCGGTGCGCACGAAAACGCCCACGCGCGAGCGTCCCACCAGCGCGCGCGTCGCGGCATCGATTCGTCCCTGCTTCGCGAACTCGTCCATCGCGGCGGGCGGCGCGACCACCACGTCGACCGCTTCGCCCGCCAGCACGCGCTCACGCACCTTCGGGCCGATTGCAAATTCGAGCTCGACCCGGCAACCCCGGGCCTTCTCGAAATCCGCAGCGCGCCGGGCCACTCCGCTCTTCACTGCCCCTGCAGAAAGCACTCTCAATTCGTTCCTGGACATGAGGTCACAACTCTCCGTTCCTCGCCCCATCAACCTTCATAGGTCTGCCTCGTGCTTTCTGAAGTAAACAGTCAAGAAATCAGGTTGACAGGGCGCCACATGCTTCAGCACCATGCGGATTCGTCAGGAGCTTGTCGGACTTGGGATGCGACAAGCTCCTTGCGAATGATAACCCAACGCGGGGACAACAAATCATGGGCAGACTGGACGGAAAAGTGGCATTTCTCACGGGCGCCGGCGCCGGCATCGCGAAAGCAACGGCGCTTGCCTTCGCGCACGAAGGCGCGAAGGTCGCGATCGCCGAGATCAACGTCGAAGCGGGCAGGACCGCTGAGCGCGAAGTGCGAGCGGCGGGAGGCGACGCCATGTTCATCGAGACCGACGTTACGCAGGATGCGAGCGTCGGCCGAGCGATCGAGGCGACGGTCGCAAAGTTCGGCCGGCTCGACGCGATGATGAACTGCGCCGGCGGCTCGCTGCAGGAAGATGTCCCGGTGCACGAGATGGACCTCGGCGTCTGGCAGCGCACCATCGCGCTCAACCTGCTGCACCCGTTCCTGTGCTGCCGCCACGGCATCCCGCACATGATGAAAGCGGGCGGCGGCTCGATCATCAACCTCTCCTCCCACCTCGGCCTGATGGGCTCGGAGAAACCGGCCTACGCGGCGGCCAAGGGCGGCATCGTGTCCTTTACCCGCACGCTCGCCGCCCAGTATGTTGATTACGGCATCCGCGCCAATGCGATCGCCCCCGGCACCGTGCGCACCGAGCGCTCGATCAAGCGCTATGAAAACCAGGACTGGCTCTTCGCCGAAAACCCCTCGCCCGCCGCGCGCACGCGCGTCGCCAAGCAGAAAATGTATCCGTTCTCGATCGGTGAGCCCGGCGACATCGCGGCAATCGCGGTGTTTCTCGCTTCCGACGAATCGCGCATGATCACCGGCGCCACCCTCCCCGCCGACGGCGGGCGCTCCGCCTATATCAAGGTCTACGTGCCCGAAGAATGAGGCGTTGCGCCTGGCGCTTGCGTCGCTGGTTTGCGCCGCGCCCTGCGGGAAATTCCGGCCTGATGTGTGCTATTCTGAAAGCTGCCGCCGCCGCTCTTCCGAGCTTCGCGTAACGACTTGACGCCGCTCGGCCCGCACCCCGCGCCCCTCTCCCGAATGGCGAGGGGAACGTCGTGCGCTTGGCCGGTCTGTCGCCCGGTTGCGCGAATATCGGTAAGGCGGCATGTCGGTCGGCAATCCTGGAAATTTCGGCAGGTCCCTGCGAGGAGAACACACAGATGAAACACGGCAAGCGTATCAAAGGCGTGCTGGCGCCCGTGGTGACGCCGTTCAACGCCGATCTCAGTCCGGACCCGGCGCGTTTCGTGAATCACTGCCGCTGGCTGCTGCAGCAGAATTCAGGGCTCGCGGTGTTCGGCACCAACAGCGAGGCAAACTCGCTCTCCGTCAACGAGCGCATGGCGCTGCTCGACGCGCTGGCCGCCGCCGGCCTCGACACTTCGCGCATGATGCCCGGCACCGGCTGCTGCGCGCTCACCGACTCGGTGCGGCTCACCGAGCAGGCGGTCAAGCTCGGCTGCGCCGGCGTCCTGATGCTGCCCCCGTTCTACTACAAGGGCGTCACCGACGAGGGCCTCTATCGCAACTACTCGGAAGTGATCCAGCGCGTCGGCGATGCGCGACTCAGGATCTATCTCTACCACATCCCGCCGGTTGCGGTCGTGGGCATTTCGTTGAAGCTTGTCGAACGCCTGCTGAAGACGTATCCATCGGCGATCGCCGGCATGAAAGACAGTTCGGGCGACTGGAACAACACCAAGTCGTTCCTCGACGCCTACGCCAAATCCGGCTTCGACATTTTCCCCGGCAGCGAATCGTTCCTGCTCGCCGGCCTGAGGAACGGCGGCGCGGGCTGCATCTCGGCCACCGCCAACGTCAACCCGGCGGCGATCCACAAGCTCTACGGCGAATGGCAGAGCAATACCGCGGACGATCAGCAGAAGGCGCTCAACGCAGTGCGCGATGCGTTCAGCAAGAAGTACGTGATGATCCCGGCGTTGAAGCAGGCGATCGCGCATTTCGCGGACGATCCCCAATGGGCAATGGTGCGCCCGCCGCTCGATCCGCTGACCAAGCAGCAGGTGGCTGCCTTCATACCGGAGCTTCGGCAGATCGGCTTCACCATGCCGGGCCTGAAGGAAATGCACGCTCACAAGGCCGCGGCGTAATCCCCCGAACGCCATGGCCGACCCGACTCCCGGCGCCGGGGCGCCACCTTGCGCGCCTCCGGACTTCAAACCGCGCAAGCCCCGGCTCGCGCTGCCGCCGCTGGCGTGCGACACACATGCCCACATCCTGGGCCCGGCCGCGCGTTACGCGTATTCACCGGCGCGCGTCTACACGCCGCCCGATTGCCTATTGCCGGACTACCGGCACATGCTCGACAAGCTGGGTGTCGCGCGTGCGGTGCTGGTGCAGCCGAGCGTCTATGGCACCGACAACGCGGTGATGCTGGAGGCGATGAAGACCGACCGGGCGCGACTGCGCGGCGTGGCGGTGGTGGCCAACGACATTCCAGAGGCGGAGTTGAAAAAACTGGACGCCGCCGGCGTGCGCGGCGTGCGCGTCAACATCGTCGATGTGAAAGATCGCAAGCCCGGCACGCTGCCGCTCGCTGCGCTGAAGGCGCTCGCGCGGCGCGTCCAACCGCTCGGCTGGCACATGGAATTCCTGATGCACGCCGATGAATTCCCGGAACTCGATCGCATGTTCGCCGATTTCCCGGTCGATATTGTGCTCGGGCACCTGGGCTACATGCGCACGGACAAGGGCATCAATGCGCCGGGATTCCAGGCATTGTTGAGGCTCGTAAAAAGCGGGCGCTGCTGGGTGAAATTCACCGGCCCGTATCGCATCTCGACCGCGGCGCTCCCTCACGCCGATGTCACGCCATACGCTCACGCGCTCGCCGCTTCCAACCCCGACCGCATCCTCTGGGGCAGCGACTGGCCGCACGTGATGGCGAAGGGCGCGATGCCCAACGACGGCGACCTCGCCGATCTCCTCTCCGACTGGATCCCCGACGCGCGCCTGCGCGAGCAGGTGCTCGTGAGGAACCCCGAACAACTGTACGGCTTCTGATCGCAACGCGTTCAGGCGAGCAGCAGTCCAATCGCCTCCAGCGCGAAGCGCGCTACGCCGCTTACCAGCAACGCCACTGCCACCGACAGAGACACCGAAAATACGGCCTTGCGGCGGCCGATGGTTTTCAGCATCACTGCGAAGGTCGAGATGCACGGCACGTAGAAGGTCAGGAAAAGCAGAAACGTAAAGATCTGGGCCGCGCCCAGATATCGGTCGATCTCGAAGCTGCCGAGTGCCTGGAATACCATCAGCAGTGACAACTCCTTGCGCAGGACCCCGAAGAGGATGGGCACGCCGAGCACGACCGGCAGACCCAGCCACCACTGCGTGACCGGCATGAGCAATGTGTTGAGCACGCGGTCGGCCCCGAAATGGTTGAGCAACCCCAGTACCACGCTGCCGCCCACCAGAAGCGGCGTCACGACGGTGAGGATGTCCCGCGTGCGCAACCAGGTCTCCTGAAGCAGCGGACGCCAGCGGGGCAACGCATACGGTGGAATCTCCTGGATCTGGCCGGGGCCGCTCTGCGGATACCAACGCCGCAGCAGTTGCGCCAGGGCGGCGATCACGATCATCGCAATAAGGAAGATCGTGAGCACGCCGGCCGCGCCCAGGTATTTCCCCGCGAGCGCAAGGATGATCGCCGAGCGGGCGGAACAGGGCACGAACGTGACGAGCAGCGAAGCGACCACGCGCTCCCGGCCGCGGGTGCTCGCGCCGATGGCGGAAAGCGCAGGAACGTTGCACCCCAGCCCGAGGAGAAATGGCACCGCGACGCCGCCGTGCAGTCCCAGCCGGTGGAACCCACGGTCCACGGCGAATGCGATGCGCGCCATGATACCCACCTGCTCCAGCACCACCAGCAGCAGCACGAGGGGAATCATGTACGGCACGACGATGCCCACCAGACCGATCAGGCCGTCGGCCACCGCGCGCCCGATGACACCCCACGTCGATTGCGGCTGCCAGGGGGACGCCCACTCCACCAACCGCGCCGAGGTTGCCGCGTCGATCCGCACGCTCAAGTCGAAGACCACGTACAGCACGGCGGCAAACACAGCCACGCTGCCGACGAGGCCCCAGCGCGGATTGAGGAACAGCTCGTCGAGCCAGTAGCGCCAGTTCCGCCGTTCGCGCACGCCGCCCGGGCGGGTGGCGGTTTCCGCGAGGCTCGCCACGCGGTGGTGTCGATCCGCGTGCAGTTCCTCGCGCAGCGGCCGCGGCAGCGCGCGGTCCGCCGCAGCACGCAAGCGCAGAACCTGCGCCGCCTGCCGCGGGAAATGCTGCCTCAGTTCGTCGATGAAGTAGCGGTCGCCTTCCGCAATCCGCGCGACGAGAAAGTGAACCGGCACGCGGAATGCCCTTCCGATCTGCGGCGTGCGCAACACATCGAACAAGGGGCGCAGGCTCTCGGCCAGGTCGGGCCTCTGCGGCAGCGGCAGCGGGGACACGCCTTGGCGCACGGTCTCGAGCGCCGCGGCGAATAGGTCCGGTATGCCGTGTCCCCTCACCGCAACGGTGGGGATGACCGGCACGCCGAGACGACGCGACAGCACCCTGCTGCCGATATGCAGTCCCTTGTCGCGCGCCTCGTCCATCTTGTTGAGTGCCACGACGAGGGGCCGTCCCAGTTGCAGGAGCTCCAGGGTAAGTTCGAGGTGGCGTTCGAGCGCCGTCGCGTCCACCACCTGCACGATGACGTCCGGAGGCGCGAAGGGAGCGGGCGGACCTTGCGGCTCGTGGGCAGAAACGGGGGGCCGTTCGTCACCCCAGAGGAGGTACTTGAGCGCGGCACGGTCCCCAGATTCCAGGTCGCGCAGCGAGCGCAGGCTCGGCAGGTCGATCACGCGCGCCTCGTCAAATCCGACCTCCACCGCGCACTCATCGTACACACGTCGCGTTCCGGCGAGCGCCGCCGATCTTGTCGAGGTGCTGGCGACCGCGCGGAAGAGCGTGCTCTTCCCGCAACCGGGCAAACCGACCAGGCGATGCGCGGGCGGCGCTCACCTCGAAACAGCGGGCGGCGCAGGGGAACCGTGGCGATCTTGCCGGATTGCTTCATCGTATCGTGCCGCTTGGCAACACGGATTCGATGAATGCTAGCGCCGCCGGCTTCCGCACAGCCTGATCTAGATCAAGACTGGAGTGTTCCCGATTCCACGCGATTCCCACGCGTTGAACGGCGATTCATCGTCCGTTCGAACACTGGCGGCCTCCGAACCGGCAGCACGATATTCAAGTGGCATCGTGTCGGCCGCCGGCGCGCCTGCGGGGTCGCACCCGCAAGCGGGCACCTGCTCAACCCTCCAGCACGCCAGTTAAATCGGCACTCTGTGTCCGATTTAAGTTTATTTGTGGGGCCGGCCCCGCGCCCACTCCGTGTACTTCGCCGCTTTCACATGCAGCTCGCGGTAGTACTTCGCGTACTCCTCCCCGACCATGATTTTCAGCGCGAGGCCCGTTTCTTCCATCTTCTTCACGTGTTCGGGATCCTCCATCGCCTTCTTGAAGATTTCCTGCAGCTTCTTGATGACGGGCGCCGGGACGCCCCTGGGCGCGGCGATGCCTCGGGTCGAGCTCGAGATGACCGTGGGGAAGCCCAGCTCCGGCGTGGTCGGCACATCGGGGAGGAAGCGCGAGCGCTGCGTGTCCATGACTGCCAGCGCGCGCACCTCGCCCGTCCTGATGCGCCGGAAAACGCTGCCCACGTTGTCGAATGCCACGTCGATGTGACCGCCCAGGATGCCGGTCATCTGCGCCGCGCCGCCTTCGAGGTGCACGATGCGAAAAATGGCGCCCGGTGCGGCCTCCTCGACCATCAGGATGGCCAGATGGTCGTCGCTCAGGATTCCCGTCGTTGCGGTGCGGATAGTGTTGGGGCTCTTCTTCGCCGCGTCGATCAGGCCCTTCAAGCTCTTGTACGGGCTGTCGGCCTTCACCCAGATGATCCCAGGGTCGAGCACCTGGTTGATGATCGGGACGAACGAGTCGGCGTTGAAGATGGCCTTGCGCGCCGGATCGAGGATGACGGTGTTGGTCGCCGGGAGGTTGATGAAGCCGATGTAGTAGCCGTCGGGCCGCGCCCGGCTCATGTCCGTCCAGCCCACCTGACCGCCCGCTCCGCCCCGGTTCACTACGACGATAGGCTGGCCCAGTTGTTTCTCGGCGATCGCTGCGACGATGCGCGCCCCCACATCCGTGCTGCCGCCCGCCGCATAGGCGATCATCAGTTGCAACGGTTTGGTCGGGTACTCCGCTGCCGGCGCCGGGCCAGCGGCGAGCACAAGCACAGCGGTCAGCGCGGCGACGGTGCCCTGCATGAATCGGGTGTGGCGGGTCTTCATGATTCCCCTCCTGTGGTCTCGTTACTTCGATTCAGCCTCTCTTATGGCCTTCAAGGTTGCAAACTTTAATGTCGAGGCCGCGATGATCAGCGCGGCGCCGACGAGCAGAGTAGCCGAAATGGGGCGCGCGAGGAAGATGCCGAAGTCGCCGGCGGACATCTCCAGCGACGTTCGCAGCGATTTCTCCATGAACGGCCCCAGGATCAGCGCCAGCACCGCCGGCGCCAGCGGAAAGCCGAGCTTGCGCAGAAAGTAGCCGATAACCCCGAACACGAGCATCACGCCTACATCGAACACTCCTCCCTTTAGACTATAG
>JACQGN010000019.1 GCA_016199545.1 Betaproteobacteria bacterium | reverse complement strand
GGCAGGAAGATCGGCACGAAGATGATGATGATCTCGGTCCACTCGAGCGGCCAGCCCAGCAGGAAAATGATGAACTGCGAAATGATGAGGAACGTGACCGGGTTGAGCTGGAGGTCAAGCACGAACTCCTTGATGATGCCCTCGCCACCGAGATAGCTGAACACCCCGGCAAAGGTCGCCGAGCCGACGAAAAGAAAACACACCATCGCGGACGTACGCGCGGTCAGGTACACCGACTCCTTGAGCCGCCCCCACGTGAACTGGCGGTAAGCCGCCGCCAGCACTACCGAGCCAAGGGCGCCAACTGCCGCGGCCTCGGTCGGCGTGGCCAGGCCGAACATGATCGCTCCCAGCACACACAGCACCATGCCCGCCAGCGGCACGAACGATTTGACCAGCATCGCGACCACCTGCAACGTCGGGACGTCGGTCTGCTCCTTGGGCAGGCGCGGAGCAAGCTTCGGCTTGGCGATCGCCAGGATCGTGACGAACACGATGTACATCCCGGCCAGCAGCAGGCCCGGAAAGATCGCCGCCGCGTACAACTGGACGACCGACAGGCCGGCCATGGCGCCGTACACGATCAGCAGGATCGACGGCGGGATCATGATGCCCAGGCAGCCTCCGGCGCACACGACGCCGGAGGCGAGGCGGACATCGTAGCCGGCCTTGAGCATCGCCGGAAAAGCGAGCAGCCCCATCAGCGTCACCACCGCTCCGACTATCCCCGTCGCCGTGGCGAACAGCGCGCAGGTGATCAGCGTCGCGATGGCCAGCGACCCGGGAATGCGCCGGAGCGCGACCTGTATGCTGAAAAACAGGCTGTCCAGAATTCCGGAGCGCTCGATCATGTAGCCCATGAAGAGGAACAGCGGCACTGCCACCAGCACGTCGTTGTTCAGCACGGTGAAGGTGTTCTGCGTGAGCAGGTAGAACACCCGGTTGTCGAAAAACGCCTGGCCCGCCTGGAAATACGCGTAATAACCGAATCCCACCCCCAGCGCCATCAGCGTGAAGGCGACCGGAAATCCGATCATGATCGTCAGGACCAGGATCCCCAGCATGATCAGGGCGATCACCGGACCGCTCATCGCGCCGCTCCCTGCTGCGTCTCCTGCATCGCGGCTCTTGAGTGCTGCTCGATCAGCTGCTTCTCCAGCTCTTCGACGTCATGCAGGCGCGGCAACCAGCCGTTCTCGCGGAGGCAGACGATGCAGCGCAGGACCTCGGCCACGCCCTGCAGCGCGAGCAGCCCCGCGCCGAAGGGGATCAGCATCTTCAGCGGCCAGATGGGAACGCCGGCCGGACTGTTGACGCTCACCTCGCGGATGCCCATCGAGTCAAAGCCGTAGTTCCAGCCCGAAAACACGAGGGCAAGGATACCCGGGAAGAAGAACAGGATGTAGAGCGTCAACTCGATCGCCGCCTGGGTGCGCGGCCGCCACAGGCGATAGAACATGTCGGCCCGCACGTGCGCGCCGCGCGAAAGCGTATAGGCCCCGGCCATGAAAAACATCGCGCCGTACATCGTGTAGCTGAAGTCGAACGCCCAGCTCGTGGGATCGTTCAGTGCGTAACGCACGAACACTTCGTACGAGGTGCCCAGCGTGAGAATCACGATGCACCACGCGAAGGCGTGGCCGATCGTCTTGCTCAGCTGGTCGACGCCGTAGATAAATCGGTTAACCATGCCTCTGCCTCCGCGTGCTCGCGCGCAGTGCGAAAAAAAGGCGGCGCCCGCAGCGCCGCCCGCGCGTCCTGCCTGAAACCGCGCACTCCGTCCTCTTAGCCCGGGAGCTTGGTCTTGAACACGTGCTCGAAGCCGAGCTTGTAGTCCGCTTCGTTCAAGTGCACGTAGTAGGCGGCCCGCTTGGCGAAAGCACGCTGCGATTCCACAACCTTGGCGAAAAACGGGTCTTCCTTCGACAGCTTGGGTGTGATCACGTCCCATGCCTTGAGTTGCTCCTGGAAGATGGACCGCGGCGTGCGGATGACGTTGACCTTGAATTTGTCCTTCAGGAGCTGCAGGTCATTCGAGTAATTGTGAATCGCGGTCCAGTAGTTCGCCGAGTTGGCAGCCTCGACTCCGTAGCGCAGGATCGCCTGCAGGTCCTTCGGCAGCGCGTTCCATTTCTTCTTGTTGAAGACGATTTCGAAGAACTCCATCGCCTGGTGGAAGCTTCCCATCATGTAGTTCTTGATGACGTCCTGGGCGCCAAAGCGCATGTCGGAAGTCGGGTTGTTGAACTCGAAGGCGTCGATCACGCCGCGCTCCAGCGCCGGGATGATCTCTCCGCCCGGCAGCTGCGTCACTTTCGCGCCCATCTCCTGGAACAGATCCGCGGCGAGGCCAACGGTGCGGTACTTGAGCCCTTTCAGTCCAGCCGCATCCTTGATCGGGCTCTTGAACCAGCCGAGCGGCTGGGTCGGCATCGGCATCGCGAAGAACCCGACCACGTCGAGGTTCAGCTTGGCAAGCAGCTCGTTATAGAGCTCGAGCCCGCCGCCGCGGTAGATCCAGGCGAGCGTCTGGTGCGCGTCCATGCCGTTGATGGGGCCGGAGCCGAAAAGGGATGCCGCCTTGCTCTTGCCGTACCAGTACACCGGCACGCTGTGATTGGCGTCGAGCACGCCCTTGCTGGTCGCGTCCATCACTTCGAACGGCTTCACCACCGCACCCGCCACGAGGTAGTCGATGCGCAGCCGCCCGCCCGCCATCTCGTTGACGCGCTTGACGTATTCCTCGGCCATTTCGTTGAAGATGTCCTTGGCGCCCCACGCGCCCTGCATTTTGAGCACGACGGTAGAAGGCTTCACCGCCACTGCCGGCGCCGCTGGCTTGGTTTCGGCCTTGGGCGCGGGCTTCGGCGCCTCCGGAGCGCACGCTGCGAGCACGGATGTCGCGGCCACGGCGGTCGCGCCTGTCAGGAACTTGCGGCGGGACGAGCTAGATTTGCTGTCGGCACTGTTATCCGTGACTGACTCGTTTGTCATTCTCTCCTCCAATGGGCTGGTTACAGGGGAAGGCTTCCGGTAATGCTACTCAGCTTCGTGCGGCATGGCATTGAGTGGGGCCGGTTCGCAGGGGGCCTTTCACGATTCGCAATGCCATGCTACTGCGTGGCAATCGTATACCCCCACCCGGGCGAAATCAAGCCGCTCGCATTGCCACCTTCCTCCGAAAGTACACAGCACGGCACCGGGCACATACGGCGCACAATTGATGCGGTTGAGTTCACTTTCGGATCCCCTGCAGAAGGCGGGCAATTCTACCAGTCGACCCTGCCGCGCTGGAGTGCCCGGCGCCCGGTGCAACCCCGTGTTCTACTTTACGAGCGTGACCGGAATCTGCGACAGGTGGATCACCTTGGTCGCCACCGAGCCGAGGATGAGGTTGCCCACCGTTCCCATGCCGCGCGTCCCCATGATGATCTTGTCGCAGCGTTGACGTTTGGCCAACCGGGCGATGGTGGCCGCAACATCGCCGATCAGAACGTGCGACTGGTAACGGATCCCGGCGCGGTCGAGCAGGGCCTCCGCGTCCTTCAGCCGTTGCTTGCCGTGTTCCAGTTGCCGGCGGCGGATTTCGTTGACCTTCAGAAACCGCCGAACCTCCCAGGCATCGGCGGCCTCCTGGACATTGAGCAGGTGGATTTCCATCGGTTCGCGCTCCCTCACCAGATCGATCAGGTGCCGGATCGCGCGCATCGAGTTCCTGGATCCATCGATTGGGACAAGCGCCTTTAGCATGTTTGCCTCCTGGCAGGTATCGCGGCACTAGGAGTTTGTCGGACTTAGGTCCGACAAACTCCTTATGCAAAACCGCCCGCATAAATACGAGAGGGAAAGAGAGGGAAAGCCAGTGAAAACCCCATCTCTCGCCCATTCGGGTGCTCCTTGGAGGGCAAAATCGCTGGTCAATCCGGGGTACATTCAAAATCCGCGGGCGGTTTTGCTTTTAGCAGCCTGTTGGGCAGCTAAGCCCGACAGGCTGCTAGAACT
>JACQGN010000242.1 GCA_016199545.1 Betaproteobacteria bacterium | reverse complement strand
CACCGAGCACCTCGAGCCAGCCGTACCCCTACAAGAACATCCACGGCTATCTGCGCCAGATCGTCGAGGCGTTCGGGCCCGAGCGCTCGTTCTGGGGCACCGACATCACCCGGATGCCCATCCCGTATCGGCAATGCGTGACGATGTTCACCGAGGAGTTGCCGTGGCTCAAGGGCCGCGACTTGGAGCGCGTGATGGGCGGCGCCTTCGTCGACTGGCTCGGCTGGAAGCGCCCCGCCGCTGCGGCGTCGTGACAGGAACCGTAGTCTCTCCCATATGTGGCAAACCATTCGGAAGGACGGAAGACTCATGGGCACTCGCAGCAACTCGCGTTTGACAGGAATCATGTGCGTACTGCTCGGCATGAGCGGCTGGGGACACGCGCAGACGTATCCGGCCAAGCCGGTGCGCGTGGTCATCGGTTACCCTCCGGGGGCGGGTAACGATGTCATCGGGCGGCTGGTCTTGGCTGAACTCTCCAGGTCCCTCGGCCAGCAATTCGTCGTCGACAATCGCCCGGGCGCTTCGGGTAACATCGGCGCCGAGATCGTTGCGCGCAGCGCGAACGACGGCTACACGCTGCTGAACGCGCCCGGTTCGATTTCCATGACGTACAGCCTCTTTCCCAGGTTGCCTTACGACCTGCTGAAGGACCTGCAGCCGATCTCGGTAATGGCATCGGTGCCGTTCCTGCTGGTCAGTCATCCTTCGCTGCCGGTAAGATCCGTGCGCGAACTCATTGCGTTCGGAAAATCCCGGCCGGGAGAGCTGACTTTCGGGTCCGGCGGCACCGGCGGCGGGCCGCACCTTACGGCGGAAATGTTCGCGATGCGCACCGGACTCAAGCTGCTGCACGTCCCCTATCGCGGCACGGCGCAGGCCAATGCCGACGTAGCCAGCGGCCAGATCAGCATAAACTTTCCTCCGACTCCGTCCGTGATGCCGCTCGTCAAGTCAAAGCGGGTCCGTGCCCTTGCGATAACGAGCACACAGCGGCATGCATCGCTGCCGGAGGTGCCGACCATGATCGAAGCAGCGTTGCCCGGTTTCGAATCGCGCAACTGGATCGCCCTGCTTGCGCCCCGGGGGATGTCCGAAGAAGCGATCAATCGGCTCAACGCCGAGATCAATCGCATCGTGCAATCTCGGGGCATGCGCCAGCGCTTCGCCGACCTCGGGGCCGAGCCGATGCACGGCACGCCCGGACAGTGGGAGAAATACGTGCGAGATGAAGTGGCGAAGTGGGCGGCAGTCATCAAAGCCGCCGGAGTTCGACTGGAATAGGCAGGCGTTTGATCTCGGGTGGTAGCGCTCCCCGCACTGCGGAAAAGGCTCCTTCTCCCCTTGCGGGGGCGGTGATGGGGGGACAAGAACGCCGAACAACTGTTCAATAATCAGGAGATTACACCATGGACCTGGGACTCAAAGGCAAACACGCGATCGTGACCGGCGGCAGCCAGGGCATCGGCAAAGCGATTGCGCGGGAGCTCGCGCGCGAAGGGGTGGACGTGGCGATCGTCGCGAGGAAGAAAGAGCAGCTCGAAGCGACGGCGAAGGAGTTGAGCGCCGAAACGAAAGGCCGCGTCATCGCGCTGACGGCGGATGTCACCAGCAGGGAACAGGTCGAGGCGATGGTCGCTCAGGCCGCCAAGCAACTGGGCGGGCTGCATATCCTGGTCAACAGCGGCTCCTCTCCGGGCGGCTCCACCACCGCCATCGGCCCCATCGAAACGATCGTGGACGAGGATCTCCTGCGCGACTTCAACACCAAGTACATGGGGGCGCTGCGCTGTGCCCGCGCCGTCATCCCCTTTCTTAAGGAACAGAAGTGGGGCCGCATCATCAACATCAGCGGCACCAACGCGCGCAACGCCGGCAACCTGAGCGGCGGGGCCCGCAACACTTCCCTCGTGCACTTCACCAAGACGCTCGCCGTCCAGTTGGGCCGCTTTGGGATCACGGTGAACTGCATCCACCCCGGCACGACGCGCACGGAGCGCACGCCGCGCCTGCTCGCCGCGCGCGCCGCCGAGTTGGGCGTCACCCCCGAGGAAGCCGAGAAACGCGCCTATGCGCCCGACTCACCGCGCGGCAACGCCATCTGCCGCATGATCGACGCGAAGGAGGTTGCCTACGTCGCGGCGTTCCTCGCTTCGGAAAGGGCCTGGGCCATCTGCGGCGAGCTGGTCGTGGCGACGGGCGGCGCCGGACGGTCGGTGTATTACTAACTCGTTTATTCCGCCGTTTTTCCGACCGGCAACACGCCGAGATGGATCAGAAGCGCGATGACAGTCGCGGTCATCGCAACGCCGCACACGGCGAGCCAGCCAAAATGCGCGAACGTCCAGCTCGTCAGAAACGCGCCCACGGCGTTTCCGCTCCACACGTGCACTCCGAATAGCGTGTTGGCGCGCGCCCGTGAGTCCGGAACCGCCGAATTGACCAGCGTCTGGTTGGCGACCATCGCCGTTCGCAGGCCGCAGTCGAGCAGGATCGCGCCGACGACCACCGCGGCGACAGACCACACGCCGAAACCTATGGCGATCCAGGCGGCCAGCATTGCGCATATGCCCGTCAGCACCACCGGCATGATTCCCGCACGGTCCATCCAGCGTCCCGCCGGACGGGCCACCAGTATCCCTGCCGCACCTGGAATGCCGATCAAGCCCGCGCCGGTCGGCCCCACGCGGTGGAGCGTCGCGAGCATGGGTGCGGCCACCGCCCAGAATCCGCCGTAGCAGATGCCGAACATGAACTGTATCGCTGCTGCGCGCCGTATGCCGTCATGCGCGCGCAAAAGCCGGTAGATCGACCATAAGAGATCGCGATACGACGCCTGCGTGGTGGGCCGTGAGCTGGGCAGCCGCGCCCACAGCACGGGGATGATCATGAGCAGCATGCCTCCATAGAGCATGTAGCTGTAGCGCCAGCCGATGTGCGTGGCGATCAGCCCGCCCACGATGCGCGCGAACAGAATGCCGCTGAACATCGCCGCCAGCTGCGTGCCCAGCGCGCGCCCGCGATGTTCCGGGTGCGCGGTCTCGGCGGTGATCGCGATGAAGCTCTGCAGGAGCGACGAGCAGATACCCGTCACCAGGCTGCCCGCCGCTAGCACCGCGATCGAAGGCGCCGCCGCCATCAGCGCCTGTGCCAGCGCCAGCACGACGATCTTGGCAAGCACCAGTGCGCGCTTGTCGATGCGATCCCCGAGCGGCACGAAAAACAGGATGCCCACCAGCATGCCGCCGAAAGAGCACGTCGGTATCCAGCCCGTTGTCGCCGCATCCGCCTGAAACTCCGCGGCTATCGCCGCCAGCATCGGGGTCTGATAGTGAATGCCGCCCGCCACGATGAAAGCGGACACGACCAACAGAAATACGGGGTCAAGTCTTTGATTAACGGTTTGGAGCATTCACCAGCCCACTGACCGTCGAATAATGCAGTCCGAGGTGCCGCCCTATCTCCACCAGTGTGTAGCCCCACTTACGGTGTGCCTCCCTGATCGCGTCATCGCGGCGGCCCTTGTCCATCACGCGGTTCGGAAGAAGCGTTGCCAATGTCGGTCGGTGAGCAAGCCGCTGGCGGCGGGGCACTTCGCTGATCTCGGACTTTTCAGTCAATGCGGATCGAAGGCTCTCCACGAACGCGTCGGCGCCAAGCAACACCTGCCCGCGAAGCTGTGCCCACGGGGAACCCGAACCACGGCCTTGCGCTACAAACTCTCGGTAGCGACTCTGCGCTGCCTTGCGCCCTCGTCCGAACTGGCTCAGGACCCAGTCAACCGTCAGAAAGGCTGGGCAATCCGATAGCCCGGCGCTCGCCCGGTAACTGCTCCAACGATACTCCCCCGCGTGTCTCGACATGCCTGCTCGCACCGGATTGAGCACCACGTATCGGCACAATTCAAGCAGATAGCTGTCACGATCGACCAGAATCGACTTGAAGCGCCCCTGAAGCACATGGCCAACGCGTCCGTGCCGCCGATTAAAGCGCTGGGTGTAGACACCATTCAATTGCCGCGCGCCGCGGGAGAGGTTGCCCTCGAGAGTCTCGACTAGCAAATGATAGTGGTTATCCATCAGGCAGTAGCTGTGACAGACCCAATTGAAATGCTCGACCACGTCTCCAAGTAGATCGAGAAACATCTCGCGGTCCTGGTCGTCCTCAAATATCGGCAAACGGGCGTTGCCACGGGCCGTCAGGTGATAGATTGCGCCGGAGAATTCCAATCGAAGAGGGCGAGACATGTATGCAGTGTAGCGCGTATCAGGCCGATGATCAAAGACCTGACCCCACACCCCTGCGCGATGATCAAAGACCTGACCCCACACTCCTAAAAGACCTGACCCCACACCCATCAGGCCGATGATCAAAGACCTGACCCCACACTCTGACCCCACACTCCATGACCCCACACTCCACACCCTATCAGACCGCGACGCGCTCGCGCACGCTCGTCATCTGGCGCTCGATCAGATGCGCATAGAAACCGCGCCGCGCCAGGAGCTGCGCGTGGGTGCCGGATTCGGTCACCCTGCCGTGGTCAAGCACAAGGATGCGATCGGCGGCGCGTATCGTCGAAAGCCGATGGGCGATCAGGATGGTCGTCCGATTGGCCATGAGCGATTCCAGCGCGCTGTGGACTTGTTCCTCGCTGATTGCATCCAGATGCGATGTAGCTTCATCGAGCACCAGGATGGGCGCGTCCTTGAGGAAAGCGCGCGCGATCGCGATGCGCTGGCGCTGGCCACCCGAGAGCTGCACGCCGCGCTCGCCTACACGGGTTTGCAAACCTTCGGGAAGACTCACAACGAATTCGGACAACGCAGCCTGCCCGATTGCGAGCACCATCGCCTCCCGCGATGCCTCGGGACGAGCCATGCGGATATTCGCTTCCAGCGTATCGTTGAAGAGATAGGTATCCTGCGCCACCAAAGCGATACGGCTGCGCAATCCGTCCAGGGTGAGCTGCCTGAGATCGATGCCGCCGAGCCGCACGACCCCTTTATCCGGATCCCAGAATCTCAGCAGCAGATTCGCTATGGTGGTCTTGCCCGCACCCGACGATCCGACCAGGGCGACGGTCGAGCCAATCGCCACCTCGAAACTCACATCTGAAAGTGCGGCATGCTCGCGTCCGGGATAGGTGAAACCGACGCGCTCGAATGCCACTGCGACCCCCTGCTCCAGCGCGGGCCCTTCATTCGCTC
Source organism: Betaproteobacteria bacterium (assembly GCA_016199545.1). GTDB lineage: Bacteria > Pseudomonadota > Gammaproteobacteria > Burkholderiales > SG8-41 > DSOT01. The sequence continues at coordinate 3,508 of JACQGN010000242.1, read as the reverse complement.
CATCGGCTATGGCGACGGGCTCACCTTCAACGACGTGCAAACGCCGCGTCGAGGCGATGGTGTCGGCGAGCTGGCGGCTCACTTGCGCGATCTCCGACACGGGCACGAATGCGGCAATAGCGATGAGGATCAGCAACGGCAGCATGGTCGGCGCCAACGCTCCGGACGCAACGAGGTTTGCGCCAATCACGGCGATCGCCAATCCGCCGATCCCCGCAGCAAGCTCCAGGCGCTCGGATTGACGCGTCAGGTCGCGGAGCAGAATCAGCCGCAGCGCCTGGTACTGGCGTACTAACCGCATGAATTCGTCGCGGCGTCGTTGAGCCGCCTGAAAAGCCATCAGCTCCGGGAGCCCCTGGATCGTTTCGGTGACGTGCGCCGCGAGCTGGCCGAGCGCGCCGCGCGCCTGCGACGCCATCGCGTCGACCGAGCCGCGCTTGAGCACCGGCGCGAGACCGGCATACGCCAGGAACGGCAATAACACAGCCGCGAGCTGCCACGCCGATACACCGAGCCAGGCCAGCACGACCACCGGCACCACTACGGCGACAAACGCCGGCGCGACCGTGTGTGCGAAGAAATACTCGACGGTCTCGATGTCCTGAGTCGCCAGCGCCACCAGATCGCCGGAACGGCGTTCGAGCAGATACGCCGGCGCCAGCGCTTCCAGCCTGGCGAACAGATCGATGCGCATCTCGGCGAGCAGCCGGTAGGCCATATCGTGCGCGAGCCACGACTCGGTCAAGTGCAGCAATCCAACGAGCGGCGCGACGATGAGCAGGACGATGACCGTCGTGCTGGCATCGGCGCCCGTCTTGATCGCGGCAATGGCCAGCGCACCCAGCACCCCGACGCCGATAAACGCAGCCACGCGGCCGACCCCGCAGGCCGTGGTGACTGCGAGCTGCCGCCGCCAGGGCCGGATGAAACGCACCAGCGATCCGATGGTCTCGCGCCAGCCTACGCTCGCCGCATCGACATCGATATCGCGAATTTTGACGGGCGATTCATCGGAGCGCACGAATGCCGTTTCGCCCCCGGACACGACGCCGCCCCGTCCGTCACGCGCGTCACGCGCGTCAAGTGCATCCATGACGGCACTGTCGTCGTCCGCCCCACTCGCCTGCGCGCCCATCAAGCGACGGTACGGACCGTCGCGAACGATGAGAGTCTCGTGGCGGCCGCTCTCCACGACCCGCCCATGATCGAGCACGAGAATCCGGTCCGCCGCGATCACGCTGGATAATCGATGCGCCAGAATCAGCGTGGTGCGGCCTTGCATCAGCCGCTCCAATGCCTGCTGGATCACCGCCTCGTTCTCCGCATCGACGGACGACAGGGCTTCGTCCAGAATGAGGATCGGCGCATCGAGCAGCAACGCGCGCGCGATCGCGATGCGCTGGCGCTGGCCGCCCGACAGCCGGGTGCCGCGCTCGCCGATCAGCGTCCGGTAGCCATCGGGCAGCGCCAGGATGAAATCGTGCGCGTTCGCCGCCCTAGCCGCCGCTTCGATCTCGCGCTCGCTCGCTTCCGGCCGGCCCAGCCGCAGGTTGTACTCGACCGTGCCGTGGAAGAGATAGGTGTCCTGCGCGACCACTGCGATCTGGCGCCGCACGAATTCTGGATCGAGCGCGCGCAGATCCCGATCGCCCATGCGCACCGTGCCTTTCTGCGGGTCGTAGAGACGCAGCAACAGGCGCACGATCGACGACTTGCCCGCCCCGCTTGGACCGACCACACCCACGCGCTCCCCCGGCGCCACCGCGAAACTCAATCCTTCGAGAGCTGCATTACGCACACCGGGATAGGCGAAGTGCACGCCTTCGAATGCGATGCCCGTCCGCTCCTTGTCAGCGGCCATCGTCCTTGAACCACCCGCGGGCGCAGTCTCCTCGGCGTTCAACAGCTTGAGCATCCCGCCGGCGGCAGACTGTCCGACCATGCCTTGATGGAGCACGGTACGAAGATCCCGCAACGGACGAAAGATCTCGGTGCCCGCCATCAGCACGATCAATAACGCTTCAAGACTCATTGCCCCGCTGGTCACCCGGTAGACTCCGAGCGCCAGGGCGGCGGCTGCACCCACTGCAATTCCGATATCCGTGATGCCACGTGCCATCACGCTCGCCACCAGTACCCACATCGTGTCAGCCGAAAGTTTTCGCGCCTTCGCTGCCAGCATGCGAGCGTAGGCCCGGCCCTGCCCGAAGGCCTTCAGCGTCGCGAGCCCCTGCATCGCATCGAGGAACTCCTCGCCGAATGCCTTGAATGATGCCTGTCGCGCGACGGCGGACTCCCGGTTCTGGCGATGGACGAGCGCCGGGAGCGTCAGTCCGAACAGCGCGGCGGCGAGCATGACGCCGGCAACCGGAAGATCCCACCACGCCATGAACGCGAATATCGCCAGGGGCGCGCACGCGGAAACGAATAGTTGCGGCAGGTATTGACCGAAGTAACTCTGCAACTGCTCGACGCCATCGACCATGGTCAGCATCACACCGCCGGTGCGCGTGCCCGAGAACCAGCCCGGTCCAAGCGCGACGATCTTGTCGTAGAGACGCGCGCGCAAGTCTTCCTGAACCTTCGTTGCCGTGCGATGCGCCAGCATGATGCGCAGTTGTTCGAGCGCCGCGCGCAGCACGATTGCCAGCGCCGTAGAGATCGCCGGCGCCAGCAGCCGTTCCATCGACGCGCCTTCGAATACCCGGGCGAGCAGGCTGCCCAGGAAAACGAAGCGCGCGATGCCGGCAACGAGCGCTGCCAGGCCGAGTACTACGCCGAGCGCGATGCGCCAGCGTAGCCCTGCAGTCATGCGCCAAAGCTGCCAGTCGAAGTACATGAACAGCAACCCGCGCCGGTAACGGGGGCGTTACCGCGGCACCCAGAGGATCGAGGACACCTCTCCAAACTCCCGCCACAGCTTCCGCCAGGAATCACCGCCGTCGTCGCTCCGATAGAGGTAACCGTATCGGCTCGCGGCGAACACCGTATCAGGCGCGGAAGCGGGGATGCTTACGGTCCATACGGCCGAGTTGGGTTGCACGGGAAGCCCGAGACTCTGCCACGTAGCGCCCGCGTCCCGGGAGCGCATGACGGTCCCGATGCGACCGGGCGTCGAGTCGCCCAGAGTCACGAACACCGTCTTCGAATCGTTCGGCTTGACCGCAATGCCGCGCGGGTAGTGCCACGGAAAGACTTCGCGGGCACGGGCCGCCTGCCACGTCTTGCCGTCGTCCATGCTGCGCCAGACGTCGTCGTTGACGATCGTGAACACGGTCTTGGGCGGACCGGCGATGACCAGCACGCCATGCACGTCCGGGTTCGGGATCTGGCCGTTCACCTTCGTCCACGACTCACCGCCGTCGGTGCTGCGATAAAGACCCATGTTGGTTCCGGCGTAGACGACCTCAGGACGCCGGGCGCCGGACGAGAGCGACTTGACGATGCAGTCGGAATGCATCCCCTGGCGCACGCTGGCCCGCGTCCAGCTCTCGCCGTCGTCGTGGCT
>JACQGN010000238.1 GCA_016199545.1 Betaproteobacteria bacterium | reverse complement strand
GCGGCGGGCCGCGGTAACGTTGCCAGCAACGGGATTGCTTCGGTTCCCTCGCAATGACAATGGTTTTCCAGTGCGCGATGCGCACCACATCGTACTGGTCTGTCGTTGAGAGGAGCGGGCGGGCGCGACCCTCGGTGTCATCGCGAGGAGGTGCGCCGACGCGGCGATCTCGCGGCGGGCCGCGGCGGAAAGTTGTCATCGCGAGGAGGTGCGCCGACGCGGCGATCTCGCGGCGGGCCGCGGTAACGTTGCCAGCAACGGGATTGCTTCGGTTCCCTCGCAATGACAGTAGGGCGGGCACCGTCCACCGCTCGCGTCATGGTGCGTGATGCGCACCCAGGGAACATCATCGACGTGCTACGAAAACCGCTCGATCCGGAACGGTGAAACGTCGAATGCCGGCGGCCGTCCGGCGATCAGGTCGGCGATGACGCGCCCGGTCGGCGCGCCGCCGCATAGCCCGATGTGCCCGTGCCCGAACGCGTAGTAGACGTTCGGCGCCTTCGCCGACGGCCCGATCACCGGCATGGAATCGGGCATCGATGGGCGCCGGCCCATCCATTGCGTCGTGTCCGCCATGCTCACGTCCGGAAACATGCGCTGCATGTGCTTCGCGAGCACGTCCGCGCGCCGGTAATCGGGCGCGGCGTATATGCCCGCGAATTCCGCCTGCCCGGCGATCCGCACGCCCATCTCCATCGGGGTCACGAAAAATTTCCCCTCGGCCGAGGACACCGGCAGCGGCAGCTCGATCCGCGGATCGGAGTACATGACGTGGTAGCCGCGCTCGGCCTCGATCGGCACCTTTTCGCCGAGCTTCGCGGCGAGTTCCCCCGAGTGCGCGCCGGCGCAGACCACCAGCGTCTCGACCGGCAGCGGCCCGGCATCGGTTTCGAGCGCCTGCGGGCCGTGCGGGGCGAGCTTGATGTCACGCACCTCGCGCCTGAGAATGCTGCCGCCGTCGCGTTCGAACTGCGCGGCGAGCGCCTTGGTGAGCCGTTCGGGATTCGCCACGTAGCCCTGTTCAGGAAGATAGAGCCCGCGCTCGTAGATCTTGGCGAGCGACGGCACCCGGCGCTGGATGCCGGCAGCGTCGAGCTCCTCGATCTCGACGCCGCGGTCGCGCCGGAGTTGCCAGGCAAACGCGTCACCGCGATAACTTTCGTCCCGCTCGTAGACCACGACGTAACCGGTTTTGCGGATGAGATCGCTCACGCCGGCGTGCCTCACCAGCGGATCGTACGCGTCGAACGTCTTCCCGGTGAGCGGCAGCAACGCGTCCGCGGTTTTCTCCACGCGCGAGCGCTCGGCGCTCGCGAGAAAGCGCAACAGCCACGGCGTCGCTCGCGGAAGATAGGACCAGCGCACGGTGAGCGGTCCCAGCGGGTCGAGGAGGTACTTCGGCACTTTCCTGAGCACGCCCGGCATGGACTGCGGCACGATCGATCCCGGGCTGAGAATTCCGGCATTGCCGAACGAGCAGTATTCCCCTGGCGGGCGCTGGTCGACGACGGTAACCGCGTGCCCGTCGCGCCGGAGGTAGCACGCGGTCGCGATGCCGACGATGCCGGCGCCGATGATGGTGATGTTTCGCATGCGGTGCCCCGTGACTGGTGAGTCGCGACTGGTGAGTCGTGACTGGTGAGTCGTGACTGGTGAGGGGAGGCGTGACTGGTGAGTTGTGACTGGTGAGTCGTGACTGGTGACTGGTGGCTCGTGGCGCGTAGGTTGGCGGTGAGCGACGCGAACCTCAACATCCGGTGAATTGTAGCGCGCGTTTGTGGCAGCGCGCCGGGCGGTGGTAAAATTCCGCCCCGAATCGGCTTCACGATTCCGGGCGGTTAACTCAGCGGTAGAGTGCTATCCTCACACGGTAGAAGTCACTGGTTCGATCCCAGTACCGCCCACCACTTTCTTGAAAGGCGTGATCCGTGAACGGTGATCCGTGATCCGACAAGGTCGTTTTGGAAGTTGTCGATTCACGGCTCACGCCCTTGCCCTTGTCCGCCTTTGTCGGCCCTTGTCGATTCACGGCTCGAACTTCGTCGCATCACGACTCGCCACGCGCCCGCCACCGGCCAGAGATACAGCCGCGCGAGATTGTTCCATTGTCCGTCGGTCGCATCGCCCAGTCCCATCCTGAAGCTCTCCGGGCGCACAGGCGGCACGTAGAGCGTGCCATAGATGCGGTCCCAGACCGCCAGCTCGAAGCCGCGGTTGCAGCCGAAGTGCCGCGGCTCGCAGCTATGGTGCAATTGATGGTGCGCGGGGCTGATGAGCCAGCGGCCCCAGCGCGGCCCGTAGGACAGCCAGACCGGCGAATGCCGCAGATTGCCGATGAGGTTCGCCACCCAGATGATGGCGTGCAGCCCGAGGAACGTGTAGAACGTGATCGCGCCCTGCGTGGCCTCATGGAAGAGCCACGTCGCGGCCCCGGTCGTGATCGCCGGCACCCACGCCATGACCAGGAGATCCACCGGATGCGCGCGAAATGTGGTCATCGGCGTGAGCACCTCAGCCGAATGATGCACCTTATGGAATTCCCATAGCAGCGGAATCTCGTGCAGCAGGCAATGCGCGACGAAGCGTCCGAAGTCGTAGGCGACGAAAAACACCGCGGTGAAAAGCAGGCGCGCCGGCAATCCCGCTTCCGTGCGCCCGGCTGCGTCCGGCGCCTGCGGGCGCTCCAGGACCGTGTCGATGAGCTCGACTACGCGCGTCTCGCCAAACAGCACGTAGCCGAAGATAAGCGGCAGCAGCACGGCGTTCGCGACATAAAGGACATAGTCCGCGCGCGCCGAGCGGTGCCACCATAGCCGCCGGCCGAAGTAGTGAGCGAAGAACTCCCGCCACGAACGCCCCGGCGAATCTACAGGAGTACCGAAGCCCATGCGCCACGCGAAAGCAGCGATCGCCACGGTCGAAATGATGAACGGCCAATAGAGAAAGGAATCCCGCTGCAGGAACGGCGTGACGGCCACCGTGAGGTGGTACGTGACGAAATACGCCGCGTCGGAAAGCGCCTGGCCGATCCAGTCCGGGATATTCATGGCTATCGGTCGCGGCCGTTATCGTAGCACGTAGCGCAGCCGCAATCGTCAGCGCGTAGGCTGGCGGTGAGCGAAGCGAACCCCAACACCCCGGGTGCATCGTGATCGTTGGGATGCGCTGCGCTTATCCCAACCTACGAAACTACGAACGACGAACCACGATCCACCAGTCACGAACCACCAGTCACGACTCACCGCTCTTAGAGGTTATCATCCGCACATCGCCCATGGGAGAACGCGCATGAAACTCATTCTGTACTTCACCTGTCTGGCCGCCACGGCCCTCGTCGCACAGGGACCCAGTACCGCGAGCGCCGCGGAACCTGTCATCAAGCAGGAGATCGAAGGCCGCACCATCCGGTTCGTAGTGCCGGAAGGCTACTGCGCGCTCAACCGGGACAACGCCCGCGAGCGGGACTGGTATGAGCAATTGTCGAAGAGCAACCAGGGACAGAACAGGCTGGCGCTGGTCTTCGCCCAGTGCGGAGAACTCGCGCGCTTCAATAAGACCAAGGACTACCGCGTGCGCCGCCACGGCTACTACGCGCTGACGCTCACGCAGGGCAAGCTCCTCCTGCTCCCCGCCGACTATAACCGCGGGAAATACCTGGCCGAGGTCAAACCGTACGTCGAGAAGACCACCGCGGCTGCCATCGACGAAGCCGTCAAAAAGTCCGCCGGCGCCGGTGACAAAGGCAAGGTCGGCTCGGTCAAAATGCAGGTCCGCGGCGCGGACGGAAATGCGATTTTCGTCAGCGCCGACAGCGTCTATGAGTCCAAGGGAACCCGCATCCGCGTGGAGAGCGTGACCGCACTGACGCTCATCAAGGGAATTCCCGTTTCGCTGCATGTGCTCCAGGATCAGGGCAACAGCAAGCAGCGGGAGAAACTGCTCCAGCAGCAGAAACAGGCCGCGGCGCGTTTCGTCGCGGCCAATAAGTGATTGGTGATTGGTTATCGTAGGTTGGAGTGAGCGACGCGAACCCCAACGCGCAAAGTAAGTGTTGAGATGCGCTGCGCTTATCCCAACCTACGCGTCTCACGTATCACGATCAACGTACCACGTACCACGATCAACGTATCACGACCAACGTACCACGATCAACGTACCACGACCAACGTGCCACGTGCCACGAACCACGTTCTCATAGGCACGGAATCCACGCCTGCGGGGCGTCGCGGATCACGCCACCCTTGCGCACGGTCTGATTCGCAATCACGTGCTGGAACTGGCCCGGGTTGTCGATGCGGATGGCGATCCTGCCAGCCTCTGTCGCAGTCACGGTTCCGCGCATCCAGTCGCGCGTCGCCACACCCACCACCATTTCGCGGCAAACCCTGACACCCGGTTTGTTGACCGCCGCCGCCCGCTCCGCCTCGGCGCGCGCGCGCGCCATCATCCCGGGCGTAAGCGGCCCCACAGGGACATCGTCTTCCCACGCTCCGGCATAACGATCGCCCGACCGCCACGTCTTCACCCCCTTGCCGTGCTTGCGGCCCGCCCGGAATCCACCCTTGTAGGACGCGCTTCCGCTCGCCTCTCCCCGGCCTTCGGCCAGGCCGTTCACGCAGCCGCCGGCGTACTTGCCCTGAAGTTCGGGATCCAGCACGGCGCACGTCTGCGCTTCCTGGCTCATGCCGGGCGACCACCACAGCATGAGAAACAGGGCGAGAGAAAAAGTCAGGGTACGCATGCTTGGCCCCCTCCCCAACCCTCCCCCGCGCACGATGTGCGCAAGGGAGGGAGCATGTATAAATAGTTTCTCCGCCGCGCACGACGTGCGCAAGGGAGGGGGGCATGCATAAATAGTTTCTCCCCCGCGCACGATGTGCGCAAGGGAGGGAGCATGCATATATAGTTTCTCCGCCGCGCACGACGTGCGCAAGGGAGGGAGACTTGCGGTCTTCCCTCGGTGTGCACAAGAAAGAAGCATGCGCCGTCTCACCGCCAATCGCGCTTCAGTTCCCTTCCCCCACCTGCCGGGGAAAGTCAGAACCTTCGGTCCCTTCCCCCGCCTGCGGGGGAAGGTCAGGATGGGGGCGGTGTCTTTCAACTGCGCGCATGATCTCCTCAACAACAGCTTGTGTTTCTCGAAGCACCTGGTTGTCCCAAAAGCGAAGCACCTGGAAACCTCTATTTCTGATTTCTCGATCCCGGCGCTGATCAGTCTCTCGCCGGTCAAGGTGCTGTCCGCCATCCACCTCGACAACCACCTTTGCTTCAAGACATGCAAAATCGGCCACGTAAGGTCCAATCGGCACTTGCCGCCGGAAGCGGAACCCCGAGAGCTGTCGTCGTCTAAGCCAGCGCCAGAGGTGCCGTTCAACATCGGTGGCGTCGTTCCTCAACGCTCGAGCATGTCGCTGTGCAACGAAATTGCGCATGATGCGATCGGCGCTTAAGCCCCCTCCCCAACCCTCCCCCGCGCACGACGTGCGCAAGGGAGGGAGCATGTATAAATAGTTTCTCCCCCGCGCACGATGTGCGCAAGGGAGGGAGCATGTATAAACCTAGAAACGGCGATACAGCCACGGAAACACACGGAATCACACGGACGAACAACGCGGTACGTGTTTGCATCGCGTCACCGAGTAGGTGGCGCAATGCGGTAGCACATTTGCCTGATTTTTCCGTGTCTTTCCGTGTGCTT
>JACQGN010000237.1 GCA_016199545.1 Betaproteobacteria bacterium | reverse complement strand
GCGCTTCAATGAGGCCGCGGCGAGTCGCCGCGGAAAACGCAGCTCGAGGAAAACAAAGCGGAGGCGAAAAAGTTGCTTCAATGAGGCCGCGGCGAGTCGCCGCGGAAAACCTCGCCACTCTGAATGAGCGGTTGAGCGAGTACCGGCAGGCTTCAATGAGGCCGCGGCGAGTCGCCGCGGAAAACGATGAAAGAGATCGCGCGCGGCATGGCCGAGAACGGGCTTCAATGAGGCCGCGGCGAGTCGCCGCGGAAAACCGTCCCCTCGATTTTCCTCATGCTGACAGGTACTAAGGCGAGGGATTGCGAGAGGTTCGACGTTTGCAGGCAAATCATGGCTTATCAGGCGCCTAAAGTTGGGCCGCGCACGAAAAAGATCCAAATTGTTAAAGAGTTATCCGCTGCGAGCGCTGCATGCGGGAGGGGTAACCACCAAAGTGCTCGCGCATCGACGGCGAACTATACGATCACCGGCTCGCGCACGACCGGCGTGAAAGTCTTTCCGAGGCTTACCACTCTCGGTACGATGTCCTCCGCCGGCCCGAGATCGAGCAGCACCAGATGATCTTCCCCATTATGGATAATGCCGTCCAGCAATGCAATCAGCTCCGCGTGCCGCTGGCGACTCAAGCGGCACTGGAACACGGACAGTTGTACCCAGTCGCCGTACCCGTTCATGAGACGGAACACCCGTCGCCACCGCTTGGGGTCACCGATGTCGTATACGACGATGTAGAGGTGCTCCTCCTTGACCATGGCTACCTCGTCGTGAAGTTGGGATGGTCGGGTATTTCTCCCAGCAGATGCCGCGCCAGGAGGCGGGCTTGCAGTTCAAGGAGCCTGCGGTAGCTCAGCTTGTATCCAAATACCGGATGCGTGATCTCCTGGGCGAGCCTGCGCTCGAAGGTGCCGATGAATCGCTTCCGTCCGTCGTCGGCCATGGCGACGCTCCCGGCCGCGCTGATGAAGTCCGTTGGACGGACCTCACCGTTGTTGATCGCCTGAATGACGCTCGAATCCGCAAGCAGCGGGCGGAACGGCTCCATCATGTCGAGCGCCAGCGCGGGGCGGCCGTAGCGCGGCTGGTGATAAAAACCGCGATACGGATCAAAGCCGACGGCCGTCAGGGCCACGGTCCAGGCGCGTACGAGGAGCGCATAGGCATAGGAGAGCATGGCGTTGACCGGATCGGTCGGCGGGCGGCGATTGCGGGTGGTGAAGTCGAACGCGAGCGACGCGGCATCCCCCTCGCGGCTCAGCATGGCGGAGAAGTGACGGAAATAGCGGGCAGCAGCTTGACCCTCTGCACCCAGGAGTTCCGGCAGTGCGGGCGCGCGCTGCGCGTGCCGGACGTCCTGCTGGAAGGCCTCCAGAAGATCATCGGGCTTGTCCTCGCCCTTCCAGTTGCGGCGGAGCAACGTGCGCTGATTCTGGATCTTCGCGATGACGAAACCCTTGGCAAGCCGCAGGCAGGCCGCGCCGTCGAAGCTCGCTCGGTATTGCGCGGCGCGAATCTCGACGTTTTTGTGCCCGGTGCCGATGGTATGGCCAAGGAACCACCCGCCGAAGGAATGCCACGTGATGGGAATTTCCCGTGCCATCAACTCGTGCAGCGTCGGTGTGGTCACATAGATATTTCCCATCAGCACGAGCTGCGACACGTCGATGAGCCGCGCGGTCTGGGCGACCTTGTCCTCGATGGAGATCTCCAGCGTCTTGCCCTTCTTGGCGACCTTGGCGCTGCGCGCCTGGACGTACACCGGCAACGCTTCGTCGCGCACGACCGCGAGGGGCCGCGGCGGCGTCTGCTCCCGCTTGAGAAAATTGACCTCGTCGGGAAGGCAGATGCCCACCAGCGAGCAGCGTGGGCACTTCGGGCTGTCCTCAAGGGGCGGGGGAATCGTGCCGCCGGCCGCGATCAGGCGCAGGCCATCGATTGCATTACGCGTTAGCGCGCGCAGCTCCTCATCGAATGGGATGCGTACGCGCTCCCGGCTCTGCGCGAAATACAGCACGCCTTCCTCGCAGCGATAGCCGTGCTCCTCGAGAATCATGCCCTGCACGCACACTTGAACGCGTTCCGGTTCGTAGGCGCCCTGCGGCACGTGCGGGCGCTTGCCGCGCTTGTAATCCACCGGCGTGACGCGGTTTCCCTCGCCTTCGACGAGGTCCATCTTCGCGATGAGGCCCAGGCGATTCGAGGAGAGCGTGATGGAGCGCGCGTGGATGCGCTCCTCCTCATCCGCTTCGCCTGGAGGAGGCAAGTCACCGCCCGGTTTATCCACCCGACGATGCGTGTGACGGCCTTCGACCGTATCGGACGACGCTGCCCACTCGCCCTGCACCCACTCCAGGTAGGCAAGGCGCGGGCAATATTGATATTCGTTCACCATGCGCGCCGGCAGCAGTGGCATGTCCCCGGAGAGTTCGGGGAAAGGGAGCGGGAGTTCTTGCTGGCCCTGTTCCATGGCGAGTAGAATGTCTATACAACGATATGGATGGAGGCGACATTGGCATCGACGATCCGCACGGCGAAAATCTTCCGTAACGGCGGCAGCAGGGCGATCCGGCTCCCCCGGGATTTCGATCCGGGCGGCAATGAGGTCCTGCTCAAGCAGGATTTCGGCATGATTACGATCCTTCCGAGGCGGCCGCGCAAGGGCTCGCTCCTGGCGCTGCTCAAGGCAATCGGGCCCATCGAGCTCGCTCCGCGCGAGCAGCCCGGCTGGAGCGACCGGCGGGCGGATCCCGCGCTGCGCGCAGCGTCGAAGCCGCGACGACGGCGGGCACCACGGCGGTGAGCTGGCTCTTCGACACCAACGCGATTTCCGCGCTGGTGCACCATCGGCGCGGATTCGAACGCCTCGCGGCGCGCATCGACGGCATGGCAATCGGCCGGCGGTTTATCTCGGCGGTGACCATGTCGGAACTGGAAACCATGATCGCGAAGGCGCGGGACCCGGGTAGCAAATCCGCCGCGGTGCGGCTGGTGCTGGCACACTTTAACATCGTGGATTTTGGCGAAGCAGCGGCGCTGCATGCGGGACAGATTCGCGCTCACCTGGAGCCGCGAGGACTCGCGATCGGCCCGCTCGATACACTGATCGCCGCGCACGCCCGCAGCCTCGGCGCCGCAGTGATCACGGACAACGTCGCGGAATTTTCGCGTGTACCGGGTCTCAAGGTCGAGAGCGCGTTGAGGTGATCAGACCCGGCAGCCCATTGCAACCTGGTAGCGCTGCTCTTGGGCGCGATTCAGACTTGGCTTACGCATCGTGAGCGCGCCGGCGCGGGGCAGGCCTCAGGTCAATTCGCCAGCAACCTGACCGGCGGCTTGAGCGCGAGCCTTGCCGCCCGGCGGACGTATCGCCGGTCGTCGAACGTCAGCATTTCAGTGCACGCATGGCTCGCCGCATGGTGCAGGGCATCGGCGAAATCCATCCCGTCGCGGCAGCGCCGCAGCGCCGCTTCCACCTGATCGTGGTCTTCGACCGTGATTCCCGGCAGCGCGATCAAATGCGCAAGGCAGTCGATAACTTTCCCCGGCGGCTGTTCAGCCACCGAGCGCAGCACCCATTCGAGCTCCAGCACGACGGTTTTCGACACGAACGCGTCTCCTGCGGAAAGGACGCGCTCGGCGAGCCGCGCCTGCGCAGCGTCGTCCCGCAGGTAATAACGAACGAGCACGTTCGTGTCAACGGCGCGCACGTCTCGCCGCCTTCCTCATCGCAACACCGCCATGCATGTCCGCAATGGGAATCCGCGGACCCCTGTAATTCAGAATCCCGGCACCATCCTCAATGCGCGAGGGCGCCTGGCGCTTGACCAGGCGGAGACGCGCGCCCCCCTTGTCGAGATCGAACTCGACCTTGCTTCCCGGCGTAATGCCGAGCGCCTGCCTGACCCGCTTCGGGATGGTGACCTGGCCTTTGCTGGTGACTGATACCGTTGCCATCGATACACTCCAAAGTAATACCTGGTAAGGATTTTACCCCTTTCGCAGATGTCGCCCCGCATCATTGCGCCAGCATCCCGCTCAGGTCTTCGCGATATAGCGCACGCCTTTCAGGCTCTCGAAGTCGCTGTCCTGTGTCCATATCGTCGCGTCGAACTTGCGCGCTGTGGCAAGGATCACGCTGTCGGCGAGCGGCAAGCCGTGCTCGCGGCCCAGCTTCGCCGCGCTCAGCGCCAGGTCCGCGTCCAAATCCACAACCCTGCCTTGCCGCATCAGGGCAACCGCGCGCAGCGCTTCATTCTCGGTTCGTTGCTGGAGCACTCTCTTGAACACTTCCAGCACGCTGATGGTCGGCACGATCAGGCTGCGGGTATCCTCGATCGGCGGCGCAAAGAACTCCGCGTTGGGACCGTCGGCGAGATACTCCAGCCAGCCCGAGGAGTCCACGAGGTTCACGCGCGGTCCCTGTCGCGCGGCACCGACGTGTCGATCCCGCGCAGCAACCCGCGCAACTTCCTCGCCTTGGCGACCGGGACGAACTCAAGGCGCCCTTCGTACGCGATGACCTCGATCTTCTGTCCGGGACGGATGCCGAGCGCCTCGCGCGCCGCCTGCGGGATGACAACCTGGTATTTCGGCGAAACGGTAACGGTCGTCATACGATCTCCTTATCGATCAACAGTCCGTCAAACTTACGCTACCGGCCCGGTTGAGTCAATCTGCGTGCTCGGGGCGTACTGATTGGTGACTCGGGGGGCGGGGACAATAGCCCGAGGCCGCAGTGCCAGGCGGAACTCAAGACAGGCTTGCCCCCGATCTGCCATTTAACGAGGTCTCCAGTTTCTGGATCTCCCGCTCCGGGTCTGTCCACCAATCGGTCGACCACACCCGATGCAGCGTCCACCCCAAGCCCTCCAGCACGATCTGCCGGAGCCGGTCACGATCCCTGGCTGTAGGCAGTGAGTGGTAGGTTGCGCCGTCGCATTCGATACCGAGGAGATACTTTCCGGGTTCCTGGGGATGGACGACAGCCATATCGATGCGATACCCGGAGCATCCAACCTGCGGATGCACAGTCCAGCCTTTGTCGCGCAGAGCACGAATGATCTCGATTTCGAGTGGGCTTTCGGGCTCCACGCCAGTGGGCAACGCCTGCTCGACGAGCGCACGCGGCCCCTTGGCCGCGAATTCCAGGTAGTTCTTCAAATCCGTTACGCCTGTCGAGCGTGTTCTCGACAGGTCGATTTCCTCCGGACGGATGGAGCTGAAAATCGTGACGCCGACCCGCGCCCGCGTGATGGCGACGTTCAGCCGGCGCTGCCCACCGTCCTGATTGAGCGGGCCGAAGTTCATCGCCATACGGCCGGCAGCGTCCTTGCCGTAAGTGATCGAGAATAGAATGAGGTCGCGCTCGTCACCCTGGACATTTTCGAGGTTTTTGATGAACAGCCGTTCCGGGCCGTGCTCGGCGATGTTCTGTTCCAGCTCCGGGGACTTGCGCAATTCCTCGTCGAGCAGTGTCTCGATGAGCCTTTGCTGGGTCTGGTTGAAAGTCACCACCCCCATCGTTAGTTTGCGTCTTGCCTCGTCTGAGAAGTGCGCCACGATTTCCTTGACGATGGCGTCGGCTTCAACGCGGTTGGTACGGGTGGAACCGCGGTCGTAGATGCCCGGCACGATGTTGAGCTTCACCGCCATGTCGTGCGTCACCGATGACGGGAAGGTGACCAGACGGGATTCGTAATAGCGGTGGTTGGAAAACGTAATCAGGCTTTCGTGGCGGCTGCGGTAGTGCCACTCCAACCGAAGTGTCGGCAGCCCCGCGCCGAGGCATTCGTCGAGGATGCTTTCAAGGTCTTGCACCGGAGCGTCCTCGGCGTTCTCAGCGGTCGGTTCCTCCGCATCGTCGGCGCGGTTAAAGAAGTTGGTGGGCGGGAGCTGCTTGGGGTCGCCCACCACGATCAACTGTTTGCCGCGGGCAATGGCCCCCACCGCATCCCACACCGGAATCTGGGAGGCCTCATCGAATACCACGACGTCGAAGCTCGTGTGCGCAGCATCCAGATATTGCGCGACAGACAGCGGCGACATCAGCAGGCACGGCTTGAGCTTGGGCAACAGAGTCGGAATGCCGTGCACGAGCCTGCGCACCGGAAGATGCGCTCGCTGCTTGGCGAGTTCGCGCAGCACCAGCGCCATCTCCGGGTCGGGCCTCTGACCGGCCTGCGGCCGAGGCACCTTCCCTGCCAGTACCGCGGTGACATATTGCTCGGTGAGTTTCTGGAAGCGCTCGTCGGTCTGGCGGAATTCCCGGATTTTTCGCTCGTGGTCGGCGCTCGAGAAGTTGCGCAGCGCTGGTTCGCGGTCAGTCACCGCCTTCAGCCACCAGGTCTGATAGGAATATTCGACGTAGGTGTCGAGATCATTGATGGAAACCTGTCCGGCTTCCAGCGGGCGCACGATCGGTTCCAGGCCCGCTTTCAGCGCCTGCTCGCGCAATTGGCGCCAGCGGCACCACACCCGCAGCCATCGCCGCGACGCGGTCCACCCGCTGATGATCGAGCGCATCCGGCTCGATAACCCCGCCGTCTGGGCGTCTCCCGCCAGAGCCTGTCCTGCTCCCGAAAGCTGTGCGGCCGCGTCCAGGCGGCTGCGAAACTCGCGCCACGCATCGCGGAACGCCACCAGGCGCGCACTGAGTGCACCGCCTGAAAGAAGTACCGCGCGGTGCTTGCCCACCAACAGGGACAGCCGTTCCCTCAGGGGAGCACCGGCGTCTGGGTTCTCATCCGTTGCAAATCGTCCGATGGCCTCTTCGAAACGCTTGCCCCATTGCTCATAGCGTTGAACCGCTGCCCAGTCGGTTTCTGCCCCTCGGTATTCGGCTTCGAGCAACTCGACCCCTTGAACCTCCGATGCTTTCAGCGCCTGATCCTCCCCGTTCAGGCCGCGCAGGGCATTGAGCAAAGGTTCCATTTCCGTGGCTGCGGGCCGTTTCTGATCGACCGCATAGAGGGCAAGGCGGCCCGTCACGCCGCGCTGGGCAAACCATCGCTTGGGCCACCAGGCCGTCGATGCGAGGCTCCAGTCCTGCGCAAGCTGCTCGCCGTTGACCCCGGCGATGTCCGGTTTGAATTTCCCGGAAAGCTGCGTCCAGATGGCCTGTCGCCGCTCGCCGTGCGCACGCAGGATTTGCATGCGAGCGCGAATCTTCACGTCGGCGCCATGCGCTGCGAATCCTGCCGGAACATGTGGCGCCTCAAGCAGGACGTCAATTAGTCCGTCAATAGCTTCCAGCAGTGCGGCGGAAGCAGCATCGAACTTCATGCCCAACGCCGGAGCAATTGCAGCCGCTGCTTCGGGCAATCGTGCGGCCGCTGCGTCCAGTGCCATAGACTCGGTGACGAGGCGTTCCTCCCAGGCGTTGGTCCATTCAGTGTGATGCACCAGCGACAGCGGGTGGCTTCCGAGCGTACCCAGTTCTCCGCCCACCGACTGCATGGCCCGCGCCAGTTCCCGCAGTTGGTCGAGCGCCTTTTCGTCATGCACGTCCGGATCGGGCCAGCGCAATGGTGCGGGGGTCCAGCGGCGGTAGCGTATGGCGGTATCGGTGGCTTGACGAACCGTCAATCCGTTGCGGTGCCGCTTGTGCAGAGTCCGCACAAAATCATTCAGCTCCGCGCGCAATGCCCCCAGCCGCTCGGCTTCGCGCTTCCATTCTTCCTCCGTCCGACGCCGTGATACCTCCATCGCCGCCCGCAACTGCTCCAGCACCTCGGTCTTGCGGGCCTTCGCCGAGTGCAGTTGCAGGCAGAACGGAGCAAGCCCGATGGCGGTGAGGCGCCGCTGCACGACATCGAGCGCCGCCATTTTTTCGGAGACGAACAGAACGGTCTTCCCCTGCCCGAGAAAGTGCGCGATGAGGTTGGTGATGGTTTGCGACTTGCCGGTGCCGGGAGGGCCTTCCAGCGCGAAATCATGCCCGGCGCCCGCGCGGCTGATCGCGTTCATCTGCGAGGAGTCGGCAAGCAGCGGAGCGAGCAGGCTCCCCGGCGGATGGCGGTCGTCCAGATCGTCGCGCGGGGCCAGGTCTTCACCCGAGCCCATCGGTTCCCGCGGACGCTCGATCAGGTGATCGACCACGCGGTTTTTCTTGAGTTGCTCGGTGCGATCCTGCAGGTCTTTCCACATCAGGTACTTGGTGAACGAGAAGATGCCCAGGTAGACATCCTCGGTCACTTCCCAGCGCGGGATGTCTCTCACTGCGAGGCGGAAAATCTGCCAGATTCGCTTCACGTCCACGCCGCCCGCATCCGTCGGCAGGGGATCGAGCCCCCGGAGCGTGAGCTGGAAGTTCTCGCGCAACAACTGAACCAGGGTCGGATTGACGATGGTTTCGTCGTCGTGCCGCTTGATCGAGTAGCCGGTCCGCACCGACTGGCGCGTCAGCGTGACCGGCACCAGCAAAATCGGGGCAAGGTGGACCTTCTCCGCGCGTTCGTCCTCGGCCCAGCGCAGAAACCCGAGCGCGAGGTAGAGCGTATTGGCGCCGCCTTCTTCGAGCCCCAGGCGTGCCGCGCTATAGATTTCGTAGAGGCGCGCGTCGAGCGTTTTGCTCTCGACCGCGGCAAGAAGCTCTTTCTGCTGCATCGCCTGCACGGCCGCCGCCTCGATCGGGTCCTGGCCGGTGCGCCGCGCCGCGACCGCCGCGACCCGGGGATCGTCGCCCTGCATGATCTGCGGCAGGGGACGGAACTTCCATTCCTGACCGTCGGAGAGAGCGTCTTCCAGATGCGCAGGGTCCGGTACTCGAAGCGGCAGCATCACCCTGGTCGGCTTGAAATTGATCAGGCGGTTGCGCAACGTGAGATCGAGCAGCTTGGATTTCCAGCGCGTCAGCCGTCCATCCGGCGTCTCCGGGCGGGCGTCCTCGTCGAGCAGGATCGCCTCGCCGTCCAGGGGCGGCAATGCCGGCGGCGGCTCGACTGCGGGCGCCGTTGCTTGCTCCGACAACCGCTCGTCCGGCTGCGGAGTTCCGTGTCCGCGCGTGGGTAGGGGTCGAATCTGCTCGATCCGAGCACGCTTGATGTCCACCGCAAAGAGAAATTCATCCTCATGCTGGAGATGTTCCAGTCCCAGTTCGCAGGCCGCGCGCAGCGAAGGGGGTGGCCGGTGGGTGAGTACGGTCGTTTCCAGTACCAGCAGCTCGCCGCCGGCAACCCGTTTGCGCACCGCCTGTCCGTCGTCGAATATCGGCGTGGGAAAACTCGTATTGATCAGCCAGCAACCGACCCAGGCGTGGCCCTTCTTCAGCAGAAGGACCGGATTGAGCCCGGCCTGCTCGACGCAGGAAGCCAGCAGCATGACGAGATCGAGGCAGGTCGCCACGCCGCCCGAGAACACGCGGTCCGGCGTGCGGATCTTCTGGCCGTCGTCGGTGAACGAGGCAGGCGGTTCGCTGTAGCGCAGGCCGGCAGCCGCGACCGCGCTGTAGATGGCTGAGGCTTGCGCCCACACGTCTTCGCGGTTCTTCGACTGGTAGCCGTTCATCGACCGGCCGCCGCCGGCCCTCCCGAGGAGTTCGCCTGCCTGGAAGATCAGGCGATCGATCGCAGGGTTGTTGGGCAGCGAGAATGCCGCCAGCAATTCGGGCAATGAGCGGGCGCCCGCCCACTGGTCGTAGGCGAGCACGTCCACCGCGTGGTCGGTTCGGGCGACATCGGCGCCGGCGGAATTGACCTGAACGATTACACGCCCGCGCTCCGCCTCGTTCAGCTCAGCGAGATAGCGGTGCTGGAACTTGAGGTCCAGCGCGTCGATGCGCCGCGTCTCCTTCGCGTCCAACCGCTCGAATTGCAGGCGCATCGCTTCCGCAAAGCCTGGCTCACAGCGCACCACGACTTCCAGTTCTCGGAGCGGCTCGTCGGTCGCGTTGGTAAGCGTCAGGCTGCGGAGGAGAGGGACATTGTTCTGGTACGAGGCATAGCTGACCGTTGGATCGGCGAGAATCTTGACCTGAACGCCGGCCGTGGTCTGTATGGGTTCGGCGCTGTCGGCTGTCTCATTGCTCATACGACCCCCCTCCCGTATTGTTTTGCTTCAGTTCCTTTATGGGCCGTCCTCGCCTTCTGGAGTGGACGGCCATATAATCCGGATTGGACGAACCAATATTCCGGATTGGACGAAGCCCCGCTCCGCCATGGCCGCTCCCGGTTCCACCCTGATCCCTCGTCTTGCCGCCCGTCGCGTAGCAGGTGCGCTCGAGGACACGCCGGCCGTCATGGTCACGGGGCCGCGCCAATCCGGGAAAACCACCCTGGTTCGGGCCTTCGCAGGCCGCAACCGGGCCTATGTCACCCTCGACGACGACACGGTGCTGGCGGGCATCCGCGGCGACCCCGCGGGCTTTCTGCGGGGCCTCGATCGGGCTGTTATTGACGAGGTACAGCGCGCGCCGGAACTGCTGCGCGCGATCAAGCGCGCGATCGACGACGATCGCCGTCCGGGCCGGTTCCTGCTCACCGGCTCCGCGAACGTTCTGGCCCTGCCCCGTGTTTCCGAAAGCCTTGCGGGACGGATGGAAGTGGTGAGCCTCCTGCCGTTGTCGCAAGTCGAAATCCGGCGTGGGAAGCCCTCGTTCCTGAGCGCGGCATTTGCCGGCAGGATCGCGCGGCCGTCGCACAGGCTCTCCGGTAACGACCTGGTGAATACGGTCCTGACCGGCGGCTATCCGGAAATGCTCCGGCGCAAGACCCTGCCGCGGCGGCAGGCATGGGCACGCGAATACCTCAAGGCTCTTCTGCAGCGGGACGTGCGCGACATCGCCGAAGTGGAAAAACTCGACGGGATGTCCCGTCTGTTCCGGACACTGGCGCATCATTCCGGCCGGCTCGTCAATTTCGCCCAGGCCGGCGGCCGGATCGGCCTCGACGAAAAGACTGTGAGCAAGTACGTCGCCATCTTCGAGCAGCTCTTCATCGTGCGCCGCGTGGAGCCGTGGCTGAGCAACCGGTTGAAGAGACTGGTGAAGACTCCGAAACTGCATTTCCTCGATTCCGGCCTGCTCGCGGCGACGCTCGGCGCCACCGCTCCGCGCATCGCGAAGGACCGCGCGCTCCTTGGCCCCCTGCTCGAAGCATTCGTCTTCTCCGAGATCCTGAAGCAGGCGGAATGGCTCGACGAAGCCTGCGTGCTTCATCACTATCGGGACAAGGACCAGCACGAAGTCGACGTCGTCGTGGAAAACCCCGAGGGTGCGGTGGTCGCGGTCGAGGTGAAGTCCGCGGCGACGGTCCACGCCGCCGACTTCAGGGGATTGCGCAAACTGGCAGATGCCTGCGGGGATGATTTCAAGTTCGGGGTCGTCCTCTACGACGGAGAGCAGGTCGTTCCATTCAGAGAGCGCATGTTCGCAGCGCCGGTTTCGTGTCTGTGGGTATAGCTGGTCGGGCGAGCGGGTTTCAGTGGCGTCGAGCGGCTCGTCGGTCGCGTTGGTAAGCGTCAGGCTGCGGAGGAGAGGTTTGCCGTAGAGCACGAAGCGTGCAGTGGTGATGCTCGTATTCGGCCTGATGATCGCGGGTTTACGGACCACCTTCGGCGTGGTGGTCCTGAGCGCGTGCAGTGGTCGGCGGTAACTTATGGTCCGTGCACAGGGCGGCGCGCTCCAGCCGGCGGCCTGGAGCTCGCCGGTTTCCACACCAATTGCGTTCAGCCAGTCGTCGGGAAGGGTTGTCAGCAGCTTTTTCTGGTCCGGCTTGAGTTTGGGCGGGCGCCCCGCGGGGTCGAGCTCGATTCCGGCGGCTTCAAGCTTTCCTGAACGGAATGCGCGATAAATCTCCGGCGTGCTCGGCGCCATCAGGCGCACGATCTTGCCCGTGACCTCTCCTGTTCCAGGGTCCACGGATTCGCCAGCGGGCACGCAGTTGAAGTCCACCGGCGCCGGCGCGCGGTGAGCTTCCACCCAGGACTCGGCACGGCCCAGGAAGCCCAAATTCTCAAGCAGGGCATCGAGCACTTCCGTTTGCGGTGCATCCAGGGCAAGCCCTGGCCAGACAATGGCAACAGGATCGTCATCCGCGACCCGGGCGAAAGCATCGAACACCAGCGTGCGTTTGTCGCCCTTGCCGGGCATATAGTGCCGCGAGTGGGCGTGAATCGCAGACTCGGGCACTGGGCAGTGATGCAGATTCACCAAACCGCTTCCGGGCTTTGGAAAGTCAGCTTGCCCTGGTCCTGTGTCATTCGGCGTACGCTCATGAGCCGATAAACTCCGCGTAGTCGTGCGTCTGAAGATTTTCGAAGAGCCTCGCCGCTGGCGTGACTTGCCAGAAATGTCGCGAGCGATATGGGGACATCCCAGAGCGGCCAGTAGAAAATCGATTCCCCGGCATCGCGGCTACGGCGGGTGAATGCTGTTACCCCACCCCTTCTGACAGGAAAGCAAGGAAAGCAGGACAACGCCTGGGCGGCTACCGCTTGTGCGCCAAGCTGAGTGGTAAAGGTTTCGGCTTTATTGGTGGGATCGCGTAAACGAAGCGCATGCAGACGCTCCGCATGCTCGTCCCAATACATGGTCGGCTTGCGATCGCCCATTCCGCCTTCTTTCCCGAGAAGGTCTAAAGGCACGGCATCCGCGAAGCGCCATAAGCTGGTCATTACCGATTCCAAATGTTCCGGCGTTACTAACGCAGGTTTTCTTTCCCGCATTCCATCGGATTTTATTGCCACATTGCGAAGGTCGCGAAGGGTCTGGAACATCCTTTTATGGCTACCGCCGTTGGCTGCACACAACGTAGTCTCAGCAGCCAAATCATTGGCGTTCCTCTTCGTCAGCCCATCGCATAGCACCCCGGATATGAAAGACCAGCGGTTCGAATTTGGCTTTGTAATCGCCTGATCTGCCAGCTGCAGAACACTCGGGATGTGTCCTTCGGCATCATCGTTTTTAACGGCTTTTGGCATGTCAGCTAAGCCCAGTAGGGCGAGTTCCTTAACTCGGTCTTCGGAAAAATACCGCTCGATGATGAGCGAGACGATCGCCTCTTCGGTTTCAAGCTCGTCCACTTGCAGTCTTGCCTGATCGCTGTTCCGATCAAACCATAACCGTGCTGATGACTTTTTTTCGGCCAGCAATCGTAAGCTCCCCACTGCCGCTAGGAATCCGAGCAGCGTTGTACCGTTGATGCCGTCAGCCTCAAGCGTCGCCATAGAGGGTCTCCTGTTCGCTGGCGCGATGATCGGCAAGGCGCAGAATGGCTTCGAGCCAGGCGAGTTGCAGCCAGCCATACTTCTGCCCAAGAAGAGCAAAGCGATCTGCCAGCGGGCTGTCTAGGCGTTCGAGGTCGTGATTTGCGGGTGACGAAAGAGTGATATCGCCATGTCGAACTTCTACGGTCAGATCAGGGTTTGGCTCCGCCACTGCCGGTGCGAAGGGGCGACACCATCCGTGGTGGCTGCCCACCAGATGAAAAAGAAGATCCATGTCTTTCACGCCCCGGCGCTTGGCTTCCGCGCTGATTGCAGCATTGTTCTGAATCATCGCCAGCGAGAGAACCTCGTGACGGGTTCCAGGTGGATAACCGCTGCGGCGCGCCGCAAGACGGGTACGGCGGCGCTCACGCGCACTCATGCCAGACTTGGCAAGCAGCCAGTCATTCGGCGTATTAAGCCTGTCCTTAAATAGCTCGATGTCACTGCCGCCGCGTAAGAGCTGCTGAAATCGGGCATCGGCCTTGCCCACATCATGCAACCAACCCGCGAAGGCCAGGGTCTCAATTAGGTCTGGCGCAATTCCTAATAGTTTGTTTGCAAAGTCTCGTGCCCAGGTTTCGACGTGTCGACTGTGAGCCGATAGCTTGATCGCACGTCCCGTAAAGGAAGAGGTTTCGGCTTGCGTAATTTCCTCTTCTTCGCCTTCCGCGAGGATCGCTGCCAACGCGGATGCAGGTATTCGTCGCCCTGCCTTGAGCAGCACCAATCCCTCATCCACCTCGATGCGTGTCGGATTTGCGAGCGCATCGAGCAGGGCAGCAACCCACGGTTGAGCGCCTTCCTGCGCGAGAGGCCGATCCTCTATGAGCGCCACTCCTAGCGACTTAAGGATCGGATCATGACATCGAAGGACAGCCAAGCCGCGCCCGAATAGGC
The DNA here is from genome assembly GCA_016199545.1 of Betaproteobacteria bacterium. Classification (GTDB taxonomy): domain Bacteria; phylum Pseudomonadota; class Gammaproteobacteria; order Burkholderiales; family SG8-41; genus DSOT01. The sequence goes on along the minus strand of JACQGN010000237.1, from coordinate 17,916 downwards.
TCGCGCGTTCCGCAAGATCGGATACAGCAGTAGCGGAGGTTGGATCGAAACTGCCATCGTATAGTCCGCCGCGACTGACCGGCAGCACCACCGTGTCTCCCGAACGCAGCTCCTCAATCAATTCAGGAGAGAGAACAAAGCTTTCTTCCCCGCGCCATACAACGGCGTTACCCAAAAACAAAGCGGATGATTTGAATGGTTCTTCTTTTTCCCCCTGTTTCACGGCTCCGCGATCAAGATCAACGATGGCGTCTCTTGGCTTCTCCCCACACAGCCAACGCCGCGCGGCAAAAAAAGGAACAGACACGGCTTCGAGACTCGATGGCGGAAGCGCGGCGACTCTTGCGAGTGCGACTTCATCATCCTCGCCCTCTTCTTTCTTCCATACCTCCTCATCATCCAGATCTTGTCGCCAAACCACTTGCACATCCGCAGGGCCAGCCTGCGGACCATGCAGGAACAATGGCACGTCGGGTTCCACGTAGGGCGGTGGCGCGGTTTGCGCCCAGAGCTTGAGATAGTCCGGGAACAATGCCGGCGCGCGAGACTTGGGAGCCAGAAGCGGTTCGGCGTTCTGGCCCTTGAGCTTTGCTTCAATCTCAACTATGCCGAAGCCCAACGTTTCTTTCTTGCCGCGCCACTTTAAAAGTGCCTTCCAGCATGTAGCCAGACTTTCGCCGTAAATCGGATCGTTCTTCGGAACCTCCATTATCCCTGTGTCATTCGGTTCCCGGACGGCGATCACCAGTGCCTCTGCATGCTCATATTCTCCGAGCCGATCCACGCGCCCGAAACGTTGACGCAAGGCGTCGAGACTTGCGTGCTCGGTCACCAATGCATCGAAATCAAAGTCCGCGCCCGCTTCTATGCACTGAGTCGCCACAACGATAACCGGCCTTGAGACCGTGTCCTTCGCTCTACGTCCGATGTCAGCCGCGACGCGAAGCTCAAGTTCACGCACGCGGTCATCACGATCCAGCGGACGCATCCGTCCGGTGAGCAATACGACGTCGGCCGATTTGGCCAGATCGATATTAAGCCGCAGCTCTCTTGCAATCCGATGCGCGCTGTCCACGCGATTGACCACGACGGCGACCGTACGATGCGGTTCGCCTTCAGGTTTCTTCAGCAAAGAGGCAGCCTCCTTTGCTGCTAACTGCACCAGTGCATCGCGGCCATCGCATTCGACCAGTCGCGCTGGCTTCTTGACCTGAATCCGCCTGGCGATAGCCCCCTTTTTCCGGTCTACGCCCGGGAGGCGGAATGGCTCCTCCTTTGTCGAACCTGGCGTTGCTGAAAGCGCGACGACATACAGCCCGCTGGCGGTATGACCGTGGCTGCGTAACGTGGTGATAGCCTGAAGTGTCTGCGCAAACGGGCGGGACAGGTGCACTTCGTCCAGCAAGATCAGCGTGTCGTTGCCGATCAAGCCAGCGTGAACGGGTCGCATGGACCACGAGACACCGTAACCGCGAAATAGCAAACGTGATCCCAGTTGATCTACAGTGGACGCGATCACCAAGGGTTGATCGGGCGTGCGCGCCCATCCGGCATCGCGCGGAATACCGCCACGTAGGACAGCCACGCGCAACGGCACGCCTTCAGTGGATAGTCCGGCCAGTCTTTCCGCAACCGCAGCACACACCGAACCGGGCGGAGCGTGACGCAAGGTATGCGCAATCTTTTGCCCACGCCGCGCTGCCTGATCCACAACCACGCGGCGATCTACTACCATCGCGATGCGACGCGGACACCACGGCTGCTCGTCTTTCGTGCCCAGAGCCAGCGCGAAAAGCGCGATGTCAATGCAAGAGGTTTTTCCCGATCCAGTTGGCAGGTCAATTACCGATGGCCAGCGCCTGTCCTTGACGATCTTCGCCAGCAACTCAATCTGCCACGCGAAAGGAATCTTATCCTCACCATGCACTTCGGTGTAGAAGCGGGGGAACGCATCCAGACTTAAATTCTGCATCCTTACTTCTCCACCGGGCGAAACAAGCCCAGGCCGAAGAAACGTCCCGCGCCGAGAAGAATCGGGCCACGCACCGGTTCATCGAATAGCAATTCAGCATGCACGCGCACGCGCTTGATGCGATTTTCCTCGCGCGGGAACGGGTCGAAGGCGGTTACCGGCGCGGAACCGGGGAGCAGCGGCGCGAACGAAATTTCAACGCGAACGCCCGGAAGCCCTTGTCTTTCGCAGGCCGCCGAGATAATTCGGCGGGCCTCCTCAACAGCGGCAACGCTGGTATGGCGATCGCGGGAGCGCAGGTTACCGGGGTTGCGATCTAAAGCAACCGGCGTAGCGGACATCCACCGGCGCGCGGGCGCACACCAGGTGTTCGCTTTCAGTCCCTCTCGCGTAGGTGCCTCCTCTCGGTATGTCCACCATTCCAGACCACCGGCGAGCAGCAGCCGCAAGCGCGGGTTCGGCGATTGCGCATCGACTTCCATCTCCCAGCGCGCCAACAGTTCACGAACTGTTTGACGATCAGCCAGGGCCGCATCGAGCGGCGCAACCAACGCGATGCCGAGCAAGTGCCCATCCGCGAAGTCGTGCCCCACGTCAGGTAGCGGCATTATTGCGAGATGGGACCGAGCCGTTGCTTGACGGTCTGCGGCTTTCCCTGAAATAAATTCAACATTTGGCTCACGGGAAACGAGCGTTCTATGCAGCGCCTTGGCGGCATCCACGCACCGAGTCAGATTCAAACCTGATCCCTGCTCCGCTGCGAGCACAATCCAGTTCCGGTGATCGAAATGTCCCTGTGGATATTTCGGCGGATTCGTCGCCCCTGGCTCCGAAGCAACACGATAGTGTTGGGGCCGTGACGGCAAAACCCGCTGTCGGGTCGCTGTATGAATCGGATACTGCTCTTCCAAGAGCGTCAACTGGTTCTGACCCATCACTCGCAGGATGTGGTCGGAATTTTCACCAGTCGTTACTGGGATAAGTGTTGGCTTCGCGGCTGTTGCGAGCGCGCAGCGGACCAGCGTGGACGAGTGCCCCAGACGGGTTACGCGATCCAGCAGCGCAGCAAGCGCATGGAGTAAGGGTGGCTCAAGAGAAAGTCTCGGCCATTGGAAGCGGACAGTGTCTAGGTCCGGGAAAAAGCATGGGAATGTGCGCGGCTTGGGATTGAGTCGTCGATCTAGCAGCAATGCGACCGCTTTTTTGTCCTTTGCCGACGGCTTATCGGGCATCAAGACTGCCTTGTTGACCGCCGAAAGATAGGTTTTTCGTGCTTTTTCTATCGCCTTTTCTAACTTTGGCCTTTGCTTCGCTTCATTGCAGTGATCGAGTTCTGCCACCACACGCTCGACGGCTAGGGAGGTCTCGCGAATTCTTGCTAAATCGCGCTCCGCATAAAGACCAACGTCGTTGATCGGTACAAACACTTCGCAAACGCTGCGTCTACCGACCCCCGAGTCGCTATCGAGATTACTCGCTTCAATCTCCGGAGCGTCCGCTCTCTGTAGCAGTTCCAGCATCGTGCGTGCGTCGGCCATCCACGGCGCGGGCCGATCATGCAACGCGGCCACCATAGCCGAAAACAAACGCGCCGGGTGTGGCGGCCATTCTGCGGTGGCGTCACTGGTAGCCTTGCGGTTGTCCGCGATGGCAACGTAGCGCCCCGTCAGCAGTTGCACTTCTATGACTAGCATGACTGTTAGTGCCAACTATGCGCCAGCGCCAGCATCTGGAGCGGCTTCCTCGTCCTCCATCGCGGCACCGAGTTCGCGAGATTTTTCGATCAAGGCCATTAACTTCGGAGCGGGAGTGAGCTTCGCTATCGGTTCTCCTTTTTTGAGCTTTTGCTCCGACCATCCGTTTACCTTCCACGGATACCAAGCCAAGTGTTTTGGAAGCTCGTTTACCGCTTGGTCGTAGATGTCTATTGCGATGTCCTTATCGATTTCCAGCGGTTCTTCCGCGCCTTTCCGGTCAATCCGTTTGAATGCGAGGGCTCCTTTAGGCTTGGGACTTAAGTGGCAGCGAGAACGGAGAAAATAACCTGGATTCTCAACGGCTGCGAGCACTGCTACCAGCCCGAGCGCAGCGAGAACGGTTCGGGCTTTTTGGTCATCCTCGTCGCTACCTCCAAACGCGAGCCGACGCAGACCTGAGAGCGAGAACACAACGGTTTGATCGGCATGTTCCATCGTGACCCCGCCGGCCAGCAGATCAAGCGTCGGCGGAATGTTGCTATGGTTAATCCCAGTTGTTTTCCCAGCCTTGTCTTTCTTGCCGTACTTGACTGACTTTCCTTCTTTGTCCTTTAGCGCGAGGGCTTCGTCCAGTACCCACTGGTCCTGAGGCGCTCTCTCCGAATCAGCCTTCCAGATCGTTAAGTCACCCGGTGATTTCACGATTCCAGTCGGATCGATTCGGCTGGCCGTTTTCTGTCCTGGCACCGCACCGATTCCAACTATTTCGGAAGTCAGATTACGTGCAATCTTGAATCCAAGCCCGCCGCGTGGCCCCGTCGAATCCCACAGCCCGAAAACAAGCGCCGTCGGACAGACCTTGAACACGCTGGACGCGTCCGCGAGGGTGGCGTTTGCGAAATACTTTCCAAGCTCAGAGTGGCGAAACAGGGTGCCAACCAACAGGCTGTCTCGCAGCAGGGCATCGGAGATGCGGTGAGGTGCCGTGAGCGAGGTGATTGCCTTAAGGTCGGGATGCTTGTCTCCGAAGTCAATTGTGACGACCGGCAACGCTATTTTTTTGGCAAGCCACAGCCGTTGAAGCGATTCCTCCATCCGGTTGGCCTGAGATTGCACTGAGTCAAGCAACACGCATGCCTTTTCGGTATTGCCAAAACGCCTCCACTCCCAAGCGTATTTCGCTCCGAATTTGCGCTCGGCACGAAGCCTCCTTTCCGCTTGATCGTCTCCAATGGAGTGTGAGGGCGGAAACACTTTGTCGCCATCGTCCCCAATCGGCTGCAAAGTTGCGCGGCCACGTAGTGCGGCTTCTTCATTAACGATCGTGTGAAAACTGTTGAGATCAAGACTCATCGCATGCTCCTATTGATTTTGATAGCGGTGCCGTTCACGAGGTGGATTCGGAAGAACATTTTCTCGCGCTGTTCGCGCATATGAAGTGAAGAACGCATTCCGGTGAAAGAGGTGTGGGTGCGTCCGTTGCTGATTTCCGCACCGCTGGTGCGGAAATCAAGCGGGCGGAATTCGCCGCATACTTCGTGGAAATCCGCACGAGCGGTGCGGATACGGAGTCTGCGAGTTGAGGATAGTGGCGCGAAAACAGGCGCATGCGTTCGAGCGGGATCGTCGATACGGGATCGAAATCCACCGTTCTCAACCAGTCCCGCTTGAGCGTCGCCGAGACCCATAGACTGCGGCTGCGCGAAGACAAACCGATCTTCTGGCGAAACGCTTCAAGTTGAGCGCTAGTCTTCAAGCCCGGACCCATCAATTGGACTTCGTCGAAAACCCACAGCGCGTCGTTATGCAGCCAGGCGAAGTGCACCGGCCACTGATATCGGCTCATTCCGTAGCCGCGCATCAGCGCCCGCGAAAGAAGCATGTCCTGGGTGCCGATCAGGATCGCGTCTTCTTCCGGGTAGTCGGCCCATGTCGGCTTTTTCACGTCCTCGGAGCCACCCATCAAGAGGTGCACTGAGACTTTGTTTTTGCCCGGCACGCCTGCAACCGCGAGGGTCTCCAGCCATCGACAGGCATTTTGCTCCGTCTGCTCGACGAGCACCCGCATCGGCAGGCAGTACACGAGACGCCGTGGAGTCTCCGCGTCCGGGCCGGCCTCGCGTCCCCCCTCGCGCCAGCCGCGCTTCCACAGCCAGGCCAGCACGACCGCAGCGGTTTTCCCCATGCCGGTTGGAACGTCCAGCAGTTCCGGCCACGGCTTTTCTGCGAGGCGGTATTGATACGGGAATGGCTCCAACCCGTCTGGCTGCTCCTCAGTATGCGTCGCGTGCTTGAAGAAATCTGTGTAGTTCATTGTCGATTTCCGTCTGACGGCATCGACGAAGGAACCGGCGCCTGCAACGCCCGCGCCGTCCGGTCGATCGGCGCAATCACCTCGATCTCCACAGCCTCCGGCGCGGCCTTCAGGTCGCGCAGGCGGCGCGCGGAGACGAGCACGCGCGATTCGAGAGTGGCGACGGATTTGTTATAGGCTTCAACTGCCTTGTCGAGGCGGCCTCCTACATCGGTCCAATGTTCGGCGAGCGTGACAATGCGTTCGTACAGTTGCTTGCCCAGGTCGGCGACTTCCTGCGCGTTTTGCGCCAGTACTTCCTGCCGCCAGCCGTAGGCGACGGCGCGCAGCAGGGCGATGAGGGTGGTCGGCGTGGCGGGTATCACACGCTCGTTCACGCCAAATTCGATCAGCCCCGGGTCCTGCTGGAGCGCGGCGCTGAAAAACATCTCGCCGGGGAGGAACAGCACGACGAACTCGGGCGCAGGGTCAAACTGCTCCCAGTAGCCCTTGCGGCCGAGCGAGACCATGTGATCCCTGACCTGACGGGCATGGCCGGCGAGGAATTTCTCCCGTCCCGCCTCGTCGTTCGCGTCCATCTCCATGGCGTTCAGGTAAGCGGTAAGTGGGGCCTTGGAATCCACCACAATGCTCTTACCGCCGGGCAGGCGTACGATCATATCGGGGCGCAGGCGGCCATCCTCGGTGGTGCGGCTCTCCTGCTCGACGAAATCGCAATGGTCCAGCATGCCGGCCATCTCGACCACGCGCTTCAACTGGATTTCGCCCCAGCGCCCGCGGACGGTGGGCTGGCGCAGCGCCTTGACGAGGTTGGCGGTTTCGTTGCGCAGCATCGGCAGGTGGTTTTCGACGAGGCCCTTGACCTGCGTGCTCAACTCGGCGTAGGCGCCGACCCGTGCCTTCTCGATTTCGCCGAGCTTGCCGTCAACCTTCTCCAATGATTCCCTGATCGGCTTGACCATCTCGTCCACGGCTTTCTGGCGTGCTTCGAGATCGCTCCTCGCGCCCTGCTGAAACTTCTCCAGCGTGCCCTTGGCCAGATCGAGGAAAGCCTGGTTGTTGCTCTTCAGGGCTTCCGATGACAATGCTTTGAAGGCATCGGAGAGTTTCTGCTGCGCCTCGTCGAGCAGCGCGAGCTTGGCATCGGCCGCTTTGCGTTCTTCCGTGAGGCGGGTTTCGAGTTCAGCCAGCTTTTCCTTGTGCACGGTAAGCTCCCGTTCCCGCGCTGCAAGGTTTGTTTCGAGCGCCGGTAGGCGCGCTGCTGATACCTCCGCAGCAGCGCGGCGTTCGGATTCAGCAGAGAGGGCTTTCCTGGCGCGTTCATACTCGACTTTGAGCGCCGCCAATTCTTGTACCTTCTCGGCCTGTTGCTGCTCCGCTGACTGAAGACGAGCTTCTGCCGCCGCGCTGTCCGCCTTGGCGCGCGATCCGCGCAGCAGCCAGGCGATGGCGGCGCCTGCCGCGAAGGCGGTGATTCCAATTAGCAGAAGATCCGTCATGTGGCCTTGAGCTGGAAGAAATCCGGTGGTTCGTGTACGCCGACGGTGACGTTCGTGCGTCTGCCGTGCCTTGCCAGCGCCAGCCGTTTGTGACTACAATGCAAATTGTAGTTACATCGAGAGAGCGCCATGGAGATCTCCGTTCGCGAACTTAAAAGCCGCCTGTCCGAATACCTGCGCAAGGTCGCGGCCGGCGAGGAGGTAGTTGTGACGTCGCACGGCAAGGAGGTGGCCCGATTGTCTCCGCCTCGTGCGCGCCGACGCGCGGCCCCGACCCAGGCCGAACTGATCGCCCGCTTCCGTGACCTTCCCTGGGTGCGCCCGGGAAGCGGCGAGAAACCCGCGCTGCCGAAACCGCTGATCCGGATCGGAAAAGGCGAAAAGACGCTGGCGGAGATCGTGGGCGAACAGCGGGGATGATCCTTTACCTGGATACCTCGGCCTTGGTAAAACTGTTCGCGGAGGAAGCGCACTCGGCGCGGGTCCGACAGGCGGTTTCCGCGGGGCAACTGACGGTCACGCATGCGATCGCCTACGTCGAGGCCTGCGCCACATTCGCGCGAGCAGCCCATGCGCGCGGAGACGACGCGCTGTTCTCCGCATTGCGCGGCAATCTCGATATCCAATGGAGGGCGTGGGAGATACTGGACGCGACCGAGCCGCTGATCCGCCGCGCCGCCGACCTCGCAGGGCGCTACCGCCTGCGGGGTTACGACAGTCTCCATCTTGCCGCGGCCGAATCGGCGTTCGAGGCGTTCCGCGGTGAGATGCCGTTTCATTTCGCGGTGTTCGACGACCAACTGAGCGACGCGGCGAGGCGGGCCGGCATACCGTTGCTCGACGCGTAGTGCTTTGAGCGCCGGCACCCGGAAGAAACCGGCTTGCAAGAATTCGCCGTCCTCGATGCGCCGCTCCAAGGCAAGGACGTTCCGTGCCAGGTGCGGCGCAAGCTCGGTGTAGCTCAGGACGCCAAGGCGGGTTTCGACGTAGCGGGTGGCGTCTCGAGGCGCACGAGTTCCGCCTCCATCGCTGCCAGGTCCACCGGTTCTCCCTCGAACGCCATGCTCTCGGCCACGTTCAGCGGTATCCGGCGCCGGCGGATGCGTGCCCGCTCCTCCGGCGGGAGGCTGCGCCAGCGTTCGATTGCCTGTTTCCAGTCCATGAGCGGCATTATCGGCCTCCTTCGGAGACGGCTCAAGCGTCCTTTCTTCCGCCCGTCGGCGTTCCCAGCGCAGCATCTTTACGATCCACTTCAGCATGTCGTGTGACGGGTTCTTGCGTATCGAGTCCAACAGCCGTCTATTTGCTTTCAATCTTCTTCAAGCCCAGCACCTGCGGACTGTGGTCGAGAATGTCGCGTTCGCCGACTTTGTAGAAGGACGCCAGCGCGTCCACGTCGATGGTGACGCTCAGGTCGTCGTGTCTGATTTGGTAATCCGTAAACTGTTCACGGTCGTGGTAAACGCGAAATGCCAGCGCGCCGTCGAGCGTGCGGATGATCACGCCCTCGACCCCCGCCGCCGGCTTGACTTCGGCGGGTTTGCCGCCATACAGGTAGATTTCGCTCGGAGCCATCGGTCCTCCCCGAATATGCCCGACGTCACTGTCAGATCGCGATAGTGAGGAGAGCTTCGATTATCGCCACGACAGGCGAGAGGCAGGTTAACCCCGCCGCCCTTCGTCCGCAATAAGGATGGGGGGGTCACCGGGCCGCGGCGTGGGCCGCAAGCGCACGAAACGCGCACCCCTTACAGGGCGGCGACCGGGATCGTGTGCGCGGCGGGGGTGAGCGGCAGTACGTCCTGTGCAAGGCAGATGATCCCCCCTGGGCCGGCGGGCGCTTTCAGCCTGCCGAGCGCCTGAAAATGCCGCACATCTTCGCGCGACGGCATCGCGGACTTCTTGATTTCCAGCGGGTAAAGGATGTTGTCCCTCACGATGAGCAGATCGATCTCCCGCGCGTCGCGGTCGCGGTAATAGTAGAAGGGCGCCTCAAGCCCGTTGTGCCAGTAGCTCTTCAGCAGTTCGTTGACGGTCCAGGTCTCTAGCATGGCCCCCGACATGGCGCCCGCCTCCAGGGTGCGCGGGGTGGTCCATCCTGTGAGGTAGGCACAAAGGCCGGTGTCGAGGAAGTAGAGCTTGGCTGCCTTCACCATTCGCTTCGTGACGTTCGTGTGCCAGGGCTCCAGCAGGTAGACGACGCCGGAGGCTTGCAGGATCGACAGCCAGTGCTTTGCCGTATTCGGGGCGGTGTCGGCGTCGCGCGCAAGATCCGAGAGGTTGAGGAGTTGTGCCGTGCGCGCCGCCGCGGCGCGCAGGAACCGCAGGAACGCCGTCTCGTCGCCTACCCGCGCGAGGTCGCGGACATCGCGCTGCAAGTACGTCTGCACGTACGAGCCGTAGAAAAGCTGCCAGTCCGCCTTTCGGTCAAGCGCGATCGACGGAAGGCTGCCGCGCCAGATCAGCTCGAACAGCGCTTCGAGCCCGAGATTGCCGGCGGTGCCGAGCCGCCTGCGAATCAAGGCCGGAAGCGGCAAAAACGGCTGCGCCTCGCGGGCCTGTCGCAGCAATTCACGGCGAGATAGCCCAAGCAGCCGTATGATGCCCACACGCCCGGCGAGCGATTCCGACACGCCCTTCATCAAGTGGAAATGCTGTGAGCCCGTCAACCAGAAAAGTCCCGGCTTCCGCTCCCGGTCCACGGCCATTTTGATGTGAGGCAGCAGCCCGGGCGCGTATTGAATCTCGTCGATCAGCAGCGGCGGCGAAAAGCGCTGCATGAAGAGCGCCGGGTCTTCTCGCGCAAGGCGCAGGACCAGGGGATCGTCCAGCGTCACGTAGGCCCTCCCGCGAGCGGCCGCGCGCCGCAGCAGCGTCGTCTTGCCGACCTGCCGCGCGCCGGTCACAAGCAGCACCGGCATGCGCCGTGCGGCCTTTTTCACGTACGCTTCGAGGGTGCGGGAAAGATACACGATCATCAACACGAGCCATCGGCTACTTTGCAGTACGACTGCAATATAGCCGAATTCCCTGCGGGACGCGAGAGCAAAGACAGTGAGTCGGCGCCGGAAACCCGCGCGTGCGATGCACGCGCAAGCGGGGCAGCGGCAGGACCCGCTCCTATATAACGTGCGTTATAATCGACGGCGCGAGGTCCGCTTGGAGGTGCCCTCCATGAAGTTGAAGATCACCACTGTTGGCAATTCTGCCGGCGTCATCCTGCCGAAGGAGCTGCTCGCGCGGCTGCGGCTGGGGAAGGGCGACGAACTCTTTGCAACGGAGCTACCCGACGGCATCAAGCTGACCCCCTATGATCCGAAGGTCGCGGGGCAGATGGAGGTTGCGGAGCGCATCATGCGCAAGGACCGCAACGTGCTGCGCAAGCTGGCCGAGAGCTGAGCCGGCGCGATGATTGTCTGGCTTGAAAATGCGGTCGTACTCGCCATCCACGACCGCCAGGCCGCTGAGCACGGCGGCAGCGCCGGGGTACGCGACGAAGGGCTGCTCGAATCGGCACTTGCGCGGGCGCAACAGTTGCACGCCTATGGCGATCCGGCGCCGGATCTCGCCGACCTTGCGGCGGCGCTTGCGTACGGACTCGCGCGCAATCACCCATTCATCGATGGCAACAAGCGCACTGCGCATGTTGCCTACCGGACTTTTCTCGCACTGAACGGCGCGGAACTCAATGCGACCGACGAAGAGAAATACGTCGCGATGATTGCCCTCGCCGAGGGCAAGCTTGCCGAGCGCGATTTCGCCGCCTGGTTGCGCGAACGACTACAGCTTACCTCGCGCGGGGAAGTGCATGAGCCGCGCAAGCCCTATGGGGCGAGGCGTCGCGGTGGACGTGGAGCGCGGCCCGCGCGCTGACGCCGCGCCGGGCGGGCAATCGCCGCCGCGCCTTGGTGACTCTCGCCTGGTTCCCCTCCGCTGCGGGGCCGGATCACGCCGCGACAACTGACTCCAGGCGTTTCAGGAGATTGCGCTTCGCCTTGTGCCGTGCGCGCAGGGCGTCGAGCCAGGGCGTGAATTCGGCGCTGCGCCCGGTACTTCGCAGCAAGCTGCCGATGCGCTGCGCGAGTTTGCCCGCCTCCTCGTAGGCGTGGTCGCGGGTGTGAGCGATGACGGCGTCGATCTGTTCCTGATAGATGACGATGGCGTCGGCCGCGTCGGCTTTCTCCAGCGCCCGCGCGATGTCGAGCCACAGGTGCATTGAACAGCCGGTGGCGCGCGCCTGCTCGAGGGCTGCCCTGGGCGTGCGTTCCCAGAGAAGAATCTGGATGAGGACGGCACTTTTCGAATCGATCCAGTTGCCGGGATGCCGCGGCCGTGCAGCCTGCGCCGGAGCTGGGCTCAACACAGCGAGCGCCTTCTCGCGCCAGCGTTCCCACACTTTCGCCTTGTTGGCCGCATGTTTGAGTTGCTCGTAGGCTTGCAGGCTCGGGTATCTTGAGAATCCCGCCCAGCGCAGCGCGACGGCATCATCGTGGCGCTTGCGGCGGTGGTACTCCGCGACAAGAAAATCCGCCAGCGGGCCGGTCCGGTGATCGGGATACGCCTTGCGTCCGTCCTCCGCCCACTTGAGCGCCTCGTCGTGGCGCTTCGCCTTCGATAGAGTCTGGGCGATCTCGACATAGGCGTACGGTTGCGAGAGATCGCGCCGCAGCACTTCGACCATGGCGTCGGCGCTGCCGTCGATACGCGCGAGCGTTTTCATGATGTCGGCGATCTGGTAGCGCCGCCCGCTGTCCTCGGAAGCGCGTGCCCCGGGTTCCAGGGGCGGGACGTTCTTCCACGCGTCCGCAGCGAGCTTGCGGTAGGCCGCGAGTCCCTCCTTGCCGAGCGCGCGAACGTACGGCTCGAGCGGGAAAAAGCCAAAGCCGTCCTCGGCCTGGAGATCGAACAGGCCGCGCGCGAGGTCGGCAGGCGGAAGCGCGCCCTTTTTGGCGGCGGCGAGGTGGGCCGCGGCGATATCCGAGAGGATGCCGCCCAGCAGGCCGTCGGAATCGTCGCTGTGTTCGAGCGCTCTCAGGCCGCGCTTCATCGCCTCCGCGGACAATTGCGCGGCCGTGCGCGCGTCTCCCTGTTTCAGGCACTCCCGCAGCATTTCGGGGATCGGCGCCGCGCGTGAGGCGAAGCGCCGCATCTCGCCATAATCCACGAAGCCGGAAGTGGAAAACGCCTTGCGTATCGTTTCCTTGAGCGCGCCGGGGGCGGCTTGGCCCGCGCGCTGCGCCGAGAGCAGAAGCTGGCCCGCGAAGTCATCGTCTTCGGCTGCGCGTTCAACCAGAAGATCGACGAGCGCGCGCTTCTCGGCGGCGTCGAGGAACGCGCGGATGGTCTGAAGCTCGGTCGGCGCCTCGCCGGCATCGACGTCTCGACCCGCGAGCCACGCGAGGCCGGTCGCGACCAGGTGCTTGCAGAATTCGCCGTCGCGTCCCAGCGGGCAGGTGCAGTCCCAGTCGAGCGCCCGCCCGTCCAGCCACAGGCGCACCGCATAGGGCCGGCTGCCTTCGACGCGCGCCGAAATTTCCTTATTGCTCGCGCGCAGCCGGCCGACCGCGCCGTGGCGGAAATAGGCGAGTCCGCGTTCGAAGTACCGGTCGCCGGCGAGCTCTTCGAGCGCCGATTCCGTGACGAGGCCTGCGAGGGTGTGATCTGCCATCGTTGTCGGTGATCAGTGCCCGGAGTAATTGGCGGCCGCCCGCCGCAGGTGTTCGGCCACGTCCTGGCGCAGGGCGTCGGGGGCGACGACGGTCACGTCCGGGCCGTGCCGCAGGATGTCCATCACCAGTTCGCGCGGGTCGCGGTAGGGGATGCGCAGTTCGTAGCTGCCGTCGGTGAGGAACTGGCCGATCTGATTGGGATGCCAGCGTTCGTCCGCCACCCAGCGGGCATGCCCGGCGGAGAAGCGCAGCACGGCAGTCTTGTTGGCTTTGCCGGAGAAAATGCCGTAGCTGCTGGCAAAGTACTCGTCGAGTTCCTTTTCAGGGACGGTGTCGGCGGCTTCATCGAGTTCGCGCGCCTTGCGGACGCGATCCACCGAGAATGTCCGCAGGCCCTTGCGCAGGTGGCAATAGCCGTCCAGGTGCCAGTTGTCGCGGTAGTGGACGATCCGCTGCGGGGACACGAACCGCTCAGTGACGCGGTCGCGCTCGCGGCCGTGATAGACGAGGTGCAGCTTGTGCCGTTGCAGCGTGGCGCTCGCCAGCACCTGGAACCATTCGCCGGTCGGGCGGGATGCCATGCCGAGCACGCGCACGCGGATCGCGGCCTCGGTCAGGCCCAGGCGCCGGTGCTCGAGGAGTTCCTTGACCCGCTTCGCGAGCGGGCCGAGATGGTCACCAAGCAGGCCGGGTTCGAGGCTTTCGAGCAGGCGGTCGAAGACGAGCAGGGCCTGCAATTCCTTTGCGTTGAACCACATGCCCGGAAGCTCGTAGGTGCCGCCGTCGACGTCGCGCCGGTAAAAGTAGCCGCCCACCTGGTCGTCATGGTCGATCGGCGCGCCCAGAAAGTCGCGCATGACGCGGATAAGGCGGTAGACCGTGGGCTCGGAGCAATTATCCAGGCGCGCCATGAGATCCGTGCGGGAGATCGGCGTGCGCCGATCGCGCAGGATCTTGTGCAGCTCGTAGATGCGGTCGAATTTGTCCATAAAAAAGTTCGCGGGCCTGTTTGCAGCCCGCGAACTTTTTTATCCAGTGGAGCGCGAATGGATTGCGCAGGCCATCAGCCGTTCAATCCGCGTATCCCTGGCTGTTCGGCGGGTCTTCGCTCTTCATGATTATTCGCCGTCCGCGAACGGCGCGCAAGTCATGACGAGCGATATTCGCGGCGCGGCTCTTCGACTGCCCAGCGAAGCTTTTCCGCGAGCCCATCGCCGATGCCCCTGACCGACTGCAACTCTTCGGAGTGGGCATTGATGATGGCTTCAACGCTGCCGAATCGTTCGAGGAGCCGGCGTGCCTTCGCAGGGCCGATTCCCGGAAGACCCTGGAGGATGAATAGTTGCCGTGCGCGTTTTCCGCGCGGACGGTAGCCGTGGCGAGGCAGTGCGCCGGTGACAACCGTCCGGGCCTGCCGGGCCGCAAACAGCATCGTGCTTACCGTCTCTTCCGGCGAGCGGGCGCGCAGCAGCGGCACGCCGCAGAACAACGACACCGTCACCAGCGCTCCCTGAATTGCCTCCCAGCGCATGCTGCATTCGGCGAAATCCTGCGCCGTGCCTTCCAGGATCAGCGCGGGCTGCAACTTCGTTTCAGACAGTTTCAACGCTTGCCGGAATAGCCGGCCGTCGATGATCGAGACCACGAGATCCGCCAGAGTCTTGCGCTCGAAGATAAACCTGTTGTCGAGCAGGTAGTCACCCAGCTTCAGCCGCGTGACCGTCACGCGAAAATCAGACGAACTCCGGAGCAGTTCGAGCACGGGGCTGCCGGCCTCGCGGTCATCGACCTGGATCGGAAGCGCCCCGGTTTGAAGACCATCGTCCATACCGCCGTAACGCCAAGAGCGCCAGTTCGGTGGACAGAGGGGATCGGTCGTCCATCATCGGCGATGGCATAACAACAATCCCCCCCTCATTCCCCCTTTGAAAAGGGGGAGGATATCGTCTGCGCCGCCGCGGGCGGCTATCCGTGGACATGTGCAGATACCACTTCCGAGCGTGCGGGGGAGAAGGGGCAATCTAACGCAGCGTGCTCTCAGTGCGTTCACCTCTACCGCGTGCGTGGGGGGAGGCGGAGCCTATTTTTGAGGCTGGGGTATCGCGGCAAGTCGTTCGGAAAGTTCCTGCATGTCCTCCTGCGCCAGGATGATTTCTTCGAGTGTTAGCGCTGCCCAACGCCGCAATTGCTCGCGCCGCGCGCCGTCCCAGGTCGTCAGGCTCCAGTCGATCGAGTCCGGGTGCGTTTCAGTGTCCGGCATCGTCTTTCAGTCTCATGCGCAGATATTCGATGTCGAGCTTGTCCTGCGGTCTGCCTGCCGTTTCCTTCATTTCGATCAGAGTCGGAATCGTGACGAAGCGTACCGCAATCCGGCCGAGTGGCTTGACCAGCGCGCGAGCATACTCCTCATCGAAGTCGAACGGTTCGAGCACGAACATGTCGATAGGTGTCTCTCGATGCCCGTCGCTCCAGAACTGGAGCACCTGCATGCCTTTGTCCCTGATCCAGGTTTCCCGCTGCTGAGCGTTTGCGAATTGCACCGCCGTAATCGGCACCACGGGCTTGTATCCAAGAGCGCTCAGTGCACCAAATGCCCGCTCGATATTGTCCGGGAGCAACTGCACGACGAAATCCACATCTTTCGTGAAGCGCAGATAGCCATGCGCGTTGACGGCCAGGCCGCCAGCGACAAGATACCGCACGCTGGCATCCTTCAACGCGCGGGCGATCGCTTCGAAACTGGCGAGTTTCACGACCCGGACCCTCCGCGATGGATTATTTCACCTTTTGGCGCGGCAGGCGATGCGGGGTCCAGATTCCGGATTACAGCTATCGCCGTTTCCGGAATAACGATTCAGGGTTACTCCGCAAAAAATTCTTTTACTTTATCCATCCAGGACTTGGCGCGGGGGTTGTGGCGGCCAGAGTCCTTGTGGTTGATCGCTTCGAGTTCCTGGAGAAGCTCCTTCTGCCGTGCCGTCAGGCTGACCGGCGTTTCCACCATGACGTGACACATCAGGTCACCGTGCGCGCTTGAACGCACGCCCTTGATGCCCTTGCCGCGCAGCCGGAATACTTTGCCGGTCTGCGTTTCCGGCGGCACCTTGATCTTGGCCGACCCGTCCAGCGTGGGGATCTCGATCTCTCCGCCGAGCGCGGCCGTCGTGAAGCTGATCGGCATCTCGCAGTGCAGGTCGTTGTGGTCGCGCTGAAAGACGGTATGGGGCTTGATGTGGATGACGACGTAAAGATCGCCCGGCGGACCGCCGTTCACCCCGGCTTCACCCTCGCCCGAGAGCCGGATCCGGTCGCCTTCGTCCACCCCCGATGGAATCTTGACCGCCAGCGTTTTGTGCTGTTTGACGCGTCCCGCGCCCTGGCACGCGGTGCAGGGCGAGGCCACGATCTTGCCGCTGCCGTGGCAGCGCGGGCAGGTCTGCTGGATCGAGAAGAAGCCCAGCTGCATGCGCACCTGGCCGTGGCCCTGGCAGGACGGGCAGGTCGTGGGCTGGGTGCCGGGTTTCGCGCCGCTGCCGCGGCAGGTCCCGCATTCCTCCATCGCCGGGATGCGGATGCGCGTCTCGGTGCCGCGCGCCGCCTCCTCGAGCGAGATCTCGAGGTTGTAGCGCAGGTCCGCCCCGCGGTAGACGCTGGAGCGGCCGCGGCCGCCGCCGAAAATGTCGCTGAAGATGTCGCCGAAAGCATCGGCGAAATTGCCGAATCCCGCGCCGGCGCCGGCCGCCGCCGCGGGATCCACGCCGGCGTGGCCGAACTGGTCGTAGGCCGAACGCTTCTGCCCGTCGGTCAGGACCTCGTAGGCTTCCTTCGCTTCCTTGAAGTGCTCCTCGGCCCTGGGATTGTCCGGGTTGCGGTCCGGGTGCCACTTCATGGCGAGCTTGCGGTACGCCTTCTTGACGTCCTCTTCCGAGGCGTCCCGGTTCACGCCGAGCACGTCGTAGTAGTCGCGCTTCGCCATTTCTCAAACGCCGAAAGGGGCGGGAGCTCCGGCGAGTCCCGCCCCGGTCCCCGATCCGGCCGTCCTACTTCTTGCCGTCCTTCACCTCGGTGTACTCCGCGTCCACGACGTTGCCGTCGTCCTTCTTGACCTCTTCCGCCGGCTTCTCGCCGCCGCCTTGGGCCTGCTGCTTGGCCTGCTCCTTGGCGTAGATCTTCTCCGCGAGCTTGTGCGCGGACTGGGCGAGGGCCTGGGTCTTGGCCTCGATCGCCGCCTTGTCCTCGCTCTTGAGCGATTCCTCGGCTTCCTTCAGCGCCGCCTCGATCCTGGATTTCTCCTCGTCGGAGAGCTCGCCGCCGTGCTCCTTGAGCGTCTTTTTCACCGAGTGCACGAGGTGGTCGCACTGGTTGCGCGCTTCCACCAGCTCGTGCGCCTTGCGGTCTTCCTCGGCGTTCTCCTCCGCGTCCCTCACCATGCGCTTGATCTCTTCCTCGGTGAGGCCGCTCGAGGCCTGGATCTTGATCTTGTTCTCCTTGCCGGTCGCCTTATCCCTGGCGGAGACGTGCAGGATGCCGTTGGCGTCGATGTCGAACGCGACTTCGATCTGCGGCATGCCGCGCGGCGCCGGCGGGATGTCGGTCAGGTTGAACTGGCCGAGGCTCTTGTTGCCGCGCGCCATCTCGCGCTCGCCCTGCAGCACGTGGATGGTGACCGCGGTCTGGCTGTCCTCGGCGGTCGAGAACACCTGCTGCGCCTTGGTCGGGATGGTGGTGTTCTTCTGGATCAGCTTGGTCATCACGCCGCCGAGCG
>JACQGN010000233.1 GCA_016199545.1 Betaproteobacteria bacterium | reverse complement strand
TCGGACTTACCGGTCCGACAGGCTGCTAAAGGCAAAACCGGCCTCTGAATTCACACAATGCGACTTCAAACCGTCTCAATACCGTGCCGGCATGCACAGTTTCTCGCGACTCGGGCCATGCAACGTCGTTTCTTGGCAGCTTGTACTTCGGCCGGTTTTGCTCAAGGAGCTTGTCGCATGTCAAGTCCGACAAGCTCCTAGCCCTCGGTGCTGTCGAACTCACCGCTGCCTCGCCGTGCCGAGGCGCTGCCGAACAATCCGAACTGCATGAGCCCTCCTCGTAGCGCTAGCGTCTGCGCGAACTGCCAAAGTATCGCTAGTATGACGTCCCGCAAGCAACTTGCATAAATGGACTGTCATTGCGAGTAAAGCGAAGCAATCTCGCTGCAGGCAGCGTCACCGCGGCCAGCCGCGAGATCGCCGCGTCGCCTGCTCCTCGCGATGACACGACCCTCGCACGGGGTCAGAGCTTTACTTTCTAGTTACGCGGCTGCCGCCACCCCGAACGGACTAGAAGGTAAGGCTCTGACCCTCATGCTCCGCGTGACGGCACCGTTGTCGGCCGTACTTCGTTTAAACCCCGCCTGGCTTATGCTCGTACCATATTGGAAGAGACGGTCGCTTTACAGCATGGGCACCCACACCTACACTTTGTTCAACATCACCGCTTGAGCGTGACAGATTCGCAAGAGGGGAGGACCGCTTGTCCGACGTCAGCAAGAAGATGGCGCTTGCCTGCCACATCGAAGGTCAGGGGCCGGAGCTCATCATGTTTCATGGCGGCACGGGGTCCTGGACGCACTGGATTCGCAATATTCCGGCGTTGCGGGAACACTTCACCGTGCATGCATACGATCTGCCGGGCAACGGCGATTCACCATCCGTGCCCGGCGCTATCACGCCGCACGATTACGTCGATATCGTTTGCGAGTCGATTCGCGATGTTGGCGGTGCGACTAAACCGGTATTTCTGTGCGGGTTTTCGTTCGGCGGCGTGGTCGCGACGATGCTGGCGGCGCGCATGCCGGAGAAGGTTTCGCGCCTCGCCCTGGTCGCGCCGGGTGGGCTGCGCAGTGCACCCGGTGCAGGCTCGGGCCGCAGCCGTCTCAATCTTCGCAAAATGCCGCCTGAACCGGCGCCCGAGGACGAGCGGCGCGCGATCCTGCGCCACAATTTGATGCAGATGATGTTTGCGCACGACTCGACAATCACCGAAGAGACCATCGACATTCAACGCGACAACGTCGCGCGCCAGAGGCTCAATACGCAGCCGTTCACGGGGGGTAGCCTTACACGCGCGGCACTGCCGAAGATCAAGGTGCCCACGCTGGGGATATTCGGTGCGCGGGATAACTTATCGTGGCCTGATGTGTCGGCGCGGGTCGACCCTTGCAGGGAGCTGATGCCCGCCATGCACATCGAGTTGATCCCGGACGCGGGTCATTGGGTACAGTACGAAAGGCCCGAGCCCGTCAACCGGTTGCTCATCGAGTTCTTCAAGCAGGGTTAAATTTGCTGCGTGGCTGAAGCGAGAAGCCGCGCTGGAGCTGGAGCGCCGCAGTAACGCCGCGATAGAGATAGACTCCGACGGTTGTAAAATCAACAAGACCACTCAGCGTAGAGGAGCTCTCCGATGCCGATTATCGATTCTCAGGTCCACGCCTATGAGGCGAACACGCCGAAACGGCCCTGGCACAGCGTCCCGAACTGGCCCCCTCACGTCACGGGCGACGAGATGGTGGCGGCGATGGACAAGGTCGGCGTCGATGGCGCGATCTTCATCTCCGCCCATTCCCTGTACCAGTACGACGCCAGTTATGCGGTGGAAGTGCAGCGGAAGCATCCCAACCGGCTCGCCATCGTGAAGCCGGTCAATCCGGACGATCCGGCGGTGGCCGATGTCATCGCAGACTGGAAGAGAACGCCGGGCACGGTCGGTGTCCGCATCATGATGAGGAAGGAAGTGGGGCGAGACCCGAACGACCCGGGCCTCGATCGAATATTGCGCGCAGCCGTTCGGCACGACTTCCCGGTCAACCTGTCTTGCTCGGGCAACCTGGATGGTGCTACGGCGCTGATCGACCGTCATCCCGACACGCGCTTCATCATCGATCATCTGGGCCTCCTGCAGCCGCGCACGCCGCCCGCCCCGCAGCAGCCGTGGGCCGAGCTGCCGAAGCTGCTGGACCTCGCCAAGCGCCCGAACGCGGTGGTCAAGGTGAGCGGCGCGTGCACGCTGGCACGGGAGCCGTATCCTTTCCCGGACATCTGGGACCCGCTCGCCCGCGTGTTCGACGCCTGGGGTTTTGACCGCTGCCTGTGGGGCACCGACTGGACTCGTGCCTTTGCAGTCGTCAACTACGAACAGGCGGTCGAGCCCTTCCGCCAGACCAATCGCCTCACCGACAGCGAGCGTGCAATGCTGATGGGCGGCGCCTGCGCCAAGGCATACGGCTGGTCGCCGAGGAAAGGGTAGAACGCGCCCTGAAGAATCATGGGCGCCTGTATTCCTGGCCAAGAGGAGGAATTGTCGCCCTGCCGCTAAAACGGATCCCGATTTGTCGTTTATTCGCTTCGTTAATCGGTTATCTGTCGCCGTCTTTTACGCTGAGTAGCATATGGCCAATAAAGCGGCCATAATATTGGCCTGAATACGAATCTTTGTTATTTATCAATCTGTTTTATAAAGTAATTCATGCCTGACAAACCGGCCAAATTACCGGCCAAAACAGCGGCCCCTGTGGATCGTGGCGAGCCGGTCAGCCGCATGGAGCCCTTGCTCCTCTCCGAAGGCTCACGGCACCGGCCGGCGCTGACCGATCTGTCCGTCGAGCTTGCGGCGCGAGCGTCCGGTTTCCGAAGGAGCTTGCCACCCGGTGTCTTCGCGGCGCTGGCGGACCTGGTCCGTGCGATGAATTGCTATTACAGCAATCTGATCGAAGGCCACGACACCCATCCGATCGACATCGAGCGGGCCCTCAAGAACGACTACAGCCAGGACCAGAAGAAGCGCAACCTGCAATTGGAGGCCAAGGCCCACATTTCCGTGCAGCGTTGGATCGACTCGGGAGCGCTGGCTGACCGGGAGGCGACCACGGAAGCAGCTCGTGAAATTCACAAGCGCTTCTGTGAACTGCTTCCCGACGAGTTGCTCTGGGTGGAAAACAAGGAAACAGGAGGGAGGATTCCCGTCGAGGCCGGCAAGCTGCGCGCGCGGGATGTGAAGGTCGGCAGACACGTGTCAGTGAGCCCCGGGGCAGTCCCGCGCTTCATGCGGCGATTCGAAGAAGTCTTCGGGAAGTTGGGCAAGGCCGAGGCAATCCTCACCAGCGCGTCCATGCATCACCGCCTGCTGTGGATACACCCTTTCATCGATGGCAACGGGCGTGTCGCACGGCTTGCCTCGCATGCGCTCTTTCTCCGGTTGCTGGACACAGGGGGCGTCTGGTCCATCGCCCGCGGTCTGGCACGCAGCGCAACCCGTTACAAGGAACTGCTCTCGAACTGCGACCTGCAACGGCGCAACGATCTCGACGGGCGGGGCAACCTGAGCGAAGAGGCCCTGGCAGAGTTCACGAGGTATTTTCTGGAAACCTGCCTGGATCAGGTGGCGTTCATGGAAAGCCTGATGCAGCCCGACAGGCTGCGGGCGCGGGTGCTGGTATGGGCCGAAGAAGAGGCGAAGCTTGGCACCCTTCCCGAGCGCGCCGGCCAATTGCTGGAAGCAGCTCTCTATCGCGGCGAACTTCCGCGCGGAGAAGTTGCCTCCATACTCGCCATTCCGGAACGAACTGCACGGCGCGTAACCAGCGAACTGGTCCAGCAAGGCGTGTTCGTATCCGATTCGACCAGGGCACCTCTCAGGCTCGCATTTCCCGCGGCTCTTGCTGCCCGCTGGATGCCCGGGCTATTCCCGGGAAACCCTACCTAGCCGTAACCCACCTGCCGCATTGCGCCCGCCAGTTTGTCGAGAGTGGTGAGCGTCTTGTCCCTGTCCTCCGAGGCAATGGAGAATACGACGCGAGCGATGCCGGCATCCCGGTAGCGCTTCAGGGTATCGGGCTCCGCCGGTGGGTTGAACGCCGTGATCGGGATCGCCGCCGGATCCCGCCCGGCCGATCTTGCGATCTCACGAAACGCCGGCAGGTGCGCCAGGATGTCGCTCTCCCCATATGCGGGACGCATCGCGTGCGGCATCCAGCCGTCACCGAACGCGACCGCGCGCCGCGCACCGTGCGGATACATGCCGCCGACGATGACCGGCAGCGGCTTCTGTATCGGCTTCGGCCAGCTCATCATCGGGCCGAACCTGACGTGGGTTCCGTTGAACTCCGGCTTCGGCTTGGTCCAGATCTCGCGCATCGCCCGGACGCGTTCCTCCATCAGCCTGAAGCGGCCCTTGAAATCGGTCGTGCCGTGGTTCGCCATCTCGTCCTCGTTCCAGCCGGCGCCGATGCCGAAGAGAAAGCGGCCCCTGGAGATCTGGTCGAGGCTCGCCACCGATTTCGCCGTCTGGATGGGATCGCGCTGCACGACGAGGCAGATGCCGGTGCCGACCCTGAGCTTCGTCGTCACCGCGGCAGCCGCCGGCAACGTGACGAAAGGGTCCATCACATCGTAGTATTTCTTCGGCAGCTCGCCGCCTTGCGGATAGGGCGACTTGCGGGTCAGCGGAATGTGGCTGTGCTCCGGCGCCCAGAGGCTTTCAAAGCCGCGCTCCTCGAGCGCAACACCGATCTCGACCGGCCCGATCGAATAGTCGGTGAAGAAGATCGCAACGCCGTAGTTCATTGACTTCCTCCGTCCGGGATAGCCGGCCCATTATGCAATACAAACCTCAGTCTGTTCGTGATGTGCGATCATTGCCCTCACCGAGGGGAAAAAAGGCAGGGCTGAACGCCAATTCACTATGGAACCAGCCGAAACCGCTCAAATTAAGGAAAATTGTGGGTGACATCGCATATCTTCCATCATTTTCTCGCACTGTTTCCGAAAACCGGTTTTGCATAAGGAGTTTGTCGGGGCTCAGTCCGACAAACTCCTAGGAGACTGTGATGCGCGAGGACGTTTTCGCATTCCCGGCGCTGGAACGCCTCATCTATGGCAAGCCGGCCGCGCAGGCACTGGCGGCCGAGGTCGAACGCTTCGGTGCGAAGCGGGTGTTTCTCGTCGTGAGCGGCACGATGAATCGCACGACAGACGAGGTCGAGAAGGTGCGTGCCGCGCTCGGCGACCGGTATGCCGCAACCTACGACGGGATCCCGCCCTTCAACCCGCGCTCGGCCGTCCTGAAAGCGGCGGAGCTCGCGCGTTCCGCCGGCACCGACCTGGTCGTGACCTTCGGCGGTGGCTCGGTGACCGAAGCCGGCAAGATCGTCCGGCTGTGTCTCCAGCACGACATCACGGATGTGGACGGCTTCGACCGGTTTCGCGCCGTCACCAGGTCCGACGGCACGCGCGTGATGCCTCAGTTCGAGGGGCCTCGTATTCCCCAGATCGCGATACCGACCACGCTTTCGGCGGGCGAGTTGACGACCGGGGGCGGCGCCACCGACGAGCGCATCAAGCGCAAGTTCGGCCACGAGAACCCGAAGGCGATTCCGCGCACCGTCATTTTCGATCCGGCGCCGACCGTGCACACGCCGCTCTGGGTGTGGCTCTCGACCGGCGTGCGCGCGATCGATCATGCGACCGAGGGCTTGTGCTCGCCGCGATCCAATCCGGTCAGCGACGGCATGTATCAGCACGCGTTGAAGCTGTTGGGGTCGTCGCTGTTGAGGACGAAGCGCGATCCCGCCGATCTCGATGCGCGGCTCACGAGCTTCTACGGCATCTGGCTCGCGATAGCGGGCCGTCACGGCGGCGTGGAGATGGGGGCGAGCCACGCGATCGGTCACGTGCTCGGCGGCTCCTGCGGCGTGCCGCATGGCTACACCTCGTGCGTGATGCTGCCGCACGTGCTTCGCTACAACCGCGGCGCCAATGCCGAACGCCAGCGGCTCGTGGCCGAGGCGCTCGGGCATCCCGGCGAAGATGCGGCCGATGTGCTGGATGACTTGATCGCCGAGCTCGGGCTGCCGCGCCGCCTGTCGGAGGTAGGCATCGGCCCCGAGCAGTTCCCGACGATCGCGACCAACGCCATGCACGACCGGTGGCTCCACAGGAATCCGGTGAAGATCACCTCGCCCGAGCAGGTACTGAAGATCCTGGAAGCGGCGGCCTAGTATGCCGTCCCGCAAGCAACTTGCACAAATGTCCTGTCATTGCGAGCGGAGCGAAGCAATCTCGTTGCAAGCAACGTCACCGCGGCCCGCCGCGAGATCGCCGCGTCGCCCACTCCTCGCGACGACAATTCCATTGCGAGATCGCCGCGTCGAGCCCGCCACGCTTCGCTCGCGGCGTCGGCCTCCTCGCGATGACAGAACGATTTCTTCAAGATGATTGCGGGACACGAGACCAGAGAGGAAGACTCGTATGAGCAGCGTCAAGGCGGCCTCAGGCAGACGCTTACTCCCGAGCGAGCGCGGCGCGCTGCGCTCGTCGAGACATACGAAACAGCCGCCTTCGAATATCATGATAATATAAGGTGCATGTTTCCACGTGCATTGACGCTTCCGGATCGGCCGCGCGAGTCGTTCTTCCTCTGGGGGCCGCGGCAAACAGGCAAGAGCACGCTCCTGCGCGCCGCCTACCCCGGAGCGATCTGGATCGACCTGCTCAAGACCGATGAGCTGATACGTTATCTCCAGCGCCCGGCGCTGCTGCGAGAGGAACTGGAGGCGGACGTAACCCGCCGGCTGGTGGTCATCGACGAGATCCAGAAAGCGCCGGGATTGCTCGACGAAGTGCACTGGCTGATCGAGAACCGGGGGCGGATGTTCGCGCTCTGCGGGTCGAGCGCGCGCAAAGTGCGCCGCACACACGCCAATCTGCTTGGCGGACGCGCCGTGCGGCGGGAACTGCTGGGTCTCGTCTCGTCTGAAATCGGACGCGGCTTCGATCTCGTGCGTGCGCTCAACCACGGTTTCCTGCCGCGACACTATCTTGCCACCGATGCCGGCGATCGCCTCCGCGCATACGTCAACGATTACCTGCGCGAAGAGATCGCGCACGAGGGGCTGGCGAGAAATCTGCCGGCTTTCTCGGGATTTCTCTCGGCAGCCGCCCTGTCCGAGGGGGGCATTGTCAATTTCGCGAACATCGCGCGCGAATGCGGCGTCTCGGGACCCACGGTGCGCGAGTACTTCCAGATCCTCGTCGAAACGCTGCTCGGCCGTTTTCTGCCGGCCTGGACCCGACGTCCCAAGCGGCGCACGATCCAGGCGCCCAAGTTCTACTTCTCCGACGTAGGAGTCGTGAACGCGCTGGCGAGGCGCGGGCGCCTTGCGCCCGGCTCCGAACTCTTCGGCCGTGCGTTCGAGAGCTGGATCCGCCACGAACTGCAAGCCCACTGCTCATATCGCCGGCCGGATCGGGAGCTCGCGCACTGGCGGTTGGCGAGCGGCATCGAGGTGGATTTCATCGTCGGTGACATGGACGTCGCGATCGAGGCCAAGGCCAGCGAGCGCATCACTTCCGACCACTTGAAAGGCTTGCGCGCATTGCACGAGGATCATCCGAACGTGCGGCGGCGGATCGTCGTGTGCCTGGAGGCGCGCGCACGGCGCACCGCTGACGGGATCGACATCCTGCCTTGGCGCAGGTTTACCGAGGAACTGTGGTCGGACGCGATGGGTTGAACGCCAATCGAGGACCACGCCGCGCTACAGCAGCATGCTGCTGCCTTCCTTGAAGACCTCGCGCGCGGGCCAGACCGGACACAAGACCTCAACGACGGACATCAGTTCATCCAATGCCTGATAGGGATCCTCCGGCAGCTTCGGCGCGCCGGCCACGCCGCCTTCCGCCGCAATCGGCGCCTCATCCATGCTGGCCGAGCAATTCATCGAGAAGCGATTCACGGTTGAAAAGGCGAAAGTACTCCCGCAATTCCTGTCTGTCCAGCGTGTCGCGGTTTGCACGCAGCAGCGCCTTGATGTCCTCCAGATCCTGGGTGCGCCTTGGATCGTTGGTCAAGGCCTGGAGCTTGAGTCCGATCAGGCCTTCCGCGCGCACGACACGCAACTCTCCGAGTGCGGTCTTCAGCGGCAGCGCGGTAGAGAGGAGTCGGCGCGCGATCGGCCGATGCGCATATAGGACATCGAGCCGCTCGTCGCCGCGCTCGTAATTTGCCGCGTCCGGGCTTCGATGCAGACAGCGGTAGCCCAACCCGATCAGCGCCGTCTCGACCGCCGCGGCCTGGTCCGCATCGACGAGCAGGTCCACGTCCTGCGTGGCGCGAATAACTTTGTGCGAAGCAAGTGCGAGCCCCCCGATCAGCGCAAATTCCGCGCCAATGCTTTGAAAGGCCGCGCTCACCTCGACGATCTGTCGTCCGAGACGCGAATGCGGTACGGTCATGTTCGCATTATAGAATCGAATGCCGTGGCCTCCACCCATGCGCTCGCGGCTGATATGGCGTCCGACACCAGCGCCCGGAACGCAGAGCGTAATATGTGCAAGCGCCAGCCCATCAGCAAGGAGTAAGCAGCATGGAATTCGGGCTCACCTGGGCCAAGCTCGACGAAATGGAGTACGTCACGGAGGCGGAGAAGCTGGGCTTCACGCACCTGTGGGTGACCGACAGCGGCCTCATCCGTTCCGACGCCTTCGTCTTCCTGACCGTCGCCGCGCAACAGACCAGGAACATGAAGCTCGGCATGGGCGTGGCGGTGCCCGGACTGCGCCTTGCGCCCACGCTGGCCGGCGGCATGGCCACCCTCAACATGGTCGCCCCGGGCCGCTGCTTCGTGGCCATGGGCACCGGCAACACGGCCATGCGCCTGCTGGGCAGGAAGCCCATGCCCCTGAAGCGCTTCGAGGCCTATGCGCGCACCGTGCGCAACCTGCTGGACGGCAAGGACGCGGAGTACGAGCACAACGGCGAGCAGCACACCATCCGCTTCATGCTCGCCGAGAAGGGTTACCGCAACCTGCGCGATCCCATCCCTATGTACCTCGCCGGCTACGGCCCCAAGGCGCAGGCGCTGGCCGGGGAAATCGCCGACGGGCTCACCACGCACATCCCGCGTGGGGGCACGCTGGACCAGATCTGGGCCAACGTCAGGAAAGGTGCGGCGAAAGGCGGCCGCTCGCTCGCCAACTTCCACCTCTCGGTGCGGGTGAACTTCGCGGTGCTGGATTCCGGCGAGCCGGTGGACTCCGAGCGCATCGTCAACGAATACGGCCCGGCCATCATGACCGCCATGCACTCCGTGATGGACCGGCACCTGGAATACGGCGAGGACCCGCCCGAGTTCCTGCGGCCGATCTGGGACGACTATCTCGCATTCCACATGTCGCGGCCGGCCGCCGAGCGCCAGAAGATGATGCACGAGAGCCACAACGCCTACGTGGCCCCGGACGAGCGGCGCTTCGTCACGCCCGAAGTCATCAAGCGCTTCTGCATTGTGGGTGAGCCGGCCGACGTGCAGCAGCAGGTGCGCGAGCTGGAGCGCAAGGGGGTGCGCCAGCTCATGTGCAACTTCCCGCTGGAGCGCGGCTACCAGATGGTGCGGGATTACGCGAAGAACATCATCCAGAAGCTCTAAGGGCGCGTAACAAAATGAATTTCCCTCCCCTTGAGCCAGGGGGAGGGTCAGGGTGGGGGCAAGTGATTTTGTTACGCGCTCTAACCAAAGGGAGACGCAAATGAGCGGAGTCAAAGCGGGCATCATGTTGAGCGCCCAGTACTTCGAAGGGGCGGATATGGTGAGCGCCCTGGAGGAACAGATCGAGATGGTGCGGCTCGCCCGGGACCGCGGATGGGACTCGTACTTCTGCGGGCAGCACTATCTGAACGAAGGCGGCAACCAGGGGCTGCAGATGGTGCCCTACCTCGCGCGTCTCGCCGCCGACGCGGGTGACATGACCCTTGGGGTGGGACTGCTGCTCGCCCCTCTGCACAATCCCGTCTACACCGCAGAGACCATTGCCACCCTCGACGTGATTTCCCGGGGCCGCATGGTGTTCGGCGTCGGGCTGGGCTACCGCACCGCCGAGTTCGAAGCCTTTGGCGTGCGCAAAGGCGAGCGGGTGCAGCGTTTCGAGGAATGCCTCACCATCGCCAAGCGGCTCTGGACCGAGGAC
>JACQGN010000235.1 GCA_016199545.1 Betaproteobacteria bacterium | reverse complement strand
GGGAACAGGGGCTTCTCCGGTGAGCTGCGCATTGGACATGTGCTGTCCCACATAGAACAACGCGGTCTCGAATAGACCCCCCGTCACATGTTGACCCTGGCCTGTCGTCTGCCGTTCCAGCAAGGCGGCCATCACCCCGATCACTGCGTAGGTGGCGGCGCCGATATCCACCACCGAGGCCCCGGCACGAAGCGGCTTGCCGGGAAGGCCGGTCATGTACGCCAGACCCGACGCCATCTGGCCCGGCTCGTCCATCAGGGGCCGCGACTGGTATGGGCCAGTGAGGTATCCCTTGATGCTGCAGTACACCAGGCGAGCGTTGTCCTGGCGCAGCGTCGAATAGCCCAAACCCAAACGATCCATCGTGCCCGGCGCCATATTCTCGATCAGAACGTCCGCACGACCGATCAGCCGCAGAGCCGCTTCGCGTCCCTCGGGCGTGGCGAGGTTCACGGCGATAGCGCGTTTGTTGCGATTGAAGTAGAAGAAGGAGCCGTTGCGCTGATTGTGAGGCCGGCTCGGCGTGCCTGCGTCTGTCGGCTCCACTTTGATGACATCGGCTCCCATGTCGGCAAGAATCAACCCCGCCGTGGGCCCCGCGATGATCTGCCCGAATTCGACGACGTGCATTCCCTTGAGCGGCAGCCGGCTCATAGGGTGATTACCACTGTGTTCCATGACCGATCACCCCCGGAAGATTTCTCGAGCGGACAGAACCCATTCATAGACTTCCCTGGAAATGTACGCATTGTGTGACCATGATGCAACGTCAGTTCGTCCCGCAGCAGTGCACGCATTGCCGTAGTGTGCCGAAGAACGCATCGCTCCACAACTTGCAGGCACGAGCCGCGCTTTCCCCCCGCAGCGGGCCCGTATATCATACGCACGCAGACCTTACGAAACCGCGCGAGGAGCCTCCGGATGGAAGCCGTGACCCCTTTTCGTTACCGCTCGTTCCCGTTGAGCGTCCATGCCGGCAAGGGCACCCTGGATCAACTTCGCGGGGAGGTCGATCGCGCCAAAGCAAAGCGCGCCTTTGTTGTCTGCGGCAAATCGGTTGCGAACAAGACCGATCTGGTTGCCCGCGTCAAGGCAAACCTCGGCGACAGGTTCGCGGGCGTCTTCGACGCGGTCGGAGCGTCGTCACCGCTGCCGTCGGTGCTGGCGGGTACCGCTGCCGCGCGCGAGGCCAGGGCCGACCTCATCGTGGCCGTCGGCGGCGGCAGCGCCATGGTAACTGCCCGCGCGATCATCATCCTGCTGGCAGAGAAGGGCGATATCCACGAGATCTGCACGCAATACCCGCCCGGCCAGGCGCCAGTGAGCCCCAGGCTGATGGCGCCGAAAATCCCGAACATCCTGGTGGTGACCACACCGAGCACCGCGATGACGCGGGCCGGCACGGCAGTCAAGGATATCGAGAGCCATCACCGCCTGGAACTCTTCGACCCCAGGACGCGTCCGTTCGCGATGATCTGGGATGATGATGCCCTGCTGACCGCCCCTGCCGATCTCTATCTGAGCACCGCGGCATCGGCGTTAAGCGGCATACTGACCGGCGCAGCCGCGCCGCGAACCAATCCCGTTTCGCACGGGGATATGCTGCACGCCCTGCGGCTATCCCTGGCGAGCCTGCCGCTCATCCGCACGGACCCGAACAACACGACGGCACGCATGAATCTTGTCGCGGCATCGTTCCTGAGCAACCGGGCGCTCGACGCAATGCGCGGGCGTGCATTCGGCATCATTTCCTCGCTCGGCCATGTCATCGACACACTGTACCCGAACGTGAGCCACGGCGATTCGTATTCGCTGACGACGGCGTGGGGCATGCGATTCAATCTGGAGCAGACCTCTGCCGGGCTCGCTCGGCTGGCGCAGGCGCTGGGCGTCGGGGACGGGCTGCCGGAGAAGGAAGAGGCAAAGCGCGCTCCGGATTTCATCGATGACTTCTATCGCAGCCTCGGAATGCCCGTGCGGCTTCGCGATGCCGGCATTCCGCAGCAGGACATCGAGCGCATCGCACGCGATGCGATGGGTGATTTCTACCTGCACCAGAATGCGCGCAAAGTGAAGGACCCGTCCGAGCTGGTGGAACTCCTCGGGCAAATGTGGTGATTCGCCTGATCCCCGAACTCATGTACTATCCGGAAACTGCAATTCAGCCACAGAGGACACAGAGAACACAGAGAGATTCAAGGACTTGAATCATTAACGCCAACGCACCAAATTGGTGAGGCATGGTAAGTATTTGCGTCCTTGATTTTCCTCTGTGATCTCTGTGGCTAATCGCTCTTTCTGGGACTATTGAACTTTCGACAGAGAGGAAATCAGCATGGCGCAGACGCATGGAGAAAACAAAACCAAGCTGCTGGACTGGGAGGCGCTTGAGATCGGCGAGAAACTACCCACCTTATCCTACGTGTTGACTCAGGAGATGATCGACGAATTCCGCACGGGAGTCATGGATCCCGAGGCGGCCTTTCCCACCATCTCACAAAAAGTGGACGTACGCCCGTATCACCTGGTTTACCACGACAACGGCTCGGTGAATGCGCGGTGCGCTTTCCATTGCTACAACCCGCCTATCCCCGGCAAGCGTATCACTGTCCAGGCGTGGATCGCCGACAAGTACGCGCGCCGCGGCAAGAACTACATCGTCACCGAAGCGGTCTCGGTTGACGAGGATGGCCGTCTGCTGGATCGCGTCATCACCCATGAGCTCAAGCAGCCCGCGGAGGTAGGCAAGAAATGGCAATAGCGCGCAGCCACAAGGTGGGCGACCCGTTACCCCCGCTGACCAAGAACATGACGCAAGAAGCGATCAATAGCTTCGAGAAGAGCGGCGGCGCGACGGGCCCGAGCCAGTTTACCGATCTGGAGACCGCCCGTCATACGCTGGGCACGCGCAGCACGGTTGCGTCCGGGCGCATGTCCCTGACGTTTGCCATAGAAATGTTGCGGCGCTACTTCGGCGCAGACGTCTACAACCGTGGCGGCGTCGTGGATTTGCGGTTTCTGCGTCCGGTGCGTCCGGGGGACTCTGTCACCTTTACCGGCAAGGTCACCGGCATCGCCAAGGAAGCCGATGGCTGCCGGGTGAGCGTGGAGGTGAGCGCGACGAACCAGAAGGGCGATGTGACCGCGGCAGGCGCGGGGGCATGCATCGTCCCCAGCGGATACTTGCCGGCGGAAGAGTAGAAGGCTGAAGAACAGGCCTGCTACGTTTCAGTCGTCAACACCACCTTGCCCGCCACCTTGCGCCCGGCCAGCGCATTGAGTGCATCCGCGGCCTTCTCGAGCGGATACTTTCCCGAGATGTGAGGCTTGATCTTCCCCTCGGCGAACCACTTCCAAAGTTCGATGGCATGGGCACGATGGCGCGCAGGGTCGCGTTTGGCGAAGGCGCCGATCCACACGCCGACGATGCTGCAGCCTTTGATGAGCGGCAGGTTGAGCGGAATCCTGGGTATGTCACCGGCTGTAAACCCGATGACCAGATGACGCCCGCCCCACGCCATGTCCCGCAGCGCCAGCTCCGAGTACGGGCCACCGACCGGGTCGTAGATCACATCGACTCCGTTGCCCTTGGTGATCGCCTTCACGCGGGCGCGCATATCCTCGCTGACGTAATTGATCGTTTCATCGGCGCCGTGCCCGCGGCACACCGCGAGCTTCTCCTCGCTTGAAGCACAAGCGATTACCCTGGCGCCGAGCACCTTGCCAATCTCGACCGCGGCAAGACCTACGCCTCCCGCAGCACCCAGCACCAACAATGTCTCACCGGCGCGAAGCTGACCACGATCGGTAAGCGCGTAATACGATGTGCCATAGGTGGACGACAGGCCCGTGGCGCTCGCGAAATCGATCGACTCGGGAATCGCAGCCAAGCGGTCGGGCTCGGCGATCACTTCTTCAGCATAGCCGCCGTAGGTCGTCTGGGCACTGACCCGGTCGCCGACCTTCCAGCCTTCCACGCCCGCGCCGATCGACTTCAGCACCCCCGTGACTTCGGATCCCGGGACGAAAGGCAGCGCGGGCTTGGTCTGGTATTTGTTCTGAATGAGAAGCGTGTCCGAGAATTTGACGCTGGCCGCCTTCACGCTCACGACAACCTTGCCCGGCTCGGCTTCAAGCGGGGGACGGTCCTCGATGACTAACGACTCCGGGGGGCCCCAGGCCTTGCATACGACTGCTTTCATTTGCGTGCTTCCTCTTTACGGTACGCTACTCTCCCACCAGCGCCCTTGCCAATACCCGGGCATCCTTGAGTTCCTCCAGTCCCTCAACCAGAGCGATCAACCGCTCCATCGCCGGCTCCGGCAGTGCGCGGCGCATGCAGTCCCTCACCTTCACCAGATGCGCATCCCGTCCAATGGGGTTGCGCGCGGCGCCCCGGTAGGCGTCGCACCGCTCGATCAGGACCCTGCCGTCCTTGAGGCCTGCGCGGGCCTGCACCCACGTGTCCGTGGTCGCCGTCGAAATGTCGGGGTTCGGCTTCAGGCGGATCTTCTTCAGCGCGGCTTCCACGGGGGCGGAGAACCGAGCCGCGTCGGAGAAGGAGTCGATGCCGACATGGTCTTGGGTCAGAGCCAGCGCGGCGACATACTCGAAGCTGAACTTGCCCTCGAGTCCTGTCGCAGGCGCAGGGCGCGACAGGCCGGGACGCCGCGAGGAAACCTCCAGTTCAAGCCACTCCACGTCCTCCGCACGGATGCCATTCTTCTCGCGCAGCAGCACCACCGACTCGGTCGCCCACTGCATGGCGATCTGGGCCGGGTAGCGCTTGATGTTGAACCCGTGCTGCTGGAGGTTCCACCGCTCGCCCAGTCCGCCCAGCAGGTCGTCCCACACGAACTCATTGCCGAAGAGGGTCTCGACATAACCGCGGACCGTTTCGAAGATCGAATCGTTGGCGGTAAACCCGTCGGCCGCCAGCATCGCCGCTTCCACGCCCATCCTGCCGGCGTTGCCGGGATGGGTGGACTTGGTCATGGTGCCGTTGTTGGCGAAGAGCGCCCCGGTCCTCGATGCGCCAATGCCCAAAGCCATCCGCACCCTGTGCTCGTCAAGGCCAAGGAGATTGGCGCAGCCTGATGCGCACGCGGGAGGGCCGTAGATGCCGGGAGGGTGGAACGGCCGCGACTCCGCCTTTCGCGCAGCCATGGCGATGCGCTGCTGGATCTCCCATCCCACGGCGAATGCCGTCACGACAGCCCGTCCCGAAGCGCCGTTCACCTCCGCGAGCGCCAGGATGCCCGGCAGGAGGGTGGACGTTCCGTGAGTGGAGGGAATCCCCTGGGGCTCGTAATCCAGGACGTGCATGGCCGCGCCGTTGGCGAAGGCCGCGAGCGGGGGGTTGGTGCGTAACGGCGAGCCGACTACCGTGCACTCGGGGCGTCCGCCCAGTCGGTCCACGTAGCGCCGGATGTGCTCGAGCACCGGCTGCGTGGATCCTGCGAGGACGTTGGCGACGCCGTCGAGGATGATCGTCCGCGTGGCATCAAGGACGGGGCGGGGGATGTTCTCGTAGCAGGTGTTCGCTATGAACCGCGCGACTGTCTCGGTGGCGTTCACTTATCACCTCGTCTGGATGAGTCCGGTCATTTGGTTTTACGCGCGATCGAATCTCCGGTACTGAATCGCTTCCGCCACATGGGAAACCGCGACGCGCTCCACACCGGCAAGATCCGCAATCGTGCGGGCGATTTTCAGAATGCGATGATACCCGCGCGCTGAAAGCCCCAGTCTGCTGATCGCCTGTTTCAGTAGTGTCGCACCTTTCTCCTCGGGTGTGCAGTACTTCTCGATCTCACGCGTGGCGATCCGCGCATTTTCTTTTCCCTGACGGGCGATCATTCTCGCGCGCGCCTGCGTGACGCGCTCGCGGATCACGCTTGATGATTCACTGCTCATCGCGTGCGACAAATCTTCCGGCGGCACTGCGGGGACTTCGATCTGGATGTCGATGCGGTCGAGCAGCGGTCCCGAAATGCGTGCACGATACCGCGCAACCTGGTCCGGGGTGCACCTGCACCGGCCCGAGTAATGCCCCAGGAAGCCACAGGCGCAGGGATTCATCGCGGCCACGAGTTGAAATTCCGCCGGAAAGTCCGCCTGGCGCGCCGCGCGCGAGACCGTGATGCGCCCGGACTCCAGCGGTTCGCGCAGCACTTCGAGCACCTGACGGCCGAACTCGGGCAACTCGTCGAGAAACAGCACGCCGTGCAGCGCCATCGAAATCTCGCCCGGGCGTGGATTCCCGCCGCCGCCAACCAGCGCCACGCCCGAAGCCGTGTGATGCGGCGCGCGAAACGACCGCCGGCGCCAGCTCGCGAGGTCGAATCCGCTGCTGCCGAGCGACCGTACCGCCGCGGCAGCGAGCGCTTCCTGCTGCGTCATCGGCGGCAGGATGCCCGGCAGCCGCGATGCAAGCATCGTCTTGCCGGTTCCCGGCGGGCCGACCATGATCATGCTGTGCCCGCCGGCCGCGGCGACTTCCAGCGCGCGCTTGGCGTGACGCTGACCCTTGACCTCCGCAAGATCGGGGTAGTCGGGCGCCGTTGAAGTGTGCCCATCGGTGTAGCGCTGCAGCGGCTCGGCGCCCGCAAGATGCGCGCACACCGCGAGCAGCGAGCGCGCCGGATAGACCCTGGCGCCTTCCACCAGTGCCGCTTCCGCCGCGTTATCCCGCGGCAATACGAACCCGCGGCCGTCACGCGCGGTAGACAACGTCATCGCCAGCGCGCCCCGCACCGGCCGCAACTCACCGGTCAACGCAAGTTCTCCCGCAAATTCGTAGTCGCTCAGCGCGTCCGGAGGCAACTGGCCGGACGCAGCGAGGATGCCGAGCGCGATCGGCAGGTCGAAGCGTCCGCTCTCCTTGGGCAGGTCCGCGGGGGCGAGATTGACCGTGATGCGGCGCGCCGGAAACTCGAAATGTGCGTTCTGCAGTGCCGCCCGCACCCGATCCTTCGCTTCCTTCACCTCGGTCTCTGGAAGCCCGACGACCGTGAAGCTCGGCAGCCCATTCGCAAGGTGCGCCTCGACCGTGACGAGCGGCGCATCCATGCCGGTGAGGGCGCGGCTGTAGAGGACAGCGAGGGACATGGGGCGACGAGGATTCGGGATTCAGGATTGAGGATTGAGGATTGAGGATTGAGGAAGTAACGCCTGAACCGGCGAACGTGCCGACAGGGAATTGCGGGAGGAAAGCGAAGAAGGAAGGGGGAGTTCGTAGGTCGGGTTGAGCCGGTACGGTCGAAACCCAACATGCAAGGTGTTGGGCATCGCGTCGCTCAGCCCAACCTACTTACTGCTTACCGCTTACCGCCTACCGCTTACTGCCTTCCTCCTTCATCCTGGCTTCGATTTCGGCGAGCCTCGCTTCGAGTTGCGCCACCTTGTCCTGGGCCCGCCGCAACACCTCGCGCTGGACGTCGAATTCCTCGCGCGTCACGAGATCGAGCCGGCTGAACCACGCCGCGAGC
The DNA here is from genome assembly GCA_016199545.1 of Betaproteobacteria bacterium. GTDB lineage: Bacteria > Pseudomonadota > Gammaproteobacteria > Burkholderiales > SG8-41 > DSOT01. The sequence goes on along the minus strand of JACQGN010000235.1, from coordinate 1,322 downwards.
ATCACGCGCAGATTCTTCTCGATGTCAGCCGCCGGGCTTTGCGCCAGAACGCTTTTCATCCGCTCATTGATTTCGTCAAGCAGTTTCTTGTCCGCCATGTCTATCCCCTCGTTTCTCACGAATCAGTCTAGCAGCAGCCTCCCTTATCCGGGGAAAGCCGAAAGCGCGAGGCCGCACGTGCCAAAAAAGTCATCATGCACATAAATGGTGCGGCATCTGCTCCATTATGGTGCATCTCAGGTTTTTTGATCTTGCTATGAATTGAAGTATCTCATTGATGTTTAGGGCAATGTATTTTGGCATGTTAGTTGCTTTTAAGTGGTGCGCTGTTTGCGCAATTCATTCCTAATAGAAAGGGGTCGATATGTCCAAAAAAACCATCATGGCGGGTGCAGTTGCCGCAGCGCTCTTTCCGGGAGCAGCTATGGCCCAGGCTCAAGCGGCCCCCGCCTCGCCACACACGCTGACGGGTAATGTCGGGTTGTACAGTCAATATATCTTCCGCGGTCTCACGCAGACCGACCGCGACCCAGCCCTGCAGGGCGGCTTCGACTACAGCCATTCGAGCGGATTTTATGCCGGCACTTGGGCGTCGAACATCAGTTGGCTGCGCGACGGCACGCCGCCGGCGTATAGCAGGAGCGGTAGTCTCGAGTGGGATTTTTACGGCGGCTACAAGGGCACATTCGGCAAAACCGATTTCTCCTACGATGTCGGCACGCTCTACTACTGGTACCCCGGCGATGCAAACCCTGCCATTGCACTGGCTACCAAAGCGCACACCTGGGAGGTCTACGGCGGGCTCGGTTGGAAGTGGCTGACCGCCAAATACTCGTACAGCGTCAAGGACGAGACCTTCACCGTGCGCGATTCTGAGGGCACCTGGTATCTCGATATCAGCGCAAACGTCCCGCTCGGCGATTTCGTGAAACCCCTCAATGGCTTCACGCTCATCGCGCACTGGGGCAAGCAGAAATACAAGGGCACGGACCCGCGTAACGCCGGCGGCGCGAGTAACAACAGCCTTTTCTCGTACGCGGACTGGAAGATCGGACTCTCGTACGCGCTGCCCAAGGACTTCACCATCGGTGCCTTCTATACCGACACGGCCGGCGCCAATCCGCTCGGGTATGGCAGCATCGCCGAAGGCGGGGTGTTCCCGCGCAACATCGCCAGCTCCACCGGCACCGTTTACATTCAGAAGACTTTCTAAGGACCTGAAACTTGGGGCTGGTCATCCCGGCCCTTTTTCCACGGGGAAATACAATGAAACTAGTCACGGCAATCATCAAGCCGTTCAAGCTCGACGAAGTGCGCGAAGC
>JACQGN010000234.1 GCA_016199545.1 Betaproteobacteria bacterium | reverse complement strand
GGAGCTAAGTCCGACACACTCCTAGCGCATCGCGAACGGCTGCCAACGATAGCTTCGTGTCCCCCTATTCTCGCGGCGAGCGGGCTGGGATTTTACGAGCAAAAATCAGGGACGAAGTAAGATTTCAGACGCGAATGCCCGAGAAAAGTTACTCCGACCCCCTTTATGCTCGCTGTGCGAGCGCGCTCCCGGCGGCTCCCGGCGCGCGGGCTCGGCGCGGCAGAGTCGCAGGCTGACGGATTATCGCATCGTTAACAAGGAGGGTTGTGATGCTGACGTTCGACGAATATTCGCAGAAGTACCCGTGCATTCGCATGGAACGGCGCAACGGGATACTTCTGATGACCACCCATTCCAGGGGCGGCACGCTTCAGTGGTCTTACATCGACCCCGAAGCGTACCCCGGCATCTATTACCATCTCGGCGAAGCCTTTCATGACATCGGTAGCGACGTCGAAAACAAGGTGGTGATCTGGACAAGTGCGGGCGATGCCTTTTCCGGCCCACCGCCGTCAGGCAAGTCGCCGCCGCGGAGCCCCCGCGGGTGGGAGCGGTCGAACTGGAAGGGCCGGCACATGCAGATGAGTCTGCTCGATATCGACGTGCCTGTCATTTGCGCCGTCAACGGTCCGGCTCTCAAGCATGGCGATCTGATTTTCCTCTGCGACATCGTTCTTGCCGCCGAGCACGCCGAATTTCAGGACGGCCATATGCTGTGCGATACCGTGCCCGGCGACGGCGCGCACGTCATCTACCCGATCGTGATGGGACTGAGCCGCGCGCGGTATTTCCTGCTCACCAGCGAAAAAATCACGGCCAGGCAGGCATTGGAACTTGGCATGGTGCACGAGATCCTGCCCAAGGACAAGCTCATGGCCCGCGCATGGGAGCTGGCCGAAATGCTCGCTGCCAAGCCGCCGCTGGTGACGCGTCACGCGCGTACCCTGCTGGTCCAGGGTCTGCGGCGTAAAATGCTGGATATGCAGGGTTTCGGACTGGCGCTCGAAGGGCTGGCGAATCTGGATGACGATCCGGCAGACACATTGCAACGGGACTTTCCGGGACCTACCGAGGTAAAACTGCGTCGGTAATTGACTCAGGGAATCAGTTTCTCGCTCCTGAAGCGCTCGAACATGCCGCGAAACATCTGCTCGCTGTCGATGACTTCGGAGAAGCCGCTCTGCCGCACTCTCAACGTGTCGGAAATGAAGTCGTACTCGCACGCCAGGCGCGAATTGGGCGGCGAGAACGATCCCTGCACCCAGTCCGGCGTGCGCTCGAACGGAAACGGTTTGAGGCTGTACTTGCGGGTCATCGCCTGCCACAGCGGCTGCCTGTCAGACAGGAACTGCTTCAACGAGTACGGCTGCGGCCCGGCCGCTTCGAGCCCGAAGAATCCGGCGAGCGCCGGCCACATGTATTTCCAGCGAAACATGTCGCCATTGCTTACGTTGAACGCTTTGTTGCCGCAGCCCGCCGTCGTCGACACCCAGATCGCCGATCGCGCCAGCAGCTCGGCGTCGATCACCTGGATCAGCGCATTGAAGCAGGCAGCCGTGCCGGGAAACCCGAACGGCTGACCAAGCTCGCGCAAGAGCGACCCGTAAATTGCGAGCACCGTGGCGAGATTAACCGGGTTTCCGGCCGCATAACCGCACACCGCCGTCGGCCGCACTGCGGTCCAGGTCCAGCGCTTGCCCTGCTGCCGCCCCGTCACCAGGTCTTCCTCGGCGTAATAAAAATCGCCGCCCGGCACGCGCGGGTCGGTCTCCTTCGCCGGCGTCTTGAACGGCCCCAGGTAGCTGCCATAGTACTTCGTGCCCTGCAGCAGGTTGATATTGGCAAACCCCGGCGCAACCGCTTCGATGACATCAAGCGCGTTGCCGATCATCGCGAGCCTCGTGTCGGGGCGTGCGTCGTTGGCGCAATGAAACGCGTGCGTGACGTCGGTGCAGCCGGCGAGCACGGCACGCGCCGCGCGGCCGTCGGTGAGGTCGGCCGGGAGATGGTGGAATTGCGCGTGCGGGCCGCCCCGCAACTGTGGCGGATGCCGCGACACGCCGTAGACCTTCCAGCCGGCCAGCGCCAGTTGTTCGGCGAGCGGGTTGCCTGTGACCCCGCTGGCCCCGATGACCATGGCTACTTTGGGCTTGTCCATCTCAACGGGATTCCCCGAGCAGGAAGCGCGCAGTACTGCCGCGGATCTGCTCCTTCTCGCGCAGCATCGCGGCGATGATATTGGGCGGAACGACGTGGGTATGCAGATCAATAGCGCCGGTCACAACGCAAACCTCATGCGGTGACAAGCCTTGCTCCGGCGCAAAGATTCAAGCCGCGTTCCGACCGTCATTCCACGCGGATGCCTACCGACTTGATCAATTTCGACCAGCGGGCGAATTCCCTCTTTACGAACGCCGCCATCTCCTGGGGCGTGCCACCCACAACGTGCGCGCCGGTGGCCTGAAGACGTTCCCTGACGTCGGATCGCGCCAGCACCCTGGCGATGTCCTGGTGCAGCCGGTTGATCACGGCAGGGGGTGTTCCTGCCGGGACAACTACGCCGTGCCACTCGGACACCTGGAAGTCAGGAATGCCGATGGCCTCGGCGATGGTCAGAATGTCGCGGAGCGTGGAATCGCGTTTCAGGGTGCTGACGCCGAGGGCCACCAGCCTGCCGCCCCTGATGTGTTGCAGCGAATTGGGGATCGGAATGAACGCGACCGAGATCTCTCCGCTGAGCGTCGAAACGACTTGCGGGCCGCCGCCTTTGTACGGCACGTGCAGGATCTTGACGCCGGCCACGTCAAGGAAAAGCTCGGTCACCAGGTGGCTTGCGCTGGCGTTGCCAGCGGACCCGTATTTCAGGCTTTCCGCTTTTGCCTTGGCAAGCACCACCAGTTCCTTGACTGTTTTCACCGGCACCGAGGGATGCACTGTCAGCACCATCGGCAGCAGCGCGGTCTTGGGTGGCGGCAATGCCGGAGTGAACGAACGGCGCCGACAACAGCGCCAGCAATAAGCTATTCTACGGCAACTTCATGTTCAACCTCCCGCTGATAATTGCGTTCCGGAACGTTTTGCCGGATTGCGCGTCGATGAATGTCGCCCCGTGGCTGACTGTGGGAATTATTCGATGCGAATCCTGGCAGTCTTGATGATCTTGCCCCACTTTGCGATGTCGGACTTGACGACCGACTCCAATTCCGCGGGAGAACTGCCGACAGCCTCCATCCCGGTGCTGAAAAACCGCTCTTTGGCTTCGGCTTTGCGCAGGAACTGAGCGACTTCCCGATTCAGCATGCTGATGACGGATGCCGGTGTTCCCACCGGAGCAAACAGGCCGTTCACCAGAACCGCCTCGAATCCGGGAAGGCCAGAGGCGGCAATGGTGGGCAATCCGGGAAACAGCCGCGACGGCTCGGCAGTCGTCACGGCCAGCGCACGCACGCGGCTCTGCTTGAGCGGCGCGGCCGCGGCTCCTGCGCTCGCGAAAGTCAGCTCCACTTCGCCGCCGAGCAGGGCAAGCATAGCCGGGCCGCCACCTTTGTAAGGTACTTGTACTAAGTTGACTCCTGCCATGGACTTGAACAGTTCGGCCGAGAGATGAGACGGGCCGCCCGCTGATGCCCGTGAATAATTGAGTTCACCGGGCCGCGCTTTTGCCAGGGCAATCAGCTCGCGAACGAATTTCACCGGCAGCGAAGGATGCACGACGAGCACGCTGGGAGAACGGTCGGTCATCGAAATGGGCGCGAAGTCTCTCACCGGATCGTACGGCACGTTGTCCTGTAGCAGGGGCAACAGCCAGAGCGGGCTGGTGAACAGCAGCAGGTTGTGGCCATCGGGCGGCGACTTCGCCACGATCTGCGCCGCGATCATGCCGCTCGCCCCGCCCCGGTTGTCGACGATCACCTGCTGCCCGAAGCTGCTGCCGAGGCCCTGCGCCAGTTGCCGCGCGGTGAAATCGCTGGTCCCGCCCACGGCCGCCGTGACAATGCGTATCGGCTTGCCGGGAAATGCGGCCTGTGCCTGCACCGCGCCGGGAGCGCCAACCATCAGTGCAGTCACGAATGCGCCCCAAGCCGAATGCTTTTTCAGCATCCCTGCGCGACCTCGCATGAACGGCAAGCCCTTCACGATCCGAGGCGTTGCCACATCAGTGCCATGACGGTAGCGCCTCTGGGCGCGAGGCGACTACCGGGGCGTGACGGACGCCAACGCCTCGGTGAGCTTGGATGCGCGGTCCAGGCTCCACCAGGCGTTGACGGCTTCCTCCACCTGTGCATCGGGCAGGCGCATGCGTGCGCAGTAACGGAACTTGTCTTTCAGTTCCTGCTCGGAAAGCGGATCGGCAGGGGCGCCGTGCATCGTGTGCCGGTTGACGCGCTTCGTGAGCTTTCGGCCGTCTTTCAGTGTGACGCTGACCGGATTGTAGGTGGGATGGTGCTCGTAATCCGGGTGCCAGTTGCTTATGACGTTGACTTGCGTTTTTTCCCGCGCGGCGCGGTACTCGGGTCGATTGTATGCGTCGTCCGAGAAGCTCGCGATATTGATCTTCCTGTCGACGAGTGCCGTGGCGATGTTGTAGTGGAGCGAGAACTTGCCCTGGAATCCGTAAGCGGGATTCGGGTGCAGGAGCACGTGCGAGATCGCGGGGACGTTGTCCACGTCCACACGCGCCACGTCGTCCAGGCCGATCTTGTTTTCGGTCAATATCGGAATCAGGGCATCGAGTGCGCTGTGATTCGATCCACAGCAGGGGTACTTCTTGATGACGATGCTGTTCTTGCTGAGCCACACCTTGCCGAGGTCGGCAGTCATCGCATCCGGATCGTATTTCCCCTCGCCCAGATAGGCATGCGCCCAGCCGACTTTGCTCTCGAGAAATGAATCCGTGGCAAGCCAGCCGCGCCCGGCGAGCGCTGCCGCCATCACGCCTGAGCGGCATGTCATTCCCGCATGCAGCGGTTTGGTGTGCGTGCCGAAGTTCTGGAGGATGCCGCTCGGCATGGAGCCGGCGAGACCAAACGCCATGAGCGTCTGCTGTTTGGTGAGCCCCATCAGCCGTGCAGCCACGGCGGTCGCGCCCATGGTGCCGAATATGGCTGTGGAGTGGAATCCCGTCAGGCCTTGCGCGTTGTCCGAGCCTCGACGCAGTTGGATTGCGACCTCGAAGCCGATGACGTAGGCGCTCAAGACGTCGCGTCCGGACTTGCCGAGCAGCTCGCCGACGGCGAGCGCGGCAGGCAGCAGCACCACGGAGGGGTGCCCGAAGCCGCCCATGTCGTCGTAGTCGAGCGCGTGGCCGAGCGTCCCGTTAGCGAGCGCCGCCAGGTAGGAGGATGTGCGCAGCTTATTGCCGATGATCGTGCAGGCAGGTTTTCCTCCCTGCTCGTCCACGAAATCGACGATCATCCTGCCGTGCGGCTGGGCTGCACCCGCAAGTGCAACCCCGACACAGTCAAACGATGCCTGGAGGGCTGCGCGATAGGACTCGGGCGGGATCGCGTCTTCGCTTGTTTCTGTAACGAACTTGGCCAACCGTTCTTCACTAACACCCATATCGATCTCCTCAATGCGTGAGCGCAGTGCAACACTATCACGGCGCGCGTGCGGACTAACCCAACAAAACAAGATTTACTGGCTGTGCTCGAGCCCGATCGCTCGTATCACCTTCTGCCACTTCGCGGCTTCTGCCCGGATGAACGCAGCGAATGCTTCCGGCGTGCTCGGGGAGGGATCGGCTCCCAGGCTCGCCATGCGATCGCGAAATTCGGGTACGCTGAGATGGCGGCCAATCTCGCGCGAGAGCTTGTTAACGATGTCCGCCGGCGTGCCCGCGGGGGCGAGCAGACCGTTCCAGCCGATCATGACCACCCCGGGATATCCCGATTCCATCAGCGTGGGGAAATCGGGGAAAGCGGGATCGCGTTTGTCTCCGCAAGTCGCCAGCAGCCGGACTTTCCTCGCGCTGACGTGCTCCGCTACGCCTCGCATTGGCACGAACATGAGCGCGGCCTGTCCGCTGATCAAGTCGACTTGCGCGGGCGTCGTTCCCTTGTAGGGGACGTGCAGCATCTTCACCCCGGCCGCTTGCGAAAAAAGCTCCCCCGCCAGATGCGTCAGGTTCCCGATGCCGGCGGAGGCGTAGATGAGCTCGCCGGGGCGCGATTTCGCGAGCGCAACAAGCGCCTTGATCGAGGCGGCCGGCAGCGTGGGCGTGACCACGACGCCGAACGTATTGGTCGCGATCTGAGTGACCGGCGCCAGATCGCGCACCGGATCGTACGGCATCTTCTTGTAGACGAACTGGTTGACGGTAAGGGCGCTCGGCACACCCAGCAGAAGCGTATAACCGTCGGGCTTCGCCTTCGCCACCAGTTCTCCTCCGATGATCCCGTTTGCCCCCGGACGATTGTCGACAATGACTTGTTGCCCCCAGGATTCGGTGAGCTTTTGTCCGAGCGTGCGCGCGGCGAGATCGGGCCCCGAGGACGGCGCCTGGGCAACGATTATTCGAATAAGGCGTGTGGGATACTCCTGCGCGTGGGCGACGACTGGCAGGAGACACATTCCCAGAAACCATCCTGTAGGACAGAATGAACGCACGATGAACCTCGTTGACCCTGCGGGGCCGCATCCGGTATCGTCAGTGCGGCTCGAACGCTCGAGTATCGAGTCTAAATCATGGAACCCTCCGTTGCAATCCGATGAATACTCCAACGCTGTACCCGTCGCTCTTTTCTGCGTTCAGGCTTGGCGCGAGAACGCTGCGCAACCGCATCGTGCACGCATCCATGAACACGCACATGGCGGAGAGCACGCGCGTGACCATGCGGCTGATCGACTACCACGCCGCGCGCGCACACGGCGGCGCAGCGCTGATCGTCACCGAGCCCATCAGCATGGCGCGCCACCAGCACGTGTCGTACCGGGCGCGGGCATGGAACGACGATAATCTGGACGAACTCAAGCGCTGGGCGGAGGCCGTCGAGTCCGAGGACTGCCGTTTGCTCGGACAGCTACAGGACCCCGGACGCGGCCGCCACAACACCGGCGTCGGCGCCCACACGATCGGCGCGTCAGCGCTGCCGGACGATCTCTCCTGGACCGTGCCGCACGCACTCACCGCGGGCGAGATCCATTCGATGATCGAGGACTTCGCTGCGTCTTCGGCCCGGCTCGAGCGATGCGGGTTCAGCGGTGTGGAAATTTCCGGCGGTCACGGACACCTTTTTCACCAGTTCCTGTCGCCCTGGTCAAACGAGCGCACTGATGACTATGGCGGTGACTGGGATGGGCGCACGCGGTTTCTGCGCGAGCTCATTACCGCGATCCGCGCGTCGTGCAGCCGCGAATTTCTGATCGGGTTGAAGCTCCCGGGCAACGACTGGGTGCCGGGCGGCATCGGGCCCGCGGAAGCCGCGATCGTCGCATCGCGCCTGACGGCCTCGCGCGAGGTTGACTACGTGTGTTTCGCGCAGGGTACGCATGGACTCGCGCTCGAGCGACATCTGCCAGACGCGAACGAGGCCGCCTTGCCATGGCTGGACCTCATGCGCGGGCTGCGTCCCGCCCTCAACGGTGTGCCGCTTGTTGCACTCGGCAAGATCGCGCAGCCTGCTGAAGCCGAGCGCATCGTCGCCTCGGGGGATGCGGAGCTGGTTGCGCTGGGCCGCCCTCTGTTGGCGGATGCAGCATGGCCGCTCAAGGCCGCACAGGGATGCACGCGCGAAATTCGCTCTTGCGTCTTCTGCAACATCTGCTGGGACACGATCAATACACAACTCAAGCCGATCGCGTGCATCAACAACCCGCGCGTTGCAGAACCGGACGAGGCCGACTGGTGGCCTGCCCCCGCGGCGAGGAAACGCCGTGTGGTGGTGATCGGGACCGGCGTTGCCGGGCTGGAGGCTGCGTGGGTTGCGGCGGCGAGGGGACACGAAGTCACGGCCTTCGGCAGGTCTTCCGAAGTCGGCGGCAAGACGCGGCTGCACGCGCTTTTACCCGGGGGGCATACGCTCGCCAACATCTACGGGTATCAGCTCAACGCCGCACACAAAGCAGGTGTGCAATTCGAGCTTGGCGTCGAGGCGAGCGCTGCAGATGTAATTTCGCGCGAGCCTCATGCCGTGGTCCTCGCGGCTGGCTCGCGCATGCTGCACCCGCCACGCATGCCGCGCGAGGCGGGTTGGGTACCCGACTTGCGCAGTGCCATGCAGGATATTCTCGACAATCCCGGGCGCCGGGCGGGCAGTGCGGTCATCTTCGACATGGATCACACTGAAGGGACTTACGCGTCGGCGGAACTGCTGCGGAGGATTTTCGACCGCGTCTTTCTCGTGACGGCGCGGGAATACATCGCGCAGAAGACCTCGCTCGTCACGCGCCAGGGGATCATTCGGCGCTTTCACGAGAAACGCATCGAAGTCATCCCGCTCGCCGAGCCGCTCTGGGCCGCGGCGCCCACTGAGAAGCTGGAATACGCGAACGTCTACAGCAGCGAGGTCAACGTGATCCAGGACGTCGCGTTCGTCGCCTACTCGACCCCGCGCGCGCCCCAGGACGACCTGGCTGGGCCGCTTCGTGCCGCGGGCATCGAGGTGCACGTGGTCGGCGACTGCGCATTGGCGCGAGGCGTACTCGCTGCGACGGCCGAAGGACACGCCGCGGGGAACGCCCTATGATCCCGGCAGACCATACTGCTTGATGCCCGCGGTTTGTGTTACTTCAGCATCGGCAACGGCGGCGCCACACCACCGGGCAGCGGCTGCTGCCCGACGTTGAGCACCATCGCAAGCATGGTGTAGTAGCCGGTGAGGCCGATCAGATCGATTACCCCGCGCTCTCCGAACCTGTCTGCCACGGCCTTGAAGGTACGGTCGCTTACGCCTTTGTTCTCGTGCAGCTCCTTGCAGAACTGGTAGATGGCGGCTTCGTCTTCCTTCATCGCGGCGGGCCGCTTGCCTTGCGCGAGTTCCTCGGCTACCGAAGGGTCGAGCCCCGCCTTGAGCGCGAGCGGGTGGTGCGCGATCCACTCGACCTGTGCGTCCCATTGGCGCGCGGTCACGAGGATGGCGAACTCGTTGAGCCGCGCCGGCAGCGAGCTCTGGTAGCGTAGATATTCGCCGACCTTCTGCGTGCGCGACATCAGGCCGGGACTGCGCAGCAGGAGCGCGTTGGGGCCATCGGGGTTCATGCGCCCGCGCGGCCCGGTGGCCAACTCCTGGGCGGCTTTGCGCTGCGCTTCGGTCATTTCGCTTTCGGGCAGTGGTTTGAATCGGGTCATTTGTGCATGTCCGGTGGAAAGAAACAATGCACGCACATAGCCTGCAATGCGTGCTGCGCGTAAGATTGTTTTCGTCGCACTGCCAATTATTCCGCAAAATGCGAGGGGAGACCACCATGAGCCCGTTAAGACGCGAATTTCCCGCCGCTCCTGCGGCTGAGGGCACGGCACTAGCAGGATGCCCTGGCACGGCACCGCCGCCGGGGAGGCGCTACGGGATCGGTACGGCCGCACTCGTCGTTGGATCGGGACTCCTGGCGCTGTCGTCTCTGCACGCGCTGAGCGCTGCGAGCGCGCAGGCATACCCAAGCCGGCCCGTGCGCATCCTGGTGCCGCTTACCCCCGGCGGCAACATGGACGGCATCACGCGCGGGCTCGCGCAGAAGCTCTCGGAATCGTTCGGCGTGCAGGCCATCGTCGACAACCGCCCCGGCGCGGGCGGTCACGTCGCGTTCGAGATTCTTTCCAACGCCGCGCCCGACGGGCACACGCTCATGACGACGAGCCTGACGCCGATCATCCACCCTATGCTCTACAAGTCGCGCTTCGACCTCCTGCGCGATTTCGCGCCGGTCTCGCAGATCACCTCGCAGGGCTACGTGATGGTCGTCAACAACGCGGTGCCGGCGAAGTCGGCATCGGAGCTCGTGCGGCACCTCAAGGCGCATCCTGGCAAGCTCTCGTTCATGTCCACCGGCATCGGCAGTCCGATCCATCTCACGGGTGAACTCTTCCAGGCTGCCACCGGCACGCGCATGCTTCACGTGCCTTACAAGGGCGCGGCGTACGGGGACATCGTCAGCGGCCTCGTGCAGGTCGGCTTCCCGACCGTCGTGTCTTCTCTGCCCTTTCTTCAGGGCGGGCGGCTGCGGGCGCTCGCGGTCTCCGCACCGAAGCGCATACCGGCGCTTTCCGAGGTGCCGACCTTCGCGGAGAGCGGCGTGAACGGCGTCGTGGTCCTCAACTGGTATGGCATCATCGCCCCGCAGCGCACGCCAGGCGCGCTGGTCGAGCGGCTATCGAAGGAGATCGCTAGCGCAATGCACTCAGCCGAGCTGGGTAAACGTCTGAGGGCCGACAGCTCGGAAGCGGTGGGCAGCTCGCCTTCCGAATTCGCCGCGCACATCCGCGCCGAGACGGAACGCTGGAGCCGCGTCATCAAGCAGGCTGGCATACGTGGGGAGTAGCGTAGCCGTTTAGCCAGCGAATTGGACAACGATCGCGTGGAGCTGGTCGTCAAGGAGCAGCCGCGCAGCATCGCCGTTGCCGTTCGCAGGCTCGCGCAGACACTCAACACCGAGTTCTTACGGGTGGTGCACGTCCCGACCCCCGATCGCAACCGCGCAACGCACAAGAAATGACGATGTGAAGGAAATTTCAGTCCTGCATCCTGATGTTGGCAGCCTTGATGACTTTGGCTACCGTGACCGAGTCCTCCCTTCTCATCGCGTCCACCTGCTCACCAGTGGCGGAGAAGCTGTCCAGCCCTTGCCTGGTGATGGCTGTCTTGATGTCCGGCATGGCCGAGATTTTCAGAATTGCGGCCGATAGCTTGTCGATGATCGCTTTCGGCGTGCCGGCTGGCGCAGTGATCGCATACCAGTTTCTCAACGCCAATCCTGGAAGGCCACTCTCGGCGAACGTCGGGACTTGCGGCAAGGTCTCGAGGCGCTTTTCGCCGGTGACAGCGATGGCCCTCAGTCGGCCCGCTTTCACAAACGGAACTGAGCCCGCCGGGTTGGCAAAACCCAGCTGCACATGACCGGCGACGAGATCCAACATCGCTGGTCCGCCGCCCTTGTACGGAACCTGCTGCATATTCACCCCTGTCAGCATCTGGAACTGCACGGCCCCTAGGTGGGTCGGGCCTCCGGTGCTCGAGGTGGCGTAATTGAGCTCGCCCGGTCTTTTCCTGGCCAAGGCGATGAGGTCGCGCACAGTGTTGACCGACAACGAGGGATGGACCACAAGAAGAAACTCGCTGCGCGCAATTCCGGCGATGGGCATGAAATCGTTGATTGTGTCGTACGGAATATTGCGATAGAGGTGAGGAATGGCGACCTGGGCGCTGCCCGCCAGGAGAAGCGTGTAGCCATCGGGAGCGGACTTCGCCACGATATCGGCGCCGATGATCGTGTTGCCGCCGCCCCGGTTGTCGACGATGATTTGCCGGCCCAGAAGTTCGGTGAGCTTCGGACTGAAGAGACGGGCCAGAAAATCGTTGGAGCCGCCCGGGGGGTAGGGCACGACGATGCGAATCGGCCTGTTCGGATAGTCCTGCTGGGCAACTACGGCGCCGGCAAGAACCGCCAGCAAACCTGCGGTCAATATCTGCGTTACAGCGGTGAAAAGTCTGACCATGGCGCCTCCTTGGGTACAGGCTCAAGTGTCGCGCAGCAACACGCCTCGTTGTCCAGGCTAGCAGCCTGTCGGACTTGCATCTCCGACAGGCTGCTAAATGCAAAACCGCCCGCACATTTGCTACAGAAGTCGCTGAAGTGACCTCCAGAGACCATGAATGATGATACGGATCCAACCGAATCCGCATTGATTGAGGCTGATTGCACTGTTTTCCTGCGAGCGGTTTTGCGTAAAGAGTGTGTCGGGACTAAGCCCGACACACTCTTAGCGCGGCAGGATCGCCGTGTCGACGACGCTGCGTACATCCGGGGCTTTGTCCATATCCATGATCGCATTGAGCGCCGAGTCCACCTGAGCAGGCTTGAGCACCGCGCCAGCCAGCATCTTGAACTTGTCGAATACAGCATCCCTGGTTTCCCAACCGTAGGTATCGCCGCGGCCACCGTTGGCTTCGACGCGGGGTGCGACCAAGCGCTCGCCATTTTTCAGGGTCACGCTCACATCCCACCAGTGCCCGCCTCCCCGCGAGCGGTGGGGCCGTCCCGTGGTATCCGGGTCCTGGGTAACGTTTACCCTGCGCAGCATGTCCTGGACCCTCGGTCGGTTAGCCGCCTCATCGGTGAAACTGGAGAGATCCAATTTGCCGCCATCGACAATCATGGAAGAGACGGTGTACCAGGTGGAGAACTTGCCTTGCAGACCGGACTTAGGCCAGCGCAGGTTTGGCGCCATGCAGGAGGGCTCGTGCGTCGTAATGATGTCCACCGATTCGACGTCCTCCGCCTTGAAGCGGTGCTTCTCCAACAGATGCGTCATGGCGGTGTTGGCGCCGTGGGTGCCGCCGCAGCAGGGCCAGATCTTGATTTGAATGCCATTGGCCACGTTTCGGCCGCTGCCCATGAGAGCCCAAGGGTTGCCCAGGTGGCGCGTAATGTTGCTGAGGCTCATCATTTCCTCGCCATACACCGCTGCGTAGCCAAACCGATGCTCCATGATGTCCGGGTTGGCCTCGTAGCCCTTCTGTGCCATCTTGGCGGCCGTGACCGCTGCGCGACAGGCGTTGCCGGGATGGAAGGGTTTGGTCATCGTGCCGAAGTTGCCGCGCAGGCCGGAAGCCTGGCTCGCACCAATACCCAAGGCCATGCGCGTCTGCATCTCGTCCAGACCCAGCATCTTCGCCGCCGCAGCAGTGGATCCCAAGGTGCCTATGCTGGAGGTGTTGTGCCAGCCCTTGCCGTAGTGATCTTCTCCCATACTGTGGGTGACATTGGTGGTGATGTCAAAACCGACGATGTAGGAGAGCAGAGCATGCTTGCCGCTGACATGCAGTTCTTCGCCTAAGGCGAGCACCACGGGCATCAGCAGCACTGCCTGGTGGCCGGCGGCAAAATCGTCGAAATCCTCGGAATGCCCCAGCGTGCCATTAGCCATCGCGGCGTTGACCGCGTTGGTCTCGATGCGCGTTCCCAGCACTCTGCACACAGGCTTGCCGCCGAGTTCGTCGACCAGACCGGTCATGATCTTGCCCAGCGGGCGTGTGGTGCCATAGATGGCGCAGCCTACCGCGTCCAACAGGCAAAGCTTTGACAGATTCACGGCCGGGGCCGGGATTTCTTCGAACTTGCCATCTGCGATAAAGCGAGCCATCCGTTGCGTCGTGCCCATCTTCCCTCCTTGTCGTGCCTGAGTAATATGCGTGATCGACCTGCTGTCGGCCATGTCATCGTGACGATTGTAGCCCTGCATCGTCGTTCGGCCGCCCTGCGCAGTTACTGCTCGCTTGCGTCGTTCTCCCGGGACTGATGCTATGCTCACGTGAAGTGGCGAGTCAATGATGCCAAGGGCACTGTCAAACGGGAGACGACATGGAATTCGGGCAGATACTCGCGGATTACGTGAAGAGTGTGACGCTGGACAGGGTTCCGCAGCGGGAGGTCGAGGTTGCGAAGCTGGGTGTGCTTGACCAGATCGGCGTCGCCCTTGCCGGGGTCGGCGAGGACCCCGGCATCAGAGTCCAGGATATGGTCAATCGCTGCGCTGCGAACGAGGCCACCGTGTTCGGCACGCCACGCAAGACTTCCACTTGGCTCGCCGCGCTCGTGAATGGCACGCTGGGGCATACCCTCGATTTCGATGACTGCTCCAGTTTCGGGCATCCGAGCGTTGTCCTGGTTCCGGCTATGCTGGCGACGGGAGAAACGCAGGACCGCAGCGGGCGTGAACTGCTCGAGGCCTACATTGCAGGGTACGAGGTGGCGAAGCGCTGTCGCGAATTGTCCCAAGGCGCGCGGATCAGTTCCACGGACTGCACAGTACCGCGATGTTCGGACCACTGACCTCTGCCACCGTGTCGGGCAAGCTGCTGGGTCTCACCAGTTCGCAGCAACGTCATGCGTGGGGAATCGCGGCCTCGCAGGCGGGCGGCATTACCGGCAATTTCGGAACGCACACCAAACCGCTCCACGGCGGCATCGCGTCCCAGGCCGGCGTCATGGCCGCGGAACTGGCCGCGAGCGGATTCGAATCGAACCCAGACGCGCTTGATGCACCGCTCGGGTATATCTACAGCGTGGTTGCCGCGGGCAGGATGGAGGGCGTGGATGTGGGTCATGCCACGCAAGGCCTCGGGGAGTGGCATATCGCTGATACCTGGCGCTTGAAGAAATATCCCTGTGGCTATATCGCGCAAGGGGCCATAGACGCCGCGCTGCAATTTCGAGAGCAGACCGGGATGCGGCTCGAGGACATCACTTTCCTCGAGATCCGCGTGCCGCATCTGCAACCCTACTTCCGCGTTCGGCCGACCGGGGAGTTTTCCGGCAAGTTCGGATACGAATATCCGGTCGCGTGCGCGATTCTGGACGGGCAGGTCATCAAGTCCACGTTTTCGGACAAGACATTCAAGCGGCCGGAGTTGCAACGCCACCTCGCGAAATTCAAAACGGTGGAAGATCCCGCCTCGGCAAAGCAGGGGCCTCTTGGGGCGTTGATAATCGAGGCAACGGGAACGACGATCGTGCAGCCCATCGAATACCCGCTTGGCGACGCGAGACGACCCGCGCCGCCGGCGCTCGTGATCGAGAAGTATGTTCGGAACGCCGCGGAAGTGATCGGCACCGAGGCTGCCAGGGAAACAACGCAGATGTTACTGGCAATCGAAACGCTCACCAGCATCCGCCCGGTGCTGGACCGTCTCGCAAAGAGAGCTTAGCGAGCAGCGCGCGCTGTGATTTGCGGCGGTAGGCCGGGAGCTATTTACCGGGCCGCTTGGGTTTGTGCGGGTTCGGGGGTCCCATGCCTAAGCGCGGCATGTCGATCGCAGGGCCGCGATCCATGACAACCTTCAATCCGGCGGCCTCCGCTCTCCTGGCAGCCTCTTCATCGATCACGCCCAACTGTAACCATATCGACTTGGCGCTGATCGCGATTGCCTCGTCACACAGCCTCCCCACATGCTCCGACCTGCGGAACACGTCCACCATGTCCACCGGCTCCTTGATGTCTTTCAGCGCGGCCACGGTCTTCTGCCCGAGGACTTCCTTTACGTTGGGGTTCACCGGGATCACGCGATAGCCGCGGTCCATCATGTAGTGCATGACCGAGTGGCTGGCGCGTTCCGGGTTCGGACTCGCCCCCACCAGGGCGATCGTCTTCGTGCTGCTCAGTACTTCGCGAATTCCTTCATCTGAATTGATTGGCATTCTCATCCGCTCCCGTTGTTATGCCGGCAGTTCGAATCCGTGCGCGTTCAATGTACCGCAGCGCGGCCAGCCAGTGCAACTATTGTCTTATGCGCTCATCCGCGCTCGCATTGGCGTCCACGGAATGCTCGAAACAGGCCGGGAAGAACAGCAACATGCCGGGTTCGGCGAGCTCCTAGCCGGCGCAGAATATTGTAAGTTCCCAGCGGTCCGATGGTACGTGGTAGCGAACGATGTAGGTTCCGCCATCGTCGCCTTTGACCTTGAAGTAGCGATGATCCGGTCCGAGCCGGCGATCCACCACGTCGAGTATTTCGACCTTGCGCTCGCCGAGATGAAACCGTAGCAGCGTCTCGGCGCTGCGATGGCCGGCGTAGCACTCCACTCGAATCGCGAGACTCTGGCCGTTCATGGCAGGCGAACGGCAGCGCGCTCACCCCAGCGCAGGAGAAACGTATTATCAGCCTGGCGTTCGACGCGTGTGCCGAACTTGTTTCCCTCGCGGTCGAGCGTTTTCCCCAGCCAGTCTACAGCCTCTTGCGGCGCGCGGTTCACGCGCAGATGGCGGGTCCGGGTCGGCGTCATGACGAGGCGCAGCAACCTTCCGGTTGCCGCATCCACCGTCGGGAAGTACATCAGTGCGAGTTCGCCACGGTATGCATCGTATCCTCCGATGCCCTCGTAGTCGTTCAGCAAATCGCCGCAGCCATGCAGGATGAGCTTGTCATGGTAGAGCTCGATGCCCCGGGGATGGTGCGAGGAATGACCATGCACGATGTCCACGCCTGCCGCGTCGATCAAGTGGTGTGCGAAGGCGCGATGCTCCCGTGGGATATCAAAGCCCCAGTTGCTACCCCAGTGGAATGAAATTACCACCACGTCGCGAGGCCGCTTTGTGGCGAGCACACAGCAGTCGATCCTTGCCGCGGTGAGGCACGGGACGTTGGCGGGATGCATGCGGTAGTGAATCCCCTTGCCCGGCCATGCATCCTCGGCCGCGGTGACGGCCGTTTCGAGATTGATGATCCGGACGTCCGGCCGCGCGCGCTCAAACTCCGCCAGGGCATCCCCCCAAATGTAGGCGAAGTTAACGGGGCGCTTGATCCGCCCCGTTGCCTGCTCCGCCGGGTCCACATAGCCCAGCGCCGAGCGCATGTAGGGCTCGAAGAGGTGCGGTTTGTTCGGAAAAGTGAGGATCTGGTCGATCGCGCGCCCGGTCATGACATCGCCGCACAAGAACAGCGTGATGTCGGACGTTCCTCCGCCGGAGGCTTCAAATGGCTGCGACATTTTTTCCAACCGGGTTGCGCCTCGCAGCGTTGCACCCTGCATGCCGCGTGGCATAACGGCAGCCACACCGCCCAGCAACGCGCTGGCAGCCTGCGCGAGGAAGCGGCGTCGATCTAGAGTGCCTGTCATAATAACCCGAACACGTGGTCCACTATGCGTTAGCCACTCTTAGACTCATTGCCGAGGTGGAGAACTTTCTGTTGAACGCGACACTCGGAACGACGTCGTTCTTGAGCGTCATTCTCCGCCCCCGTGTATCATCATTCAAGCGGGAGTGCGACTGCCGGTCCCCCATTAGGACCGAAGGCCCATTGCAGTCCGGCACCGCGTCCGTACCTGCTCCCGGCGCGCGGGCTCGGCGCGGCGACAGCGCTGCCGGATTGATTTTCGTTCGCCATCGTGTCCCGGGCCACGGTGGCGAGCGCTGCAACGGCGGCGGGGTTGACACGCTCCTGCTGCGGCAGTAGCTTCGGTCCGTGGGTGATCGAGTCCTGTCCAGATGCCGTCGAACGCGACCGCTAGGAGCTTGTCGGACTCAAGATGCGACAAGCTCCTTAGGCAAAACCGGCCGAGCAAGAGGTCGCAAGAAAGGAATTCGAGTGGAGCGAACCGTGAAGAATTGTGCAAGGCGACATCGTCTTGAGAAGGTCTCGGGTTGCAATGTGTGAAGTCTGCGGCCGGTTTTGCTTATAGCAGCCTGTCGAAGTGTTAAGTCGGACAGGCTGCTAGGGAGTTCGTCATCCCCGGTCAGGAGCGTTCATGAGCCTCAGTGCTGAAGAGTTCCGCGTGCATCTCGCGCTGTCGGCGGTCACCGCCGGCATCCCCCTTGACGAGGTCGTGTTGCCGGACGAGCACCACCTGCTGCTCCGGCGCATGCGCTTTCACTATCTGGACTGGGGCACGCCGGGGCTACCCCCCGTCGTATTCCTCCACGGCGGCGGCCTCAACGCCCACACGTGGGATCTCGTGTGCGCGGCCCTGCGGCTCGAGCGGCACTGCGTGGCGCTGGACCAGCGCGGCCACGGCGAGAGCGAGTGGTCGCCCCAGATGGACTACTCGATCGAGAGCCACGTGGGCGATCTCGAGGCGTTCGTCCACACCCTGGGTCTCGATCGCTTCGTCCTCGTGGGCATGTCGCTCGGCGGCGCCAATGCGCTCGCATGGGCCGGCCAGCACAGCCGGCGCCTCGCCGGGCTGGTTCTCGTCGACACCGGGCCCGAGGTCAGGACCGATGGCATTCGCAAGATTCAGGCGTTCACCTCGGAAGCCACGCCGCTGGACTCCGTCGACCAGTTCGTCGACCGGGCGCTGGCGTTCAACCCGCGCCGCAACCGCGAGTTGCTGCGGCGGAGTCTCCTGCACAACCTGCGCCGCATGCCGGACGGCCGCTTCATGTGGAAGTACGACCAGCGCCACCGCGGCAAGGTCGATCCCGGCGCGCGCGCGCGCCGGCGCGAGCTCCTGTGGTCGGCCGCGGACGCGGTGGAGTGCCCGACCCTGGTCGTGCGCGGCGCCCAGAGCGACGTCTTTCACGACGAAGACGCCGAGCGCCTGGCCGCCCGTCTCCGCCAGGGGCGCTGGGTCAGGATCGAGGGAGCCGGTCACACCGTGCAGGGCGACAATCCCGCGGACCTGCTCGTCGCGCTTCGAGCGTTCCTGCACGAAGACGCCGCACCGCGCTGATCCGACGACCCTGCGTAACGGGGTCAGAGCTTTACTTTATATTCACTCGGTGCTGGTCAATGTAATGAAGGGATCAGTGCTATAAAGTAAAGGCCTAACGACTCTAACGACTTTATCGCTTCGCTCGACCGATGAGTTACCGGCATCATTTCTCTCGCACGTCCGTCGTATTGCTTCTGACGGCGTCCACGTTGGCGTTCGCCCAGGCGCCAGGCGCGTTTTCGCCGGAGCGCTATCCCGTCAAGCCCGTGCGGTTCATATCGCCGTTCTCGGCGGGCGGCGGTACCGATACGGTCGCCCGCGCGCTTGCGCAGTTGCTTGGCGAGTCGCTCGGTCGGACTTTCGTGGTCGACAATCGCGCCGGCGCCGAGGGCACGATTGGCACGGAGATCGGTGCACGTGCACCGGCCGACGGTTATACGCTGCTGCTGGCCAATCTGGGGACGTTGACCATCGCGCCGAATCTGCGCAAAGTGCCTTACGATTCGATCAGGGATTTCGCGCCGGTTACGCTGACGACGGAATCATCGGCCATCCTGGTCGTGCATTCCTCGCTGCCGGTGAAAACGCTGAAGGATTTCATTGCCTTTGCAAGGGCGCGCTCCGGGCAGATCAACTACGGCGCAAGCTCGGCGGCGACGATGCTGCCGATGGAGTTGCTCAAGCAGATGACCGGGATGGACCTGACGCACATACCGTACAAGGGTACCGGACCGGCGCTCACCGCGATGCTCGGCGGCGAAGTGCAGGTGATGTTCGGTGGCGCGATCAATACGATCTTGCATGTTCGAAGCGGCCGCTTGCGTGCGCTTGCCGTTGCGGGCGGTCGACGCGCGACCGGACTTCCCGACGTGCCCACGGTGGCGGAGTCGGGATACCCGGGTTTTAACGCGGATAGCTGGAACGGCGTCCTGGCGCCGGCCGGTACACCACGTGCGTTGGTGATGCGCCTCAATCAGGAGATCCACAAGGTCGTACTGTCTCCGCGCTTTCGCGAGATCATGGCGGGCGACGGTTCCGATCCGGTCGTGAGCACGCCTGAAGCCTTCGCCGAGCGCATCCGTATCGACCACGCCAAGTGGCGGCGGGTGATCGAAAAGACAGGATTGCGTAAAGAATAAATCGGCAAGCCCGTTACTCGCCTTTGATGTCGGCGGTCTTGATGATCTTTGCGTAATG
The DNA here is from genome assembly GCA_016199545.1 of Betaproteobacteria bacterium. Lineage (GTDB taxonomy): Bacteria > Pseudomonadota > Gammaproteobacteria > Burkholderiales > SG8-41 > DSOT01. The sequence continues at coordinate 18,611 of JACQGN010000234.1, read as the reverse complement.
CGCCGTGTCGGCTTTTATCAGCGCGGCGAACTGCTCCGGGGTGGAGAAGAAGGGAGTCAGGCCCAGGCTGTCCAGTTTTTGCCTGGTGTCCGGCAAGGACAGGATCTTGCCAATCCCGGTCGACAGTTTGTCGACGATCGCCCGTGGGGTTCTGGCTGGCGCGAGGATCCCGAACCAGGTGTTCACCCCGAAACCCGGCAGGCCGGCCTCGGCGAACGTGGGTACCTGCGGCAGGGCTGGCAAGCGCTGGTCACCGCCGATTGCGATCCCCTTGAGTTTGCCGCTCTTGATGTTAGCAATCGCCGATATGGGTACTTGGAAAGCCACCTGTATTTGCCCTCCAAAGAGGTCGGGGAGGAGCTGCCCCGAACCTTTGTAGGGAATGTGTTGCATCTTTATTCCCGCGATGATGTTCAACGATTCACCTGCCAGATGCTGCACACCGCCGGTGCCCGTCGAGCCGTAATTGAGTTTTCCCGGCCTGGCTTTGGCCAGAGCGATGAGTTCCTTTAAATCGTTGGCCGGTATCGATGGATGAACGACCAGAACGTAGTCGCTCTTGGCAAGATTGGCGATCGGAGCAAAGTTCTTGACAGGGTCGTAAGGCGTGGCGATCAGGCTGGGGACGATCACAAAGGTGCTGACCTGCAATACCAGGGTATAGCCATCAGGCGGGGCTTTGGCCGCCGCTTCGGTGCCGATGATCGTGTTGCCGCCGGGACGGTTGTCAACAATTACGTACTGGCCCCAGCTTTCGGTAAGCTTCTGGCCGAGAAGACGAGCGACTACGGTGGTGCCGCCTCCAGGTGGGTACGGCGTAATGAGGCGGATTGGCTTGCTTGGATAAGGCTGCTGGGCAGCGGCCGTAGCGGCGAGCGCGAATAATACGAGGGTGGTCAGTGTCCGCGCGACTATGCTGGGCGATCTCATCGACAAGCCTCCTTGGTTCCCACACTGGGCATTTTCGCCGCAATTTACCGCGGGCACTGCGGCAAATGACCAAGTGATGCAGTAATCATTGTTCGATCTTGAATCCCCATTCTCCAAGTGCCAGAAACCGCCTCAAAGTTGAGCATGATAGCAGCCTGTCGGACTTAGCATACGACAGGCTGCTAAATGCAAGACCGCCTGCGGTTTTACAACGAAACGGAGTGAACAGACCTGCTCTTGCCATCGCCAAGGCACCGGCCAGGTCCAATTCAGGTATTTCCACATCCAATTGTGCCCTTTGCCTGCAGGCGGTCTTGCGTAAGGAGTGTGTCGGAGTAAAGTCCGACACACTCCTAGAAGACCCCGCTCGCCTTCATCTGCTGGAGCTCGCTGGGGCTGAAACCGACGATCTCGCCAAACACATACTCGTTGTGCTCGCCCAGCAGCGGCGGCGGACTGCCCACGGTGTCCGGCACGTTCGAGAGCTTGATCGGATCGCCGAGGTGGCGGAATTTGCGGCCCAGGTGCTCGAACCCGACGAACATGCGCCGGGCTTCAAGCTGCGGGCACTGGTACACCTCCGTCGCCGTCTGCACCGGCGCAGGCGAAAAGCCCATGCCCAGCATGATGCGGCAGACCTCCGCCTTCGGCAACTGCTTGCTCCAGCCCTCGAGAACGGGCTTGATGTTGAGGGTGAGGTATTTCTGACCATCGTTGAGGTCGGCCCGGCCGATGTGACGGAACAGCCTCTCCCACTTCTCATGCTCGCGCGCGCCGGAGAGCATCACCCAGCCATCCTGCGCTTCGAACAGCACATGGTCGGCTGGGCCCACTTGCTGATGGCGCCGGCCGGCGTTCGCGCCATCCAGCTCCACAGATGCCACGGCGACGTTGTTATGCATGGCCATCGTGTCGTACATGGCGATGTCGAGGAACTGGCCATTGCCGGTTCGCTCCCGCTGTCGCAGTGCCAACGTAATGCCGTACGCGGTCCACACTGCAGGAATCGTGTCGCCAATCGTCGCGCTGACCAGCACGGGAGGGCCGCCGGGCTCGCGGCTCCCATCCATCATGCCGCTCATCGCCTGCGCGGACGGATTGTGCGCCGTCCAGTCAGCGTATGGGCCGCGCAGATCGGTGCGCTTGCCAAAGCCGGAGATCGACGCGTAAACGAGCCGGGGGTTGACGGTCTTCAGCGTGCCGTAGTCCAGCCCGAGCCGCTTCATGGCGCCCGGGGCGTAGTTCTCCACGACGACATCGCTCACAGCCGCCAACTTCTTGAACGCTTCCTTGCCCTTCGGATCCTTGAGGTTCAGAGTGACGCCGAGCTTGCCGCGATTGAGCGTGACAAAGCTCAGAGGCGCGCGCTCACCGATGTCGTTCGGGATGGTCGATGCGTTTGCGCGATACCACTCGCCGGTTTTGGGGGGCTCGAGCTTGATGACTTGCGCGCCGGCCTGCGCCAGAAGCATCGTGCAAAATGGCCCCGCAACGATATGCGTGCAATCGACAACCCGGATGCCCTCCAGGGGTTTTATGCTCATCGGCCCTTCCTGCTTATAAGTCTCTTGTTCCGCCATCGTTTAACCTATTTTCCAATCCCTCGCGGCGCGCCATTGTTACACAGCACTCTGCATTACGCTCGGTTCCCGACATCGCCTGAGCTGCCGTACCCAAGTAACGCCTCGAATGAGCCAGGATACGAGCACGAGCTTGCCTTGCTCTGGCGGCTGGAATAGAGTGCTCAGTAATTCAGCGCCAGTCCCCCGTTAAGACCGACATAAGACCTACTATGCGCCCTCGGCGAGCTTGCTCCCGGGACGCGGGCTCGGCTCGGCGGAATCGCAGGCGGACTGAGTTTTCCATCGTTTGTCGTTTGCGGCGAAGATGCTGATGGGCGGACTCGATCCAATGACTGGCAGAATATTATTCGCTTTCGGCGTTGCTCTAACGCTAGCCTCGAGCGCGTGGCCGCAGCCGTACCCTGTCAAAGCAGTTCGCCTCATTTGTCCCACGCCCCCGGGCGGCGGTGCCGACGCGGCGGCGCGCATCATGGCGCAAGCGCTCTCGGATCAACTTGGCCAGCAAGTCGTGGTTGATAATCGAGGTAGGGCAAGCGCTCGGGTCGGCACCGAACTGGCGGCACGGGCAGCCCCAGACGGATATACATTGCTGCTTGGCGTAAATGTCGCGATCACCATGTTGCCCGCGGCCGTGCCGAAACTTCCTTACGACGTTGAACGAGACTTCGCTGCGGTGAGTCGCGTTGCCGTGTCGGATTATGTCCTGACCGCGCATCCATCGCTACCCGTGAAGTCGTTGCCGGATCTGATCACGCTCGCCCGCAAACGCCCGGGAGAACTGACCTACGGCTCGAGCGGAAATCTAAGCGGCCCGCACCTCTCGGGCGCGTTGCTGGAAGTGCTCGCCAAGTTGAAGATGGTTCATGTGCTTTACAAGGGCAACGGCCCAGCCGCAATTGCCGTGATGTCCGGCGAAATGACGCTGCTGTTTGGCAGCTCCGCTTCGGTCGTGCCGCACGTGCAAAGCGGCAAACTGGTCGCGCTGGCCACCACCGGGTCGAGGCGCTCGATTCCGAATCTACCCGCAGTCGCCGAATTGCTTCCAGGCTACGAAGTGACGCAGTGGTACGGAATCCTTACATTCGAGCAGGAGGAAACATGCATGTCGACGCGAGCTGTCATTGCGGCTTCATCACCTATGAGGCCGAGATCGAACCCGCCAGCGTGACCATCTGTCACTGCACCGATTGCCAGATCTTCACCAGCTCGGCGTTCCGTATCGTGGCCGTAGCAAAGGCGAGCAGCTTTCGGCTGCTGAGCGGCAAACCCAGCGTCTACGTCAAGACCGCGGACAGCGGCCGAAAGCGCGCGCATTCGTTTTGCCCGCGTTGCGGCACGCAGATGTACGCAACCGCCGCGATCGACGCGCCCGAGCTCTACGGCCTGCGTGTCGGTGCGATCCGGCAGCGCGCACTGTTGCGCCCCGTCCGGCAGATATGGTGCCGGTCCGCGTTCGATTGGATCAACGATATCGGCACCATACCGCACACTGAAACGACTGCATTGACATGAGCGGAACATCGCAGTGATCACAGATCGCACACGTTCAGGGTCGAAGGCGACGAGGTGGTCATCGACACGAGGGCCTAGGCGAGACTTGGCCGACGCGAACCCAAAGCCTGGTGACGCGGCCGGTGCGGTGGCAGCACCGGCCGACGCTCTTTCTCGGGGCAACGGCGAGGAAGAGCGAAGTTACTTGCCTTTGAACTGCGCGGTGCGCTTCTCCGGGAACGCGGAGATCCCTTCCTGTTTGTCCTGGGTGCCGTATATCGTGGTGACGAGAAAAGTCTCGAGATCGATTCCGGAGGCGAGATCCATCTGCATGCCGCGGTGGACCGCACGCTTCGCCAACGCAAGGCTGAGCGGCGCGCGCTGTGCGTAAACGCCCACGAGCTTCTTCGCGGCTTCGAGCGCACCGCCCTTCGCGGCGAGCCTGTTGATGAGCCCGATGCGGTGCGCCTCGCGCGCGTCGATCGGTTCCGCCGAGAACAGAATGTCGAGCGCATGGGCGAGGCCCACGATGCGCGGCAATCGCTGAGTGCCGCCCGCGCCGGCGACCGTGCCGATGCGGGAGCTTGTCACGGCGAACGAAGCGCCTTCGCCCGCTACCCGCAGATCGCATGCGAGCGCGAACTCCAGCCCGCCCGTGATGCAGAAGCCTTCGATCGCAGCGATCACCGGCTTTGCGAGCTCTTCGATGGCCGTATTCAGCCGGTGCCAGCGCCTGAAGTAGTCAATGCCGTCCGCGGCGCTCTTCACCTGCAGCGCTTCGTTCAGATCGGCGCCCGCGGAAAAAACGACGGCCCGCCGGTGATGATCACCGCGCGCACCGTGTCATCGGCCCCGGCTGCTTCGAGCTCGTCGATGATCTCCTGCATCGTCAGCGTGCTCACGGCGTTGCGCTTGTCCGGGCGATTCAGAGTGAGAATTCGTGCTGCGCCATCCTGGCTGGTCAGTATCGTCTGGTAGTTCATCGACTGGCACGTGTGTTTTATGGGTGAGCCCGAGACTAAACGAAATGCGACTGCCGGTGAAGCGCCGATGGTGTTATAAATGATCCACAGCCATCCCATCGGAGATCCCGCGTGCAATACCAGGATATCGAGTTCCAGGCGAAGAACGGCGTCGCGACCGTTATCATCAACCGGCCCGAGAAACGCAATGCGGTGCGCCCGCTCACTTACGAGGAATTGACGCACGCGATGCACCGCGCCTCCGATGACCCGGAGATCGGCGTGGTCGTGCTGACAGGCGCAGGCGACAAGGCGTTCTGCGCGGGCGGTGACGTCAGCGACCAGGCGAGCCGCACGCCGGACGTCGGCCGTGCGCACATGCGCCGGCTTTTCGCGCTCTCCTCGGTCATGCGCATGATGGACAAACCGATACTCGCGAAGATTCGCGGCTACTGCGTTGGCGGCGGCAACGAGATCCATCTCTTCTGCGACATGTCGTTTGCGGCCGAAGGGGCAATCTTCGGCCAGACGGGACCGCGCGTAGGCAGCATTCCAATTTGGGGCGCGTGTCAGTTGCTCTCGCGTTACGTGGGCGAGCGCAAGGCGCGTGAGATGGTATTCGGCTGCCGCCAGTACACCGCCCAGCAGGCGCTCGACATGGGCCTCGTCAACTTCGTCGCGAAAGACCAGGACTTAGACGCCCTGGTCGACGAGTGGTGCCAGGAGATCCTCGACAAGAGCCCGCAGAGCATACGCATCGCGAAGCTCGCGCTGAACGCGGGCTCCGACGAGGAGTTCTATCCGTCGTTCTTCCCCACAAGCGCGCTGCTCGCAGGCATTTACGGAAACGAAGAGAACATGGAAGGCATCCGCGCCTTTCTCGAGAAGCGCAAACCCGATTTCCGACGCTACCGCAGGAAGGGGCTGTAGCCATGGAGCTTCGATTCGATGGAAAGGTGGCGCTCATCACAGGCGGGGCGCGCGGCATCGGCTACGCCGCGGCGACCCTCCTCGCAGAAGGCGGCGCCAAAGTCGCGCTAGCCGATGTAAACGGCGAGCGCGCCGAAGACTCCGCCCGTAAGCTCGCGCAGCGCAGTGGAATGGAAGTGATCGGCGTGCGCACCGACGTGAGCCGGGAGGAGGACGTGAGCGCGATGGCCGGCGAAGTGGTGCGGAAACTCGGGCCTGTCGACATATTCGTGAGCAGCGCGGCCATTCTGGACGACAAGCTCTTCCTGGAGTCTTCCCTGGCCGACTGGCGCCGAATGATCGACATCTGTCTTTACGGCCCGATGCTGTGCATGCGCGCGTTGCTGCCGGAGATGGTTTCGAGAAAGTACGGGCGCATCGTGTGTCTCGCCTCCGATTCCGCGCGCCTCGGTCAGGCGCGACTCTCGTACTACGCCGCCGCCAAAGCTGGTGTCATCGCGCTCGCCAAATCGGTCGCCCAGGAAGTCGGAAAAAGCGGCGTGACGCTCAACATCGTCTCACCGGGCGCGACCAACACCGAGCTGCGGCAGGAGCGCGAGAACCTCATGCGCGCGGAGATGGGTGAAGAGAAGTATCAGCGCCGCATGCAAAGCGTGCTGAAGGTGTATCCCACGGGCAGGCTCGGCGAGCCCGCGGAGGTTGTCTCGGCCATCGCGTACCTTGCCAGCGAGCAGGCCGGCTGGATTACCGGCCAGATTCTGAGCGTGAACGGCGGCTTCGCGATGCCGTGACGAGACCACGAAATGCTTCGAAGCCGGTAATCTCGCGACCGTGTATCAGCGCGAGGATTTCGTTCGTGCCGTCGGGAATCGCGATCATGCGCACATCGCGGTAGAGCGCTTCGATCTTCGCCTCGGTCGATAAGCCCATCGCTCCAAGCACGTTCATCGCCTGCCACACCGCTTCCTGGCACGCGTTCTGCGCGTAGCGCTTGGCCATTGCGGCGAGACCTTCGGCCGGGCCGCCCTGATCGACGGCCGACAGCGCGTAGTAGCACAGCAGGCGGCTGCTCATGACGGCAGTGGCGACGTCGGACAGATTCTTCTGCACGAGCTGATGCGCTCCGATCGGCTTTCCGAACTGTCTGCGCACGAGCGCGTATTCGACCGCCATCTCGTAAGCACGCTGTGCGAAATGCACGGCGAAGAGGCCGAAGATCGGGCGATTCACCGCCCAGCTCGTTTTGAGCGCCTCGGTTGCGCCCGAGGCGGAGATCACAACATTGCGGGGATCTATGGGCGTCTCTTCGAACACAGCCTCGCCCAGCAGCCCCTGCTGAAGGCCGATCGTGTCGATGTTCCGCGCTTCGAATGGCGAGCGATCGCGCTCGACGACGACCTTGATGACTTTGTTGCTCGCGGCGTCCTCGCGACAGTCGAGACAGGTCACGAGGATCGCGTCGCATTCGGCAACATTGCTGATCCACATTTTCCAGCCGTTCAGGAGCAGCCGATCGCCGCTGCGGGTAAGCCGCGTCTTGATGTTGCGCGGGTCCGACCCGGTATCCGGTTCGGTCGAGTCGGTGCAGACGATTTTTCCTGCCGAGATGATATCGGGCAAAAGGCGCTTGCGCTGCTCGTCGGTGCCCTCGGCGTACAGCCGTGCGGTCGACGCTTCGTGCGCGATCAGCGACACGCCGATAACGGGCGGAATCTGCTCCATCATGATTCCGTAATCGAGCATCTTGATACCCGGCCCTCCCGCGCTTTCGGGCAGCCGCGCCGCAGTCAGCCCGAGCTCGGCGCACGCGCGCAGCCCGCGGACAAAGACGTTTCGCGGCATGGCGCGCTTCGCACCGTGCTCGCGCAGCAACGGCTCGATCTCACGCGCGACCAGCCGCCGCACCGTGTCGCGCATCAGCTCCTGGTCAGCGGTCAAAGCGAAATCCACGGCTGGAGTGCTCCTTCGGCAATCGCTTGTTGTTAAACTTGTATACTACGTCCGCGCGCTCCTGAAGTGCTGGACCGGCCCGAAGACGTGCGTTCGACGAACCCAAGGCTTAACACGTGAAAAACGCAGGCGCTATGAGCGAAGTTCTGGAGCTGCTTCAAGAGCTCACGATGGCTGGTCTTCCCGCTTCGGTGGTCGACAACGCGAAGTGGTGCGTGCTCGATTCGGTCGGCTGCGGGCTGTACGGAGCCAGGGAGCCGTGGAGCGAGATCATGGCTGCGGAAATCGCCGCGGAGGGTGCGCGCGGCGAGAGCAGCGTTTTCGGAAGCTCGGACATGACCGCGGTGCCCGGCGCGGCGCTATGCAACGGCACAGCGAGCCATGGTTTCGAGCTCGACGACCTGCTCGACGAAGCGATCGTGCATCCCGGCGCGATCATCGTTCCGGCCGCGCTCGCAGCGGCGGAGTCGGTGAATGCCTCGGGCGAGCGGCTGCTGCTCGGCGTGATCGCAGGTTACGAAGTCATGAATCGGGTAGGGCTGGCGCTGGGCCTCGAGCCCGCGCATCGCGGATTTCACAAGACATCCCTGGCAGGGCCGATCGGCGCCGCCGCGGCGGCGGCCATCGTGATGAAGCTTCCACTGGCGCAGGTTCAGGCAGCCGTCGGTCTCGCGTGTTCCACCGCCTCCGGTATCAAATCGTTCGCGACGGGCGCCGGCGGCGGCATGATGAAGCGCATGCATGCCGGGCGCTCGGCTGAAGCGGGTGTGCGTATGGCGCAGCTTGCCGCGCGCGGCTTCAGCGGGCCGCCGACGGCGGTCGAGGGACGCTTCGGTGTGCTCGAAGTGTTCGGCGGAAAAACGGCGCAACCGGAGCTGCTTGTGGCCGATCTGGGCAAGCGCTGGGCCGTCGAGCAGGTGTTCGTGAAGGTGTTTCCCTGCTGCAGCCGGATTCAGGCGCCGGTTCAGCAGCTCGTCGCGCTGCGCGGAATGAAGCCGCTCGCCGCTTCATCCATCGAGAAAGTGCGCATCGGCGTCAACTCGTATGCGAAGCGCATCAATGCCGCGCCTGCGCCGGTGGATACGATGGGTGCGCAATACAGCATGCCGTACTGCAGCGCGCTGGCGCTGACAGGCGACCCGACCGATCCGAAGATGTACAGCGAAAGCGCGATCGGCGATCAGGCGCGGCGCGACCTCGCTGCAAGAACGGAGCTTTCCGTTGACCCGGAAATGGAAGCGGTCTACCCGCGCCATTACGGCGCAAGCGTGGAGGTTCAGCTCACGAACGGGCAGACACTGCGGAGCTCGATCCTCGATCCGCACGGGATGCCCGGCGACCCGTGCACTGAAAGCAAACGTCTCGAGAAGTTTACGCGGCTCGCCGCACGCGTGCTGGCGCCGTCTCGGATCGAGCGGGCGATCGAGACGGTACGCAGCCTCGAGCGATCGAGCTCCGCGCGCGCGTTCGGCGCACTGCTGCGACAGTCGCGATGATACGCGCCCGATGAGACTCGGCCGATCCGGCGCGACCCATAGCTGACAGCGAGTTTGTCTCGCCGGATGACCGGGCCCGCCCCGGACTGGAAGCGTCTGAAGCGACGGCTGCACCGCAAGCGCGTGAGGCGCGCATAACACGCAATAACGGAGACATATATGTACGGTCAGATCAACTACAGGTTTCAGCGGCCGCCGAAATCTCTCGTCGAGGAGTTCGCCGGTATTTGGACCTCGACCATCGCAGACACGATGGGCCGGCACGGTGTGATGATGCCCGAGATCCGTCCGATCTTCGAGAAGATGACGATACGCGGCGTCGCCTTTACCGTGCTCAACTATCCGAACGACAACATCACTACGCACAAGGCGCTCACCATGGTCGAGCCCGGCGACGTGCTCGTGATCGACGAGGGACGCGAAAACAACACGGGCTCCTTCGGCCACAACATGTCACTCCAGGCGCGAAATCGGGGCATCGCGGGGCTCATTACAAACGGCTGCGTGCGCGACATACGGCTGCTGCGGGAGGAGAGGTTTCCCGCATTCTGTCGCGGCGTATGTCCGCGTTCGGCGCAGAAGAACACCCCCGGCTCGATCAACGTGCCGGTGCAGGTCGGCGGACTTGTCGTGAGCCCCGGAGACATCGTGATCGGTGACGATGACGGTGTCGCGGTGGTCCCGCTGGCGGTCGCGGAGGACGTCGTCAGGAAAGCCCGCAGCCGAATGGACATGGAATTCCAGCAGGCGCAGGACATCAAGGACGGCAAGAAGCCTCTGGAGATCGTTTTCGGCGACTCGTGGGTCGACGCCGCACTCGAGGGCAAGGTGCAGGAAAACCGTTGACGAGGACGAGCAGCGTGGCGACAGCATCCGACATCTTCCTCGAGCACGCCGACGTCGTTGTCGCGGGCAGCGGCGCGGCCGGCATGCGCGCCGCAATCGCGGCGCATGACGCGGGCGCGAACGTCGTGCTGCTCGCGAAAGGCCCGCGCCGCGCGAACCACACGCGCATGTCCGGCGGCCGTTACAACGTGGTGAGCGGTCTCAACCCGGCGGACGGCAACGACGCGTTTTTCAGGGACACGATCGATTCGGGCGTCGGGATCAACAACCACGAGCTCACGCGCATCCTGGTCGATGAAGCGCTCGCGCGCGCGTACGACCTCGAGGAATACGGCCTCGCCTGGGACCGCACCGAGGCCGACAAGTACTACATGTCGATGACCGGCGGCGGTACATACGTGAGGACCCTCGGCTCGATCGATGAAGGCATCGGAATCACCGAAGTGATGCTGCATCAGATGCACAAACGCGGCATCCGCATCTGCGACTTCCACATGCTGACCGACGTCATCCGCGACGGCGGCGGATGCGTCGCAGGCGGTCTGGTGATCGACCTGTCCAAGGGGGTCTGGCGCTTTTTCTCGGCGCCGACCGTGATCATCGCGACCGGCGGCACGTCGCAGCTCTACGAGACGAGCTCGGGCCCCACGATCAATACGGGCGACGGCATCGCGATCGCGCTTCGCGCCGGCGCCGAGCTGGTGGATGTCGAGTTCATGCAGTTCATCCCGATCTCGTTCGTCTATCCGCAGGGCGCGCGCGGCTACACGCTCACCGAGCCCGCGCACTACGGGCCCCGGCACTTCGACCCGAATGCCGAGGCCGCGCAGCTCCTGAATGTCAAAGGCGAGCGCTTCGTGCTGAAGCACGATCCGCTTCGCAAAGAGGGCAGCACGCGTGACGTTCTCGCGCGCGCGATCATGCTCGAAATTCTCGAGGGCCGCGGCACGCCCGAGGGCGGCGTTTATATGGTGCCCGACCCGGCGGTGTTCGACGCCTTCCTCAGGGAGCGGCCGATCTACGTCAAGCGCCTTCTCGAGAACTACGGCGAGCCGCAGGCGCGGCTGCAGGCGCCGATACAGGTGATGCCCAGCGCCCTCTACACGCTCGGCGGCGTTCGCATCGATCGCTGGTGCCGCACGTGCGTGCCGGGTCTGCTCGCCGCCGGCGAAGCCGCGGGCGGCGTCCACGGCGCGAACCGCCTGGGCGGAAGCTCGATGCCCGATATCCAGGTATTCGGGCGCCGCGCCGGCATGGCCGCAGCAGACGACGCGAAAGCCGCGCGCGCGCCGGGAGACGCCGGGCTCGAGCAGGCGCGGGCACGCGTGGCGGAGCTCACTGCACCGATGCAGCGGGCAGACGGGGTACGTCCGACAGAGGTGAAACGGCGCGTCCAGAAGCTCATGTGGGACCACGTCGGGCTGGTTCGCACCGCGAACAGACTCGAAGAGTCGCTGCGGGCATTCACGGATCTGCGCGAGAACGTGATGCCGCGCCTCAAGGTAACGAACAAGTCGCGCGTTCTCAACCGCGAGTGGATGGAATCGCTTGAGCTCGCGAACCTGCTCGATCTCGCGCAGGCGATGGCGGCGACGTCGATCGAGCGCAAGGAGACCCGGGGCGCCTTCTACCGCACCGATTTTCCCGAAACCGATCCGGATTGGACGGCGAACCTTTGGGTGCGGCGCGAGAGCGGCCGCGTGCTGGTCGAGAAGCATGCGGTTGCCGGTTCGGCAACGCCCGCCACGGCCGAAGCTGCACGCGTTGCAGCGGCGAGTTAGGAGGAAGGACCCGCAATGAGCACCGTCGCGTCGATTACCGTCACCGCAGAGATCCAGCGCTTCGATCCCTCGCAGGACGCCGAGCCCCGCTTCGAAAGCTTCGAGGTGAGCGGGCTCGCGAACATGAGCGTGCTGGACGTCGTGCGCTCGATATACGAGAACCAGGCGGGCGATCTCGCCTATCAGTTCGCCTGTCGCGTCGGCAGATGCGGCACCTGCGCCGTGCGTGTGAATGGCCGTCCCGTGCTCGCGTGCCAGGAGCGCTGCAAGGCGCAGATGCGCATCGAGCCGCTGAAGCCCTTCCCGGCGCTGCGCGACCTCGTGGTCGACCGCACCGAAATCGAAAGTCGCCTCGCGTCGTTCGAGCTCGCGCCGCTGCGCAACAACGCCCACCCCGGTCAACCCGAGCTGATCGCGCCCGATCTCGCGGCCAAGCTCTGCCACATGGATTCGTGCCTTCTCTGCATGGTCTGCGTCTCCGCCTGTCCCGCCGTCGAGGAGCGTCCTTTCGACGGTCCCGCGTTCATGCTGAAGCTCCGCCACATGGCTGAGCATCCGGCCGACCGGCGAGACCGCCTCGATCAGGCGCTGCAGGGCGGGATGCTCGAATGTTTCAACTGCGACGTCTGCACGCAGGTCTGCCCCGCCGATCTCAGCCCCGCACAGGCGATCCGCGACTTTCGCAGGGAGCTCTTCTTCGGTCGAGGTAAAGAAGCATGAGCGCGGCGACACTTCCCCGCAACACGACGCGTCAGTCCGAAGGCCTGCTGCACGGCGATATCGCGCGGTGGCTGCACAGGGTGAGCGGCACCGTGATCGTTGTCTTCGTACTGGTGCACGTGATCGCGCAGGCCGTGCTCCACGTCCCGGCGCTCGCGTCAGTGAAAGCCGGCGCGCCGTGGCTGCCCGCGGTGCAGTCGCAGCACTGGATACATGCGGCGCTCTACTTCAGCATCGTTTTTCACACGTTGTACGGGTTGAAGCTCCTGCTCTCGGAGCTCGGCATGCGCGTCGATTACAGGATATCCTTGTGGGCGATCGTCGCAATCAGCGCGCTCTTCGGCCTGAGGGAGGTGCTTCGCTATGCTGGCGTCTAGCCGAACCGTTTTCGGGCACGAATTTAGCGTTACGCCGCTGTGGATGTGGATCCTGCAGCGCGCGTCCGGCGTGCTGCTGGGACCGCTCGTCGCACTTCACCTCTGGGCCCCCGGCGTCGCTTCTGCCCGCGGCCTGAACGCAGTGCTCCTCGCGGTCATCCTCGCGCACGGCTATACCGGTCTGCGGCGCATTTCGGCCAAGCGCGAGCGCATTGGCCTCGTCAAAGCGCTCGCGTGGATCTGGTGCGCACTCGTCATCGCGTTCGGTGCCATGATCGTTGTGGCTCGATAGACGCCTACGCCATTCAGGAGCGCTTCCCGCCATGGACCTGCAGCTCAAAGGCAAAACCGCGCTGGTGACTGGCGCAAGCAGCATCGGCCTCGGCCGCGCGATCGCCATCGGGCTCGCGCGCGAAGGCGCGCGCGTTGCGATCACCGCGCGCCGCTGCTGCGTGAGCTGGCGCAGGAAATCACGGCAGCGGGCTTTATCGAGCCGGTCGTCATCGCGGCGGATCTCTACGACCAAGAGACGCCGGCCAAGCTCGCGCAGAGCACCCGCGAGCATCTCGGGCGCGTCGACATCCTCGTCAATGCAGCAGGCGGCAGCCGCCCCACGACCTTCGACGCGCCGCCGGAGCTCTGGACAGAAGCCATGACGCTCAACTTCTTTCGTCTGCGCGCCCTGACGCACGCCGTGGTGGCGGGTATGGTCGCGCACGGATGGGGCCGCGTCATCAGTCTCACCGGCACCTCCGAGCCCTACAACATCAATGCGGCGAATCCGTCCAAGGCCGCGGTTCATGCGTGGAGCAAAGGGCTCTCGCGCGAGGTTGCAAAAAGCGGCGTCACCGTGAACTGCATACAGCCGGGGCGGCTCACGAGCGAGCAGATGCTGCGGATGTATCCGACCGAGGAGAAGCGGCGCGCATTCACGCAGGAGGTGCCGATCGGCCGCTTCGGCGATCCCGACGAGCTCGCCGACCTCGCGATATTTCTCGCCTCACCCCGCGCGAGCTACATCACCGGGACGGTGATTCCGGTCGACGGCGGCTTGAGCCGCTTCGCTTTTTAGAATGACTGCCGGGGTACGACGTCCGAACGTAGGTGGGACGCCCGCCTACATGTATCGTCCGCCGGCGCAGACGATGCGGTCGCCTGTGACGAAGGAGGACTGGTCGGACGCAAGGAGCAGCGCGACATTGGCGACCTCCTGCGGCGTGCCTGCGCGCCGCAGCGGCGTCGCCTCCATGTCCGCGGCGTTGTAGGGGATGTTGTTCTGTTCGGAAGCGTACCACTCCGGATTCAAGCGCTTGGTGTCGATGAAGCCGACGGCGATCAGGTTGGCGCGCACGTTGTACGGACCGAGCTCCAGCGCAAGCGACTTGATGAGCCCGTACAGCCCCGTTTTGGAGGCGACCACGTGCGCGCGGATCGGCTGACCCGTCAGCGAAGCCATGCCGCCGAGGGCGACGACGCTTCCACCCTTGCCGCTTTTCATCATCGTCGGAGCGAGCGCTTTCGCTAGATAGAATGTCGAGTGCAGGTTCACCTCGAAGACCCGATGCCACTCATCGATGCTGATCTCCCAGAACGGCTTGTGCGGGCGAATGGCGGCGACGCTCACCAGCGTGTCGATGTAGCCGAAACGCTCGAGCCCCGCCTGTACAATGCGCTCGACTTCCTGCGGCAAGCCGACGTCCGCGAGCAGAGGCAGCGCCTGCACTCCCAGAGACTTGCATTCCTCCGCGACCGCGTTCAGCTCGTCGCGGCTGCTTTTTGCCACGAGCACGAGGTTGGCGCCTTCACGTGCGAACGTGAGCGCAGTGGCCTTCCCGATGTTGCGTGCAGCGCCGGCGATGAGAGCCGTTTTGCCTTTGAGTCGCATGTGCTTTCCTCTTTTGCAGCTGCAGACTGGAATACAGCGTGAGTATGCCTGATTCCGCTGACGCGGCGCGCCGCGAACCTACGGTGGCCGAACGCCTCGCCGAGACGCTGTGCCGTGGCGCGCGCGAATGCGAGCCCGCTGGAGATTTTCGAAGGAAAACGCGGGATGTCTGCATTGATGCTCGGCGAGTGCGATTGGGATGTGCTGACCGCGCCAGTGGATAGCTGGTGCCTGCCGCGCACATGCCTGAAGCAATACCCGGCCGCGTACATCATCCACAGTGCGATCGACGCAACCCTCGCGCTGCGCCACGAGCGCGACCTGGTCCCCGAGCGCATCGCGGAAGTGACGGTTGCCGGATTCGGCTGGCTCCTTGAGGACATGGTGCACGGCATGGGCGGCAAATCGCGCTACGACATCGACGCGCGCGAGACGGCAGACCACAGCCTCCCGTATTGCGTGGCTGTCTCGCTCGTCGACGGCGAATACACGCTGCGCCAGCTCGACGAGCCGCGATGGACAGCGCCCGACGTGAAGGCCATGCTCGCAAAGGTGAGGTGCGTTCACGATCCGGCCCTCGATGGTGGTTTTCCGGCGCGCAGGCCCGCGCGCATAACGGTAGTCACTTCCGACGGCTCCCGATGCGAGAAACAAATCGATTTTCCAAAAGGCGATCCGCGCAATCCGATGACGGACGAAGACATCGCCGCCAAATTTCGGCGCCTCAGTGCAGGTGTGCTTGGCGCGGACGCTCAGGAACGCATAATCGAGTGCGCACTCGACTTACGCAGCCATACGCTTCGCGAGTTGATCGACGCATGCGACTCCCAGACACCATGAAATGCCCAACCGGAACAAGCGGGTCAGTGGCCGGCATTGACTCGCCAGAATTCGCCGTTTATGCTGTACCCACTGGCGGCTGCAGAGTCGCGCCGAGCGTCATTGGCATACCCCAGCGGTGACCAGATAACATATTCAAACGAGGAGGCAATATGAAACGCACGCTGGCAGCAGTGGTCGCGCTGGGCTGTATGTTCGCCTCAGCCCATGCGCAGCAATTCCCATCGAAGCCGATCCGCTTCATCGTGCCGTTCACGCCTGGGGGCGGGACCGATACGTTCGCACGTAGCATCCAGCCTAAGCTCAGCGATGCGCTGGGCCAGCAGATGGTCGTCGACAACCGACCGGGGGCGCAAGGCAGCATCGGAACGGCGCTTGGAGCCCAGGCACCCGCAGACGGACACACCATCATCCTGGGTTTTATTGGCACGCTGGCGATCAATCCTCACCTCTACCGCAACGTCGGCTACGATCCGTTGAAGGATTTTGCTGCGGCTGCGCGCGGCACCGCGCAGCCGTATGTACTCGTCGTACACCCGTCGCTGCCGGTAAAGACGGTCAAGGATCTGACAGCGCTCGCTAAAAAGAATCCGAACGAGCTGGCCTTTGGGTCCTCGTCGTCTGCCGCGCAACTCGCCGTCTTCCTGTTTAAGATAGTCACCGGCAGCGAGGTGCTGCACGTCCCGTACAAAGGCGCCTCGCCTGCGCTGCTCGATCTCCTCGGCGGCAATATCGGCATGCTGTTCGCGGCGCCCGCCGGACCGATGGGCCACGTGCAAAGCGGCAGGTTGAGGGCGCTTGTGGTCACGGGTTCGACGCGCGTGCCGGCCTATCCTGACGTTCCCACGTCGGCCGAAGCGGGTTATCCCGACCTCGAAGTGACGGGATGGTACGGCGTTGTCCTGCCTGCGCAGACGCCGAAGCAGATCGTCAGCAGAATCGGCGCCGAAGTCATTCGCGCGATGGAGCAGCCTGATGTCAGGAAGCGCTTGGACGCCGCCGGGCTCACCCCCGCGCCGGCGTCATCCGCGGAATTCGCGGAGTTCATCAAGAGCGAGTACGTACGCTGGGGCAAAGTGGCGAAGACCGCGGGGCTTAAGGTCGATTAGATCTGGAGAGACCGGGTGTTCTCGGCACCCGGCCGGTGCGGCTGTTTGTGCCAGCCGACTGAGAGAACGACGGCGCTGACCCTGGAAGCGCCGAACTCCCGAAATCACGGTGCCGGCTTGGCGGCGACTCATCAGCGCGCTGGCACTACACTCCGCCGAGACTATCCCGCACGGACCACAGCAGCGTGCCGTCTTCATGCGTGGTCGGCCGCGTCACCAAGTCAGGTTGCAGCCTGCAGCGAGGATCGCGTTCATGCGACCGTGATGGAATAAATGCGGAGCACAGTGCTTTACTCCGAGCCTTCAAGAGCGCTGCTCATCGCGCTTGCGCCGAGGCCCGTCGACACCTTCTGCCCCGCCCTACGTAACGATTTAAGCAGTGGCGCGATAACGACCTTGCGCTCGGACGGTTGGCATCACGATGCTCAGACTGTAACGCGAAATATCATCCGAGCTGAACAGCGGTACCGAAAGGGCGCTGATTCCAGGAACACTGCCTCCATGTGAGACCGCGTATTGCTACGAGTCGGAAGGTAGTCGACTTGGCCAGTCTCAGGTCTTTCGAAATCTCCTGCAGAGACAACTTTGGGCTTGAGTCGGAGAAGCAATTAAAGACTGAGAAGGCGCGCGTGATGGTTCGCATGGTTAGCTTGAACGAATTCGCAGAAGCATTGTGTGGCGCGGCCGTTACTGCAGAGCGACCTCTGGCTTAATTTACCTGTATGCAGAGCCCAGGCGCCTCGCACAGAAAGCTCCGGCTGGGCCTGGGTTCCAGCACGTGGAACCAATACCAGCCGTTAGATGTACATGCAAAACTACAGCTTGATGCAAAGAGCTAACCATCATTTCGGCCCGGGTTGGAATTCCAAGCAATGTTAATTCGTCAAAACGAATCTTTCCAGACCCCCGCACTCCCGGGGGCGACGACGGCTTTTGTATCAAGCTGCTAGGGCCTGTACACATTCGGTCGATTTTGGTACCGTCTGGTTTTTCCCAGGAGGCCGAGATCGATGCGAAAGATGCTGCGCAATGACCAGTGGGAGCGTATTGAGCATTTGTTGCTGGGTAAGGCGAGCGATCCAGGGGCCACGGCCAAGGACAACCGGCTGTTTCTGGAAGCGGTGCTCTGGATTGCACGCACCGGCGCGCCGTGGCGCGATCTGCCGCCGCCGTTGGGCAACTGGCACAACACGTATACGCGGTTTTCGCGCTGGGGCAAGACCGGCGTCTGGCAACGACTGATCAAGGCTGTCAGTGATGATCCGGACTTGGCGGCGCTTTTCATTGATAGCAGTGTTGTGCGTGCCCACCAGCATGCCGCCGGTGCCCAAAAAAAACGGGCACGCAGGCGCTCGCGCGGAGGACTGAGCACCAAGATCCATGCCACGGTCGATGCCCTGGGCAACCCGCTGCGCTGCTTCTTGACCGGGGGCGAGGCCGCCGATATCAAACAGGCCGAGGCCTTGATCGAGGGCTTGCCCACTCAGGCGGTGGTTGCCGACAAGGCGTACGACGCCGATGCGTTCATCGCGCGCATCGCCGCCCAGGGCGCTGCGGCGGTGATCCCGCCGATGGCGCATCGCAAGGAGCAAAGAAGCTATGATCGTCACCTGTATAAAGACCGCAATCTGGTGGAACGTGTCTTCAACCGCATCAAGCAGTTCCGGCGCATCGCTACTCGCTACGAGAAACTCGCCCGAAACTACTTCTC
>JACQGN010000228.1 GCA_016199545.1 Betaproteobacteria bacterium | reverse complement strand
TAGCAGTCTGTCGGAGCTTCAAGTCCGACAGGCTGCTAGCGTGGTGCGAATCATGGACTGCGCGCCGCGCTTGGTCAAGCGGGTGCGATGGGCTCGTGTTCGTAGAATGCGAAGGCCGGCATGATGCAATGCGGCACGGATGCCGCGGCGGGGCCTGCTATCGCTTGACCGTCACGTCGCCCATCTGTAGCAGCATCGCGAGTTCGTCGCGCATCACCCACTCTTCGACGATCTTCCCGTCCTTCAGGCGGAACTGCACGATTGCCTTCCACTCCAGCGCCTGCTCCTGCGCGATGTCGATGTCGCCCGCGCGGCTGTGGAAGGCATGGGGCCGCACGCGCGTGCGGTGGTGCACGCGCACCGCCACCATGTTGCCCTCGGCTATCAGGCCGGAGAGTTCTGTCGCGAAGGCCGTGTAGTCCGAGCGAGTCGTGCTCAGCCGCCGGATGGCGGCTTCCACTCCCACCACGTCGAATCCAGGCCGGTGCAGGACGGCGTCCGTCGCCATCAGTTCCCGCAGCAGCTCGATGTTGCACGGGTCCAGCGCGTCGTGAAAATAACGCTCAACGACCGACTTGTTGCGCGCTTCGACGCCCGCATGAGGTTCGAGTAGAGACGTCATACCGTGATCTCCTACCGATTCTGATTCATTTGTCACCACCGTGCATGATCGCACCTTGTCCCATGGGTCGCCCGTATGTCAAGTCCACAACGGCCGGCAGGTTCGGCGGTGATCGGGCGGGAGATCGTTGCAGAGAACTGAAGTTACGTGCGCCGGACGCGCGTGCTAGCTGACCTGCCGGCTCTTTTCGATTACCTTGGCGTTGAACCGCGCGGCATCGATCAGGAATCGCTCGTGCGTGCCCTCGGCAATCGTGTCGATGCCGTCGTGCGCCGACAGCGTGAAGCGGAGTTTGCGGCCTTCGACCTGATCGAGCCTGACGTCAACCGTTACGGTAAGACCCGGAGGCGTGGCGGCGAGGTGCGTAAAGTTCACCATGGTGCCAAGCGATTGCTCCCGCGGCCAGTCCAGGTGCGGCCGGATCGCTTCGATGCATGCCCATTCCATCAGGCCCACCATGAAGCCGGTGGCCAGCACCTGCGGCATTTCCTGAAACATTTCCGATTCGGGATAAAGATGCGGCACCATCTTGGTCGGCGGGAGCTTGAACTGGAACTGAAAGGTGAGGCCGGACCGGAGTGTATCTTTCATGGTAAGCGGTGAGCGGTGAGCGGTGAGCGGTAAGCGGTGAGCGGTAAGTGGCGAGCGGTCAGCGGTAGTTTAACTCAGTGAGGTAAGCCCCCGGCTTTGCCGGGGGTCATTTAACGTAAATGTCCGGGATAACCCGCCCGCACCGCGAGGGCGGAGCGAAGACTGGCGAGGGCTGGTGTTGATGCGGTTAATCAGCGGTCATCTTGCGGCGATTCATTCGAGGCGACGAACAGTCACGGGGACGATGTCGTCCGCGCCTCGGCCCATCCACGCAATGTGCTGGAGAGGATTGCGAAAAACACAAATGCGATGATGCAGGAGAGAGTCGCCCCGGAAAAACGTAGGCGGCCATCGAACTGTTGAACGGCGAACACAAAGATAGGGCCGAGCGATCTTATGACGTTCACGGCCAATGGCGAGGTTCTGGCAATACCCAATTGAAGAAAGTAACTGGGGATGACGATCAAGCCGAATGCAGCGATTGCGAGCACAGGTAGCGCTCCAAGGTCCGGACGCATATGTGGCTGACCCAAAACAACTTCAGCGAGCACAGCTACGCCGAGGGCCAGAAGGAATCGGAGTCCTGCTAAAGCGTTCGAACCAATGCCTAAGTCCCCGCAGCGACGCGCGATCATGTGGCTGATCGCAATGATTATTCCACCGGTCGTCGCCGCTAACACCGCGCCAATGCGAATGCTCATGGGTTGCCCGTCCAGCCCCGATTGACCGAGAAGTACGACGCCAGCAATTGCGATCAACGAAACGAGGACACCAACATAGCCAAGTCGCTCGAGCCACCCTGTGGCTGTTTCCTTGGCCATCGATACACCAAGAGCTGACAACGCGAGTACGGCGATCGGGCCTACACCGGTGTAAAGCGTGTTTACGATGGCAGGCTCGATGTGTTTCAAGGCGAAGAAGTATCCCATCCATGCTGCAGCCGTTGTCACATTTAGGGCAAGAAATAGCTTCGTCCTTCCAAGGAGCGCGCGTACCTCTTGAGGCTGGCGCTGCCACGCCCAGGTGCCAAAAACGAGGGTCGAGCCTCCGAATGCCAAGATTGCAACAACGAGGAAGCTGACGGACTGAAAGACGTTCCCGAAGAAGGCATCTCGAACGGCCTGGGATACCGCAAAGAAAAGGAGACACGCCAATCCGAATAACGTCGAGGACATGATCGGCGTGGTCCTGGGCGATGACCGTTGACTAAAGGCCGTCTCAAGAATGCTCTGGCGCAGGATTACTTGCGCTGTCATTCCCGTGAAGCTTGCCCTCGAATGCTTTAATCGGGGGACGGGAGTCCATACTGTGGTTCACGCGAGTCGACCCGCCGTATGGGTTCCCGCCTCCGCGGGAACGACATGGTTTTTGAGACCGCTTCTAGACATTGAGCCGCGCGGCCTCCCAGCCGAGCATCGCCGCTTTGCGCGGCTCGCCCCAGCGGTAATTTCCGAAGTCACCCGTTTCCCGGATCAAACGATGGCAGGGAATGAGATAGGCGATCGGATTGGACGCCACAGCGTTGCCCACGGCGCGCGCGGCGGCGGGATGGCCGATGCGTCTTGCGATTCCGCGGTATGTCGTGAGGCCGCCAAACGGCACCTCGATCAGCGCGCGCCATACCTGCATCTGGAAGTTCGTGCCCTTCACCACCAACGCCAGCGGCCGGTCAGGCTGCGCCATCAGCGGAGCGAAAAGGCGTGCACCGAGAGGGCGCACAGCTGCTGTGTTCAGCGTCAGGTCGGCGTAAGGCCACTGCCGGTGAAGTAACGCAGTGGCCGTGCCTGGCCGAGTGTCGTCGAGAAAGTGTAAGCCGCAGATGCCGCGCGGGGTTGCCGCGATCAGGCAGGGCCCGAACGGTGAATCATGGATCCCGTAGCGAATGGCAAGCCCGGCACCGCCCGTCTTGAACTCCCCGGGCGACATTGCTTCCAGCGTGACGAAGAGATCGTGCAACCGTCCCGCTCCCGAGAGGCCGGAGTCGTCCGCGAGTGCCGCAACATCGGGTTGCGCCGCGAGGCGCGCCTTCGCGTGTTCCACCGTCAGGAACTGCAGGAACCGCTTGGGACTGACGCCCGCCCAGCGGGTGAACATGCGTTGGAAATGGTGCTCCGACAAATGCACGTGGCGCGCGACCACGGCCAATGGGGGCTGTTCCCCGGCATGGCGCCTCAGGTAGTCGATGGCCCGCGCAACACGCTGGTAATCTCTCACGCCGGACGTGCGGGTTGGCATTTCCTCTATCGGGGTATCGCCAGGTTTCATGCTCGCCAGAATACGGCGGGCAGGAAACTTCCGCCACCCGTTTCTTGCTGAATTGAGCGTGCGGCGACCGGTCACCCGCCCCGGGTCGCGGGTCGCACGATTCCTACCGGTGTTGTTGTCGCCTGTCGCCCGCGGGCGGCGGGGCAGCCGTCATGACCTCGTCGATGGTGGTGATGCCGGCGGCGACTTTCAGGGCGCCGTTGATCCGGAGCGGCTTCATGCCCTCGCGGTAGGCGACATCGCGAAGTACTTCGAGGTCGGTTTTCTCGGAAATCTCCTTGCGCAGGTCGTTGGTCATCAGCATGAGTTCGTAGATGCCGATGCGCCCCATGTAGCCGGTCATGCGGCACTCGAGGCAGCCTTTGGCGACGTAGGTCGCATCCTTCGGATTCACCGCTTTCCACGGCGCAACCAGGCGCTCCCAGGCGTCGTCGGGAAGCGCGCGCTTCTCCTTGCAGTGCGGGCACAGCGTGCGCATCAGGCGCTGGGCCATGACGCCGAGTATGGTCGAGTGCAGCAGGTAGGCCGGCACGCCGATATCGAGCAGCCGCGTGATGGCGGAAGGCGCGTCATTGGTATGCAGCGTCGAGAGCACCAGGTGGCCGGTCAGTGCCGCCTGCACCGCCATCTCGGCGGTTTCGAGGTCGCGGATCTCGCCCACCATGATGATGTCGGGATCCTGGCGCATCAGCGTGCGGATGCCGCTTGCGAAGTCGACGCCGATCGAGTGCTGCACCTGCATCTGGTTGAACGCGGGCTCCACCATCTCGATCGGGTCCTCGACGGTGCACACGTTGACTTCGGGCATCGCAAGCTGTTTTAGGGTCGAATACAGCGTCGTGGTCTTGCCCGATCCGGTGGGTCCCGTCACCAGGATGATACCGTGGGGTTGCGTCACCATCTGGTTCCACTTGCGCTCGTCGTCTTCGGAAAACCCCAGCTCCTTGTAGTCCTTGACCAGATTTTCGGGACTGAAGATGCGCATCACCAGCTTTTCGCCGAAGGCGGTGGGCATGGTCGAAAGGCGCAGCTCGACCTCCTCGCCGTCCGGCGTCACGGTCTTCAGACGGCCGTCCTGCGGGCGGCGCTTCTCGACCACGTCCATGCGGCCGAGCACCTTGATGCGGCTGGTCATCGCCGCGAGCACCGGCGTGGGAATCTGGTAGACCTGGTGCAGGACGCCGTCGATGCGAAAGCGCACGTTGCCGGAGTCCCGGCGCGGCTCGATATGGATGTCGCTCGCGCGCTGTTCGAAGGCGTAGTTGAACAGCCAGTCGCAGATGTGGACGACGTGCTGATCGTTGGCGTCGAGTTTGCCGGAGCGGCCGAGCTGTACCAGCTGCTCGAAATTCGTGATGGCGCTGTAGGCGCCCTTGTCCTGGGCGGTCGCCCCCTTGACGGAGCGGGCGAGGTTGTAGAACTCGACGAGATAGCTCTGGATGTCGAGCGGATTGGCGACAACGCGCTTGATCTCGAGCCGCAACCCTTGCGTCAGTTGCTCCTCCCAGTCGCGCACGTAGGGTTCGCAGGTCGCGATCGTCGCCTCGCGCGAGTTCACTCCCACGGGCAGGATCCTGTAGCGCTCGGCGAAGGCGCTCGACATCACCTTGGTGACGGCGGCGAAATCGATCTTGAACGGGTCGACGTGCAGGTAGGGCAGGCCGGCTTTTTCGGCGAGCCATTCGGTCAGCGCTTCGAGGTGCAGCAGTTTTTTCGGGTTGCGCGGGTCCTTCCAGCGCTGCTCGGTGATCACCACCAGCGGATGGACTTCGGCGCGGCTGAAACGCCGGTCGCTGACGAGCTTGTCGGCGGCCGCCTTGGCCACGAGCTGGTCGGCAACCAGGTCATCGAGCACTTTCCGCAGTGTCAGTCTGCGGTCGAAGGCTTTCGGAGCAGGAGCGGCTGGTGTCATCTTGATCCGGTTGTTGTTTGCCACTATAACCGCAAGCGCTCAATCTATCAACGGGTTACGCCCGGAACTTCGAGTCCGTACCACATCATGAGGCGTGGCACGCAATGCAGGCAGGTAGGTTAGAATCCGTTGTCATCATCAGCTTACGGAGACACCGATGTCGCTCCGCAACTTCCTGTTCCGGTCGCTCGTCGCCATTCTCTGCTCGGCAGCGGCGTCAGGCGCCAGCGCACAGAGCAGCGCCGGCCCGCGCATCTACCAGGTCGGCGAGATCGCGTTCAGTCGCTACGCGGTGCTCGAACGCATCTGGGTCGGATCGTGGCACTCGGCATTTTTCCTGCCCACTCGCGCCGATCAGGAGGGCGCGATCGCGGCGCTGCAGGAAGAGGCGGCCCGCCTCGGCGCGGATGGCATCGTCAATCTCCATTGCCTCGATGACAGCGGCGGGCTATTCGGTGAGGGCGGGCATTTCTGCTACGCCAACGCGATCAAGCTGAAGTGACCGTCAGAAATACGCGGTGCCGCTCATCGCGTAGTTACCCGCCGCGTTCGCAGTCCACAGTTCCGCCCTGGATCCATCACCGGCCGGATTGCCGTTCACCGTGAAGCGCTCGGTGTGAAACACCGGGTGTAGCGCGCGGTAGTCGAGCTTACTCACCGTCCGAGGCGCGTGGCGGCGCGCGAGGTCCAGCATGAGTATCGTCTGCAGCGGCCCATGCACGATCAGCGCTGGGTAGTGCTCCTCGTCCCTGACGTAATCCAGGTCGTAGTGGATGCGGTGCGCGTTGAAGATCAGCGCGGAAAAACGAAACAGCATGACTGCGTCGGCGGTGATCTCGCGATGCCACGTCGGGTTTCCTGGGGCCTGCCTGCCCTGCTGCGCTGCCTCGCCAGGCTTGGCCGCCTCGCGATAGACGATGTCGTGTTCCTCCACCACCGCAGTCTCCCCGTCTGCCGCTATGGTGTGCCGCACTGTCACGAAAACCAGGTTGCCGCTCTTGCCCTGCTTGGGTTCGACCGCGATGATCTGGGAGTCGCGGCACAAGGATTCACCCACGCGCAGTGAACGCTTGAACTCGATGCGGCCTCCCGCCCACATGCGTCTGGGCAGGGGCACCGGCGGCAGGAATCCGCCGCGCTTCGGGTGGCCATCCCGGCCCAACTCGGACGCGCGTTTCGCTTCCAGGAAATACAGCCAGTGCCAGCCAGGGGGGATCTCGTCACCGATCGACGGAGGCGGATCATTCCGGTCAAGCGTGGCGGTGAGGGCCGCGACCGGCCAAGCGGCGGCGACATCCGTGCAGCTTTCCGCCTTGCCGATCCATTGCTTCAGATGGTCCAATTCGCTGTTCACTTGCGGTGCTCCTGTTGATGCGGATGATGATCGGGGAGTATTGCGCACTGTAACTCGACTGATCGAGACGCGGCAACTGGCGCGCGCAGCCTTTGGCGGTGCCATGAGGCACCGGCGGGTTCGTCGCGTGGCGCGATGGCGCCCGCGGCAGGGTGCACCTATAATTTGCAGCGTCATGCCAGAATCGATCCTGAAACTCGAAACGCCGGCTCTCATACTCGACGCAGGCCGGCTTCAGCGCAACCTCGCGCGCATGCGCGAAAAGCTGGAACGTCACGGCGTGGCGCTGCGCCCGCACGTCAAGACCGCAAAATCGATCGAGGTCGTGCGCCGCGCGCTGATCGGACAGGCGGGCGGCATTACAGCGAGGGGCGCGGAGCAAGCCTGCGTGGTGTCATGACCCATGCGGGCGACTCGTACAATTGCACTTCGGTCGATGCGATACGGGCGATGGCGGAGCGCGAGCGGGCTGCGGTCGTCGGGTGTGCCGAAGCGCTGCGCGGGGCGGGATTGCCGTGTCCGATTGTCAGCGCCGGCTCGACGCCGACCGCGACCTTTGCCACGGGATTCGACGGAGTGACCGAGGTTCGTGCCGGGGTCTACATGTTTTTCGATCTCGTCATGGCCGGGCTGGGTGTGTGCCTGATCGACGACATCGCGGTGTCCGTGCTGGCCACGGTGATCGGGCATCAGCCGGATAAGGGCTGGATCATCACCGACGCCGGGTGGATGGCGCTTTCACGCGATCGCGGCACGGCGAAGCAGAAGGTCGACCAGGGCTACGGGCTGGTGTGCAATGTCGGTGGCGTTCCCATCGATGATCTGGTCGTTGTCGATACCAACCAGGAACACGGCATCATCGCCGATCGGCGCGGCGCCGCGATCGACACGGCAAGATACCCGGTGGGAACGCAAATGCGCATCCTGCCCAATCACGCGTGCGCCACGTCGGCGCAGCATGCGGCCTACCATGTCGTGAATGGTGGCACGGAGCTCGAGGCGGTATGGCCTCGATTCAGCGGCTGGTAACGGCGCGCGTTCCCGTTGCTTTCCCCTGCGGCGGGTGAGACCCGCGCGCCGCTGCTTCCGCTATTTGCGCACGGGCTCGATCGTGCCCATGTGGAACTTGTATTCGCCGGCGCGCCGATCGGCGTAGTAATGCGTGAGTGTGTTGCGCACCGTGGCAAAGGCAAGCTGGTCCCACGGAATGTCGCATTCCGCGAACAGATTCACGTCCAGCGTTTCGGCACCGGCTCTGAAATCGTACTCGAGGAGCCGCGCGCGGAACAGGATGTAGACCTGGTTGATGTGCGGGATGTTGTAGATCGCGTACAGCGGCCCCACCTCGACGCGCGCCATGGCTTCCTCCAGCGTCTCGCGGATCGCGCCCTGGTGCATGGTTTCCCCATTTTCCATGTAGCCCGCGGGCACGGTCCACAGGCCATAGCGCGGTTCGATGGCGCGCCGGCAAAGCAGGATGCGTTCATCCCACTCCACGATGCAGCCCACGACCATGCGTGGATTCTGATAGTGGATCGTCTTGCACGCGTCGCAGACGTAACGCGGCAGGGAGTCGCCCGGCGGCACTTTGCGCGTCACCGGCGCGCCGCAATTGCTGCAGAATTTCATGGCTGCTTACTATACGGCAATATCGGGCAAAAGGAGCCCGATATTGCCGCTACTTCTCACCGGCATCCTTGAACGGACTGCGGTCGTTCAGTTCATCGACATACTGCGCGATGCCGCGGGTTTCGCGTGCGAGATACTCCTCGACCGCGGCCGAAAACTGCGGGTGGGCGAGCCAGTGCGCGGACACGGTCTCAACCGGCGCGAGCCCGCGCGCAAGCTTGTGTTCGCCACGGGAGCCCCCCTCGAAGACATCGATGCCGCGCGCGATGCAATGATCGATCGTCTGGTAGTAGCAGGTCTCGAAGTGCAGGCCCGGGTGATACTCGATGCCGCCCCAATAGCGCCCGCACATGCGCCTGCCGTTGTGAACGTTGAACGAGACGGCGATCGGGCGCCCCTCGCGTTCCGCGATCACCAGCAAGAGATGCTGCGCCATGGTGTGGCCGATCCGCTGGAAAAACTCGGAATCGAGGTAGGGCGTCGAGCCGTGGACGCGGTACGTCTGGCGATAGCAGCGCGCGACGAAGCGCCAGTCGGCATCGCTCGCGTCCGCGCCCTCCAGCCGGCGGAAAGTGATGCCGGCCCCGGCCACGCGGCGCCTTTCCTGTTTCACTTTCTTGCGTTTGTCGTGGCTCATGCCCGCGAGAAAGTGTTCGAAGTTTTCGTAGCCGGCATTCGACCAGTGGAACTGCACCGCATGACGCAGCATCATGCCGTGGCGGTGCATGCTTTCCGCCTGTTCGCGCGGCAGGAACAGGCAATGCAGAGACGAGACGTCCACCTCGCGGGCGAACTTGAGCGCGGCGCGGATCAGGAGTTCGCGCTGTTCGACGGTCTCGGCAAGGACGCGGCTGCCCGTGACCGGTGTGAACGGGACCGCGGCGAGCAACTTGGGGTAGTAGTTGAGGCCGTGGCGCGAATAAGCATCGGCCCATGCCCAGTCGAACACGTATTCGCCGTAGGAGTGGGTCTTGAGGTAGAGCGGCATCGCGGCGGCGAGGCGCCCGCGCTCGCGCAGCAGCAGGTACTGCGGCGTCCACCCGGTATCCGGAGCGGCGCAGCCCGTTTCGTGCAACGCCGACAGGAACTCATGGCGCAGGAACGGATCGTCCCCGGCGAGGGGGTTCCATTCCTCCGGCGGGACGCCGGCGAGCGTGCTGGCGATATCGATGATCATCGGCGATACACGAGCCCCATGCCGAATCACGTGCGATAGTAATGGACGAGATGAAGGGGAAGCATCATCAGTGACCGGCCCGGCCCGCGCCAGGCTGCGACGATGATATAGTAGCAGCATGAAAATTGCGATTGCACAGATCAACTTTACCGTCGGCGATCTCGCGGGAAACGTCGGGCGCATCGTCGAGTTTGCGGAGCGGGCGCGGGACAGCGGAGCGCGTCTCATGGTGACGCCCGAACTGGCGGTGTGCGGCTACCCGCCCGAGGATCTGCTGTTGCGCGACGACTTCATTGCCGCCTGCGAGCGCTCGCTCGCCGACCTCGCCGCGCGCGTGCGCGGCATCACGCTGGTGGTGGGGCATCCACGTGCGGTGGATGGCAAGCGCTACAACTCGGCGTCGGTGATTCAGGACGGGGCCGTGGTCGCCGTCTACGACAAGCACAATCTCCCCAACTACACGGTGTTCGACGAGGAGCGCTACTTTGAACCGGGCGCGGCGCCTTGCGTTTTTGGAACCGACGGCGTGCGGTTCGGGGTCAATATCTGCGAAGACACGTGGGGCGCGGGGGGGCCGGGCAGCGCTTTGCCCCGGCTCGCGGGCAACGTGCAACTGGGTGTCAACATATGTGCGGACTCCTGGCAGGCCGAGGCGCCGCGTGCGGCGCGGCAGGCGGGCGCGGCAGTACTGCTCGTGCTCAATGCCTCGCCGTACCACGTGAGCAAGCAACAGGTGCGCTACGACATCATGCGCGAGCGCGTGGCGGAAACCGGCATGCCGCTGATCTACGTCAATCTCGTGGGGGGCCAGGATGAACTGGTGTTCGACGGCGCGTCGTTCGTGCTCGATGTCCATGGCGAACTCACGCACCAGCTCCCGGCGTTCGACGAGGCACTGGGTTTCGTCGAACTGGTGGACGGCGTACCGGTGAAGGGCGAGATCGCACCGTCTCTCCCGCTGGAGGGTGAGGTTTACTCGGCGCTGACGCTGGGCGTGCGCGATTACCTCGACAAGAACGGTTTTCCGGGCGCGCTACTGGGTTTGTCGGGCGGCGTCGATTCCGCCCTGACACTCGCCATCGCAGCCGATGCGCTGGGGCCGGAACGAGTACGGGCGGTGATGATGCCCTCGCAGTACACGGCCGGCATGAGCCGCGAGGACGCGCTCGCTGAAGCACAATCGCTCAACGTGCGCTATGCCGAAATCGCGATCAAGCCCATCTTCGACGCGTTCAAGACGGCGTTATCGGGCGAGTTCAAGGGCCTGCCCGAAGACGCGACCGAGGAAAACCTGCAGGCGCGCATCCGCGGCACCCTGTTGATGGCGCTCTCGAATAAGAGCGGCGCCATCGTGCTCACGACCGGCAACAAGAGCGAAATGGGGGTCGGGTATGCAACGCTCTATGGCGACATGGCCGGAGGTTTTGCGGTACTGAAGGACATCAACAAGATGATGGTGTATCGGCTCGCGCACTATCGCAACGGCATCTCGCCGGTAATCCCGCAACGTGTCATCGACCGCGCGCCGTCGGCGGAACTGCGGCCCGATCAGACCGACCAGGACAACCTGCCGCCGTACGACGTGCTCGATGCGATCATGGAGGCCTACGTCGAGGCCGATCTGAGTCCGCCGGAGATCATCGCGCGCGGCCACGCCCGCGCCGACGTGGAGAAGGTCGTGCGCCTGGTGCACGTGAGCGAGTACAAGCGGCGCCAGGCGCCCGTGGGCATCCGCATCACCAGCCGCGGCTTCGGCAAGGACTGGCGCTATCCGATCACCAACAAGTTCCGCCACCGGTTCGAGTGACGGCATCCGGGGACGGGCGACTCTGTGATATCCTAGGTGCCCGGAATCCGGCAAGGTTGCGACCCAGCGGAGGAGCCATGAAAAAAATCGAGGCGATATTCAAGCCGTTCAAGCTTGACGAGGTGCGCGAAGCGCTGTCGGAGATCGGCGTGAGCGGTCTGACGGTGACCGAGGTCAAGGGCTTCGGCCGCCAGAAGGGCCACACCGAACTCTACCGCGGCGCCGAGTACGTCGTCGATTTCCTGCCCAAGGTCAAGGTCGAAGTCGTCGTCCCGGACAAGCTCATGGAGAGCGCGATCGACGGCATCGTCAAGGCCGCGCGCACCGGCAAGATCGGCGACGGCAAGATCTTCGTCACGAGCGTCGAGCAGGTTATCCGCATCCGCACCGGGGAGACGGACGAAGCGGCGATCTGAATGCCGTGAAATGTGAAACGTGAAATGTGAAGCGTTCGATTCGAACGCGCTCAACGGTACCGTTTCACCTTTCACTATTCACGTTTCACGCCTTTCAGCAATACCACCACCGCGCCGCTGCCGCCTTCCGTCGGGCGCGCCTGGCAGAATGCCAGGATTTCATCACGCAGCATCAGCCAGTGTGCGACCTTGTGCTTGAGCACCGGTTCGCGGTTCTTCGACCGCAGTCCCTTGCCGTGAATGACCCGCACGCAGCGCAGGCCGCGGCGCAGGCAGCCGTTCAGGAATTCCACCAACAGGGCGCGCGCCTCGGGTGAGGTCAGTCCGTGCAGATCGAGTTCGTCCTGGATCACCCAGTGCGCACGGCGCAGCTTGCGCAACGTGCCGGAGGGCAGTCCCTTGCGCAGAAACGAGAGCTCGTCACCGGTCTCGATCGTGCCATCCGCGTGGCCGGTGAGGCTGTCCCGTAACACCGCTTGTTCGTCGCGCAGGCGTTGTGCAGGCACGGGCGCCGTGCGGCGCCGCTCCAGTATCGCCCTGTTTGCCCGCTTCAATGGCGTGACGTCGGGCACTAGCGCGTGAAACGACGGCTGGTCACGTTTGCCGCTCCCGCGCCCGTGCGTGTCCATCGCTGTCACACTCGCATTGCCGTCGAAAGTGAGGGTCGCCAAGCTCAGTTCAGGCCCTTGCTCTCGAGATATTTCTGCGCATCGAGCGCCGCCATGCATCCCGTGCCCGCGCTGGTCACGGCCTGGCGGTAGACGTGGTCCTGCACGTCGCCCGCGGCGAATACACCGGGCACGCTGGTGGCTGTCGCGTTACCCTCGAGCCCGCTGCCGGTGACGATATACCCGTTCACCATGTCGAGCTGGCCGGCGAAAATTTCGGTGTTCGGGCGATGACCGATCGCGATGAACACGCCCTGCAACTGCTTGTCGGCGGTCGCACCTGTCTTCACGTGCTTGACCCGCATGCCGGTGACACCGGTGTTGTCCCCCAGCACTTCGTCGAGCACGTGATCCCACAGGATCGACGCCTTGCCGCCCGCGACCTTCTCCGTCAGCTTGTCGACCAGGATGGCCTCGGCGCGGAACCTGTCGCGTCTGTGCACCACCGTGACGTGGCTCGCGATGTTGCTGAGGTAGAGCGCCTCTTCGACCGCGGTATTGCCGCCGCCGACGACCGCCACCTCCTGGCCCTTGTAGAAAAAGCCGTCGCAGGTGGCGCAGCCCGACACGCCCTTGCCCATGAATTTCTGCTCCGAGGCGAGCCCCAGGTACATCGCGGAGGCGCCGGTGGCGATGATCAGAGCATCGCAGGTGTAGATGCCCTGATCGCCGATCAGCGTGAGCGGCGTTTCCCCGAGCTTCGCCGTATGGACGTGGTCGAAGATGATCTCGGTCTTGAAGCGCTCGGCGTGCTTGAGAAAGCGCTCCATCAGTTCCGGCCCCTGCACGCCCATCGCATCGGCCGGCCAGTTGTCCACGTCGGTCGTGGTCATCAACTGTCCGCCCTGGGCGAGGCCTGTCAGCAGCACGGGTTGGAGGTTTGCGCGCGCGGCGTAAACCGCCGCGCTGTAGCCGGCCGGGCCCGATCCAAGGATCAGGACGCGGCAATGTCGGGTTTGCTGGGACATTTTTCGGTGTGGGGTAGCGTCGGGAAAGACGCGAATCTATCAGGTTGCGCGCGGCCATGTCGAGACTTGACTGACGCCGGCGCGTCGTCGCCCGAAACCGGGCGGGCGCAATCCACGGCTCGGGGGAATTTGCACCGCTCGAACGTGACGTTGGAGACCCGATCTGGCAGACTATGCGCTGAGGGGTGTCTACGTGCCCGGGTGCCCCGACACGAACAACTATCATATCGGTCTGCCGACATATGGCTATCCAGTTCAGGCTCCATCCCCAGCTCCTGAAAAACGTGCCGCTGTTTGCATCGTTCTCCGACCAGCAGCTCCAGACCCTGCTCGGCTTCGTGCAGCATCGAAGCTTTCCGCGCAACGCGTTCATCGTGCACGCGGGAGAGGACACTGACGCGCTGTACGTCATCCTCGCCGGGCGCGTCAAGGTGTTGATCACGGATGACGATGGGCACGAAGTGATCCTCAGCATGCTCGGGCCCAACGAGTACTTCGGCGAAATGGGGCTGCTCGACGACCAGCCGCGCTCGGCGAGCGTGGAAACCGTGGAACCGTGCCAGATGCTGCGCATGTCCAAGGCTGGTTTCATCTCGCTGCTCCAGAACAACTTCGAGATGGCCATGCTCATCATCCGCAATCTCGTGAAGCGCCTGCGCGACGCGGACCGCAAGATCGAGAGCCTGGCGCTGATCGACGTCTACGGACGCGTGGCGCGGCTGCTGATCGACCTGGCCGAGGAGATCGACGGCCGGTGGGTGGTGACGCGCGCTCCGCCCAAGCAGGAGATCGCGCACATGATCGGTGCCTCCCGCGAGATGGTGAGCCGCGTCGTGAAGGGCCTGCAGCAGAAAGGCCTGATACGGGCGGAGAAACGCCGCATCATTGTCCTCGACCGCCAGTCCATGGCGCGCCACGCCCACGGGCGTTAGCCGTCTTTTTCGACACTGGGCGCCGCGCGTACGCATTTCGTTGCGGGCCGCGTGCGCGCGGTTCGCCAGCGCACGCAAGGTGCTTATTATTCGGGCAAATTTTCCGGTGCGCCCACGCCATCTCTTTCGATGTACAATCAAAAGCTTAATGAAATGACTTCGATTGACGCATGATGTTCGCGGGTGACAGGGCCGGCGCGAGCCGCAGCGCGCATAACCCGTTGCCGCCGAAGCTCGCCGCGCTGCTGCGCGAAGCCTGGTGGTTCGCGCTGCTCGGTGTGGCGATCCTGTTGTTCCTCGTGCTCTACACCTATGACGAGTCGGATCCGGGCTGGTCGCACAGCGTCGCCGCCGCCGAAATCAGGAATGCGGGCGGGGTAATCGGCGCCTACCTTGCGGACCTGCTCTTGTTCGTGTTCGGAATGTCCGCGTACTGGTGGGTCGTTTTCTTCGCGGTCCTCGTGTGGCTCGGTTTTCGGCGTATCGAGACAGTGACCGAGTTCGACCGGCGCTCGTACGCCGTCGCGGCAATCGGCTTCCTCGTGGTACTGATCGCAAGCAGCGGCATCGAGGCGATTCGGCTCCACACCGTCAAAGCGAGCCTGCCGCTCGCCCCGGGCGGGATGCTCGGTGCATTGGTCGGTGAGGGCCTCGCCGGGGCGCTGGGATTTACCGGCGGCACGCTGGTCCTGCTGTTGCTGCTCGCCGCCGGCCTCGGGCTCTTCGCGGGAGTCTCGTGGCTTACCGTCATCGAACGCATTGGCGGCTGGATCGAGGACGCGTACCTCCTCGTCGGCCGGAAATGGCAGGAACACGCCGATCGCAAGGCGGGCGAGCAGGCCGTGGTCGAGCGCGAGGAAGTGGTGGAAGAGAGCAGGAAGAAACTGGACATCCACGAGCCGGTGCGGATCGAGCCCCCGGCGGTCGAAATTCAGAAGTCGCCGCGCGTGGAGCGGGAGAAGCAGGTGCCGCTGTTCGAGGACTTGCCGGATACAATGCTGCCGCAGTTGCATCTGCTCGATGAACCCGACAAGACCGTCGAGGCGCTAGCGCCGGATACGCTGGAGTTCACCTCGCGTCTCATCGAGAAGAAGCTCCTCGACTTCGGCGTCGAGGTGAAGACGGTCGCCGCCTACCCGGGACCGGTGATCACGCGCTACGAGATCGAACCCGCCGTCGGCGTGAAGGGCAGCCAGATCATCAATCTGGTTCGCGACCTCGCGCGGGCGCTGTCGGTGGTGAGTATCCGGGTGGTCGAAACGATTCCGGGAAAGAGCTGCATGGGGCTTGAGATCCCGAATCCGAGGCGCCAGATCGTGCGTCTGCGTGAGATCCTGAGCGCGCCGGTTTACGAAGACATGAACTCTCCGTTGACACTCGCGCTGGGCAAGGACATCGCGGGCAACCCGGTGGTGGCGGACCTCGCGCGCATGCCGCACCTGCTCGTTGCCGGGACGACCGGGTCCGGCAAGTCGGTCGCGATCAACGCCATGCTCCTCTCGCTCGTCTACAAGTCGTCGCCGTCGCAAGTAAAGCTGATCCTGCTTGATCCCAAGATGCTGGAACTGTCGGTCTACGAAGGCATTCCACATCTGCTCGCTCCTGTGGTAACCGACGTGCGCCAGGCGGCGAACGCGCTCAACTGGTGTGTCGCGGAAATGGACAAGCGCTACAGGCTGATGTCAGAACAGGGTGTGCGCAATCTGGCTGGCCTTAATCAGAAAGTGCGCGACGGGATCAAGACGAAAAAACCGATCCTCGATACGCTCGCATCGACCGAGGACAATCCTGTGCTGCTGCAAGAGAAGCCGCAGATCGTGGTAGTCATCGACGAGCTGGCTGATCTGATGTTGGTCGTTGGCAAGAAGGTCGAGGAGCTGATAGCGCGCATCGCCCAGAAAGCGCGCGCCGCCGGCATCCATCTCATCATCGCGACGCAGCGGCCGTCGGTCGATGTCATCACCGGGCTCATCAAGGCCAACATCCCCGCACGCATCGCGTTCCAGGTGGCGGCGCGCGTGGATTCGCGCGTGGTTCTCGACCAGATGGGCGCAGAGACGCTGCTGGGGCAGGGCGACATGCTGTTCCTGCCGCCGGGCACGGGTTATACCCAGCGGGTGCACGGCGCCTTCGTCGCCGATCACGAGGTGCATAAGGTGGTTGAGCACTTGAAAAAACACGGACAGCCCAAGTATGACGAAGGCGTCGTCGCGGAGCCTGCGCTCGACGCGGCGGGCAAGGGCGTGGACGAAGGGGCCGACGCGGAGTCCGATCCGCTCTACGACCAGGCGGTCGATATCGTGCTCAAGACGCGACGTCCTTCGATCTCACTGGTGCAGCGCCACCTCCGGATCGGTTATAACCGAGCCGCCCGCCTGATAGAGCAAATGGAGCGCGCCGGCGTGGTGTCGGCGATGCAGTCGAACGGCAACCGCGACATTCTCGTGCCCGCGTCAGCCGCGGCATCCGATGAACGTTGATGGCCGTATAGAATTATCTGCCGGAACCGCTGTCCCACTCCCCGGTATCCGTGAGGTTTCCCTGTGAAAGCTTGGCTCGGTTTATGCGCGGTCCTGCTGGCCGGTTCGGCGCCTGGCGCGCAGACCTATAAATGGGTGGACGAGCACGGCGTCACCAACTACGGCGAAAAGCCTCCTGTCGGCCGGCCGGCGACGCCCGTGGAGACGCAACCGGCCGGGACCCTGGACAGCGGTGGGCTGCAGAAAAAGCGCCGCGAGGCCGAAGCACCCGGCGTGCGGGATGTTCCGCCACCGTCCGCGGTGCCGGCGGTGGCTCCCGCCGCTGCGCCGGTGCGGGGGATGCCATTTCAGACGTTCATTCACCTGCGCAACGGCATGACCGAGGGTGAGTTGATGCTGCGCGCCGGCCGGCCCGATCATGAAAGCGTGGAGAACTTCCGCCACGACATCGTCAAGTCGTACTACTACTACCCGACGATCGCCGACCCGTTCATCACCGTCGTCACGGTGCGCGGGGGACGGATCGTGAACCTCGAGCGCAACCGGAAGATATATTGAGAGCCGGTAACGTAATGAACCGCGTGCTGCTCGTTGCGCTGTTGTGGCTGCCCGCCGTGGGCGCGGCCGCCGGAGTCGATCTGCTCAAAAGCTTCGTGAGCCAGACGGCCTCGGCGAAGGCGCGTTTTGCGCAGATGGTGCTCGACAAGAACTTGAAGATGCTGCAACAGGCGACGGGCACCATGCAGTTTTCGCGTCCCGGCAAGTTCCGCTGGGAATACGAGAAGCCGTACGAGCAGACCATCGTTGGCGACGGATCGCGGTTATGGATCTACGACAGGGACCTGAATCAGGTCACCGTGCGCAAGCTCGACAGCGCGCTGGGAGCAAGTCCCGCCGCGCTGCTCGCCGGCAGCAACGAAATCGAGCAGAGCTACACGCTTGCCAATCTCGGCCATCAGGAAGGGCTCGACTGGCTGGAGGCCGTGCCCAAGACCCGCGACACCGCCTTCGAGCGCATCCGCCTGGGGTTCAGTGGGAGCACGTTGCAGGCGATGGAACTGCGCGACCAGTTCGGGCAGGTGACCGTGATCCGGTTCGCCGACCTCGAGCGCAATCCGAAGCTCGGGCCGGAGACCTTCAGATTCACCCCGCCCAAGGGCGCGGATGTCATCTCCGAGCCCTGATCTTTTCGCGAAACGCGAACCCGACGCTCCGCTCGCTGACCGGCTCCGCCCGCGCACGCTCGATGATATCGTCGGCCAGGCCCACCTGATCGGCCCGGGCAAGCCGCTGCGGCTTGCGTTCGAGGCGCGCAAACCCCATTCCATGATTCTCTGGGGGCCGCCCGGCGTCGGCAAGACGACGCTGGCGCGACTGATGGCGCAGGCGTTCGAAGCCGATTTCATTGCCATCTCGGCGGTATTCTCGGGGGTGAAGGACATACGCGATGCGGTGCAGCGCGCCGAACTCACGCTGCAGCAGCATGGACGCCACACGATATTGTTCGTCGACGAGGCGCACCGCTTCAACAAGGCGCAGCAGGACGCGTTCCTCCCCTATGTCGAACGCGGGCTCATCACCTTCGTGGGTGCGACGACCGAGAATCCCTCTTTCGAGGTGAATGGCGCGCTGCTCTCCCGCGCCGCGGTCTACATGCTGCAGCCGCTGACCGAAGCGGAACTCGGCATCCTGTTCGACCGGGCGCGCGGGAAGGCACGCCGCGACCTCGCATTCAGCGCCGGCGCGCGCGAACTCGTCATCGGATACGCCGACGGCGATGCGCGCCGGCTGCTCAACATGCTGGAGCAGATTGCGGTCGCCGCGGCGAGCAGCGGGCTCGATGCGGTTGACGATGCCTTCGTCAAGAACACGCTGACGCAGCACCTGCGGCGCTTCGACAAGGGCGGCGATGTCTTCTATGACCAGATCTCGGCGCTGCACAAGTCGGTGCGCGGGTCCTCACCCGATGCCGCGCTCTACTGGCTCGTGCGCATGCTCGACGGCGGCGCCGACCCGTTGTATCTCGCGCGCCGCGTGGTGCGCATGGCGGTGGAAGACATCGGGCTGGCTGATCCGCGGGCGCTGAGAATCGCGCTCGATGCCGCCGAGACCTATGAGCGACTCGGTTCTCCGGAAGGTGAACTCGCGCTCGCGGAAGCGGTTGTTTACCTGGCGATCACGCCGAAAAGCAATGCCGTATACACAGCCTACAACGCGGCGCGAGAATTGATACGCAACGATGCCTCGCGCCCCGTGCCCGCGCGTTTGCGCAACGCGCCGACCAAGCTCATGAAGGAACTGGGCTACGGCAACGACTATCGCTACGCGCA
Source organism: Betaproteobacteria bacterium (assembly GCA_016199545.1). GTDB lineage: Bacteria > Pseudomonadota > Gammaproteobacteria > Burkholderiales > SG8-41 > DSOT01. The sequence continues at coordinate 4,908 of JACQGN010000228.1, read as the reverse complement.
CGATGAAGAGGGCGCGTACGCCGCGGGCGAGAACTATTTCCCCGACGGCATGACGCCGCCGAGATTTTACGAACCCACGGCGCGCGGTTTGGAACAACGGATACGCGAGCGGCTCGCCGAGTTACGCGAGCTCGACCACAAGGCGAAGAAATAGCGGCGCCTAACGAGGTCTACGGCGTTCGCACTTCTTCCCTCACCCTCGATCCCTCTCCCGGAGGGAGAGGGAGGTCTCCCTTCTCCCTCCGGAAGAAGGGCCGGGGATGAGGGAAATGGTTCATGTTGCCGGGCGTTCGGACTATTACCCGAGATACTCGATGACGTGCAGGCCGGTTCCGGCGCGGTCGGTGATATAGGCCAGGCCGCGGTAATCGATATCGACGTCGTTCGTCTGAACGACGGTCTTCAGACGCGGAATGGTCGTCTCCGTCGTCGCCGGGACGTAGTAGCCGACTTCCTTCAAGTCGTAGGGATCGGAGAGATCGAGAATCCTCAGCCCCGCGCTGAAATACGCGACGAAGAGCAGGTTCCGGTTTTCCTGCACCGAGTAGAGTTTGTTGTCCCGCGTTTCCGCGTACTGATGAGGACCGAAGCGGCCGCCGCGCTCGAGAAAATCGCCGTCGGGTACCCTGAAGGTGTCGACGTTGATCGGGTTGTTCCATGCAGTCACGTCGAGCATGAACACGGCTTTCCTCACTTCGTGACTCTGGTAGTCGGCGTCGCTCGCTTCGTTCACGTGCACGATGAAGTCCCGCACGTCGCCGTAGCCGGGCGTGAAGTTGGGGCATTTCATGCCATAGATCGGCATCGAGGTGTGAGGGCCCTTGAACGGCGGCTCGATCCTCACGTCGAGTATGGTCCTGGGCTTCGATATGTCGCTGATATCCAGCACCGCGACATTGCCGCCGCGCGGGTAGGAGAGATGGACGCGTTTTCTCGCCATGTCCACCACCGGGTGGTGCAGGCTGAAGCCGCCGCCGGGCGGGGCGGGCTCGCTCAGCTTTTGGCCCGGAAACCAGTGGTTCGACACGTATTTCGGTTTGGCCGGATTCGACAGATCCCAGATCGCGAGATGGCCGCCGGGACGGAAACCCGGTTCGCACGCGGAGCCGAAGTAGAGCCCCGTCGATTCGTCCCACCAACCCTTGTGGGCAAAACTGAGCCGGCCGGCCGGCGTCTCGGCAACACTGGACACGAACACGGGGTGGGCACGGTCGGTGACGTCGAACACCTGGAAGCTGCAGCCTGACGCCGCCTCGTGATTGCGCGCAATATAGGTCTTGCCGTCGGCATGCCTCACCACCTGTACGGCACGGCAATTCGCGCCCGGCTCGCTCGGTATGTGGGCGACGAGCTTCGGTTGCGCCGGGTTGGAGACGTCGAGGATCGACGTGCCGTTGCTCTCCATCTTCCCGGTCAGCGGGTTGACCGCTTCTCCCGGCAGGTGGCCGACGAAACACCAGTCCCCCTGCAGTATGACCTGCAGCGCTTCGCGTCCCTGCAGATCATGAAACCCGAGGAGCCGGGTGCGGTGCGACTCGCTGCCATGTCCTTTTTGAGCTTGCATCAGAGATCTCCCGTGATAAGTGGTGGATGCTTCCTTGCGCGACACCGGCATCGACCGGAAACGCCAGCGTCCGGGCGGTGTCAAGCGCTGGCCGTTCGCGACAATCTCCGCAATAATACACGAGGCGCCCAAACCTCCCGGTCTGAGAGCGTTGCATTCAGGCGTGAAACTTGCGTTGAGGAACAGATGCTGGACATTCAATTGTTGCGTAGCGGTCTTCAAGGGGTGACGCAGCGACTCGTCGATCGCGGATTCGTTTTTCCTGCGGCGGATTTCGAGGGACTCGAAGCCGAGCGCAAGAAGGCGCAGATCGAAACGCAGGAACTGCAGGCGCGGCGCAATCAGCTTTCGAAGCAGATCGGGCAGGCCAGGGCCAAAGGCGAAGACGCGTCTGCAATGATGTCGCAAGTCAACGCACAGGCTGATCAGTTGAAAGCTCTGGAACAACGCTTGGCCGATGTCCAGCGCCGGCTCAACGAGTTTCTGCTCGTCATCCCGAACGTGCCGCACGCGAGCGTGCCGGTGGGCAAGTCCGCCGATGATAACGCTGAACTGCGGCGGGTCGGCGCGCCGCGTGTGTTCGACTTCGCAGTGAAGGACCACGTGGATGTCGGCGCCACGCTCAATATGCTTGACTTCGAAACGGCCGCCAAGATCAGCGGGTCGCGTTTTTCGATCATGACCGGCGCGCTGGCGCGGCTGCACCGGGCGATCGCGCAGTTCATGCTGGACGTGCACACGCGCGAGCATGGATACACCGAGGTCTACGCGCCCTACCTTGTGAACGCGGCAAGCGTGCAGGGCGTGACCAGCCTGCAGAAGTTCGAGGGCGATCTCTTTGCGGTAGCGCGCGACAGCGATGAGAAGCTTTACCTGATTCCGACGGCCGAGGTTCCGGTGACAAACATCGTGCGCGACGAGATCGTGGCGCTCGGCCGTCTGCCGCTGAAGTTCGTCTGCCACACGCCGTGTTTTCGCAGCGAGGCGGGCTCGTACGGCAAGGACACGCGCGGCATGATCCGCCAGCATCAATTCGACAAGGTGGAGCTGGTGCAGATCGTCCGCCCGGAGCAGTCCTATGAACGCCTGGAGGAACTCACGCGCCACGCGGAGACGATACTGCAACGCCTGGAACTGCCGTACCGCACCGTGACGCTGTGCACCGGTGACATGGGGTTCTCGTCGGCCAAGACCTACGACATCGAGGTCTGGCTGCCGGGGCAGCAGGCCTACCGCGAAATCTCCTCGTGCAGCAACTTCGAGGCGTTCCAGGCGCGGCGCATGCAGGCGCGCTTCCGCAACGAGAAAGGCAAGGTGGAACTCGTGCACACGCTCAACGGCTCCGGGCTCGCCGTGGGCCGCACCCTCGTCGCCATCGTGGAAAACTATCAACGCGCCGATGGCGGGGTGGAGATTCCCGCTGCGCTACAGCCCTACATGGAGGGACTGAAGGCTATCGAGCCGGCGCGTTGAGCGAGTGCCGCGCGCTAGGCGACCCAGGGACCCACTGGTAAAATCGCGCGTTCCGTCGGAGAGATGCCAGAGCGGTTGAATGGGCCGGTCTCGAAAACCGGTATACGCGCAAGCGTATCGTGGGTTCGAATCCCACTCTCTCCGCCAGTAGTTAACACTAAGTGATTGATATTATTGTTGTAACGTAGATTCACGCCAGACCTACCCACTCTTTTACCCACAAATCAGACTCGCAGAACTCGGCATGTGCGGCCGTTACGTCACGAAGGGCGAGGCGGATATCGAGCGGGAGTGGAACCTTCGACGTGGTGGTGGCAACCCCTTCCGTGCGAGCTTCAACGCGGCGCCGACCCAGATGCTGCCGGCGGTGCGCAACGATCCCGGGCGCGGGCGTACGCTCGATCTTCTGCGCTGGGGCCTGATCCCGTCCTGGTCGAAGGACCCCTCAATCGGCAACCGGCTGATCAACGCCCGTGCTGAGACGGTCGCGACCAAGCCTGCCTTCCGCGCTGCCTACAAGGCACGCCGGTGCCTCGTGCCGGCGCGGGGGTGCTACGAGTGGAAGGTCACGCCCGCCGGCAAGGTGCCGCACTTCATCACCACCATCGACGATTCCCTGATGGCATTCGCGGGCCTGTGGGAGCACTGGAAGCCGGTCGAGGGCGATCCAATCGAGAGCTATACCATGCTGACCACGGAGCCCAACACGTTCGCGCGGGCGATCCACAACCGCATGCCGGTCATCGTGGAGCCAGAGGACTACGACGAATGGCTGACCTCGAAGGACCCTGCACGATTGCTGGTGCCGTGCTCCCCGGATCGCCTCCGCGCCTGGCCGGTCAGCACCCGGGTCAACAGCCAGCGGAACAACGACGCGGAGCTGGTTCTGCCATTGGCTTGAGGGTGGGCAAGCCCTCGCGCACCGTTGCGAGGCACGAGGCAATCATGGACTCCCTGTGTCGGGATGGGAACTTGTCGTGATCTCCTGACAGACCTGGGCACCCCGGGCAGCTACAGTATGGCCATCAACAGACAGGAATCGAGGCAGCCATGAACACATTCGCTCTTCTCACGTTTATAGGCACAATGGGCGTGATCATTTCCTTCCTCTCCGGTGCCCGCGCGATGACTCGCCATAGCGGGTCTTTGGGCGAAAAAACGTCAGTCGCGTGGCGCATGGTGTTCGATCTGACCGTCTTCACCACGATTTTTGCGGCGCCTCTCGCCGGCTGAACCTCGAGCACCGGCATGGTGGTCCAGCCGCGAGACGGTTCTTGACCGAGGTCTGGCGGCTGCGGCTGATCGAAGTGCGTGCCGAACAACTGATCCGCGCGCTGGCCCATGAGCGTGCTGAGTTCGGAGCGGCAGTGGAACCGTTGGCCGTGGATTTGCGCTCTGCGCTTGGGTTGCCGCTTCGAGCTGTCGGCGTGCGCTCGGCGCCCAAGAGCGTTGACCGTGGGGTTTGGCAGGGCAGCCGTATTACTACCGACGCACATCTTGCCCGAGAACGCGAGTTCGGACGGACGCGATCAGGCAAAGCGTTTGGTATTGTCGCGCGCGAGCGCCACCCGCTCGGCGATCCAGTTGCTCACGTCGGATTCGAGCCACCCGACCGCGCGGGGACCGAGAGGCACCGGGCGCGGGAATGTGCCGGCCTTGATGTGGTGATAAATCGTGCTGCGTGCAAGCCCGGTGCGGGCTTCGACCTGCTTGCGCCGTAGAATGGATAGCCCTTGCTGGCTCGGATCGGACATGTCTGTCGCCTCATCGCTCGTAATGGAATGAGGAGGGATATTTTCATGACGCTGCCGCGCTGTCGCCCCGATTCATGGCTTCATCGAGGCCACCATTCGGATTGACAGAGGCTGAGT
>JACQGN010000044.1 GCA_016199545.1 Betaproteobacteria bacterium | reverse complement strand
CGGTAATCAGGGACGACAGCCCGATGATCATGCCGATGGAGCGCCGGCCGAAGTAGTCAGCGCGGATCGCTTGCATGAATGGGCCGCGCAGACCCCAGGCCGTGCCGTGCACCAGCGCGGAGATCGCCAGGATAACGGGGCTCGTGGCATAGGTGAGCATCAACAGACCGGCGGCGTGCATCAGCATGCAGGCTGCGGCGACCAGGCGTTTATCGAATCTCTCGCCGATCACCCACCCGAGCATCACGCCGAAGAATTGCCCGACCGTCACCAGGGCGAACACGAGCGAAGCCTCGGCAAGCGAGTAGCCCAGGCCCTCCTTCATGTGTGTGATGGCGTGCACGTTCACGGCGGACACGACGAAGAGCGAGAAGCCGTGGCCGAGCGAGATCAGCCAGAAAGCGCCGGTACGCAGCGCCTCGCGCGCGGTGAACCCGCGCCGGGAGGGCGCCTCGAGATGTCCGCTGCCCCTGGGGGCGGGCGGCACGCCATCCACGGTTTCGCCGTGATCCTCCGGGCGGCTGCGGATCACCCGCGCGAGCGGCCAGCCGGCGAGGATGGAGATGACGCCCGAGCCAAAGGCGGTTGCCCGCCAGCCGAAGCTTTCTATGGACCAGGCAACCAGGACGACGAAAATGCCGCCGAGCGCGCTGCCGAACTGGGCCATGGAGAGCGCGCGCGCACGGCGCTTCTCGAACCACTGGATGATCGCCACGCTCACGGGGAAGTTGCTGCACAAGCTCGCGCCGAGCGCGAGCACCACGAACGCCGCGTAGAAGCCGGCCAGCGTATCGATCTGGCTGAGGAGCATGAAACCGACGCCGAACGTAACGATGCCGGTGCGAATGATGCCCTGCGACCCGAAGCGGTCGACCATCCAGCCGAGCACCGGGCCGAGCAGTGCAGTCTCCGTCGATTTCAGCGCGGCTGCGCCGGAAAGGGCGGTCTTGCTCCAGCCACGCTCCTCGGAGAGGACCGCGACATAGGCACCGAAAGCCTGGTTCAGCAGCAGGCTCTGCAGAAACTGCAGGGCGCCGCCGGCAAACACGATGCGCCAGCCGTAGAAAATCTTCATGGGATGCCCGGCAGGATAACGTACGACCCCACCTCACCCATGGCGTATTCCATAAAGTTGTCTCCCGGGCTTGATTCCCGGACGCCGCCTGATTCGCCACGCGCGGAACTCAAAAAAACCGCTATGATTACGGTCGAAACCCAGCCAAGGGAACGTCCCATGCCGCTCGTCGCCGAGAAGCCGACCACCGAAACTCTGCGCGCCAAGTTCAACTATATAGTCGACACCGGGGTGCCGCCGGTGCGCTACATCGACTGGCCGGAGATGGAGCACAACGCGATCCCGCCGCAATATCGGCAGTACGAGATGACCGTGCGCGACGGCAGACCGCTGCGCGACACCTTCAAGCTCGACACGCACGGTTTCGTGTTCGCCGACCACCGGACGCAGGTCAGGGATTTCACCGACGACGCGGAGCGCGCGCGTGTCTACGACCCGGAGGTGCAGGCGCTGATCAGGAAACATTCGGGCGCCTCGGAGGTGCTGGTGTTCGACCACACCGTCCGCGTCAGCGACGAAGCGATGCAGAAGGCCCTGGGCGCGCGGCCGACGGTCAAGAGCGTGCACAACGACTACACCGAGAAGTCGGCGCCGATACGGCTGCGCGAGATCGTCGGTGACGCGGAAGCCGAGCGCCGCTTCAAGAAACGCTTCGCCATCATCCAGGTGTGGCGGCCGATCCGTGGCAAGGTACTGATCGACCCGCTCGGCATCTGCGACGGCCGCACCATCCCGCAAAGGGGTTTCATACGGGTCGAGCGCCGTTACAAGTACCGCACCGGCGAGGTCTACCACATCGCGCACAATCCGGCGCACGAGTGGTTCTACTTTCCGCAGATGGAGCGTCACGAGGCGCTGGTGTTCAAGGTGTTCGATTCCGACGCCGGCAAGCCCTCGCGCTTCACCGCGCACAGCGCGTTTGACGATCCCGCGACGCCGGCCGGAGCGCCGCCGCGCGAGAGCATCGAAACCAGGACGTTCGCGTTCTTCGACTAAGACCCTCGTCGATTCCCGGCCGACCCTATCTCCGCGCCACCGGGCGCGCGGCGCATTGACACGATGACCGGCGCGGCGTAGCTTTCTCCGGTATCCCAATGCCGTTCTTTCGGGAGGAGGATCCTATGAAAGATGGTCTCCGGTTCGTCGACTCCGACATGCACGTCATGGAACCGCCGGATCTCTTCGAGCGGTACCTCGACCCCAAATTCAAGGATCGTGTCAGTGTGAGGACCGGGGCCGATGGCCGCCCCTCCCGTGGCCCGGCCGGCCTGATCCTCATCGACGGGCAGCCCACCTCGGACGCCGACCTGCAGCAATACCGCAAGCGGCGCCATGCCGGCCCGACGCAAATCGTCTCGCCGCTCGCGGGGTCCCGGCTCCAGGAGACCGACCGGCTCGACTTCGCGATCGAGCGCGACTACAACGCCGAAGCCCAGGTCATGGGCATGGCGATGGAGGGCGTCGATATCGCCGTGCTCTATCCCACCATGGGCCTTGGCCTTCTTGGCCGCAACGATGTCGAACCCCAGCTTTCGCTGGCCCTTTGCCAGGCGTACAACAACTGGATCCACGAGTTCTGCCAGTACAGCCCCGAGCGCCTGAAGTTCGTGGCCATGCTGCCCGTGCACGATGTTCATCTCGCCTGCCGGGAACTGGTGCGGTGCGTGAGGGAACTCGGGGCCGTGGGCTCCTTCATCCGGCCGAACCTGGTGAACGGCCGCTATTGGCATTCGAATTACTGGGACCCGCTCTACAGCGTGCACGAAGAGTTAAACGTGACGTGGGGGTTCCACGAAGGCGTGAGCGCGCTCTACTCCTACATGCTCGAGCTCTACGGCGAGAACCGGTTCTACCGCCACGTGGCCTCCCACTGGATCGAAATGCAGCAGGCGCTGATCGCAATGGTGATCGGCGGCGTCTTCGAGTTCCATCCCAAGCTCCGGGTGGCATTCCTCGAAGCGCAGAACTCCTGGGTGCCCGGGCTCCTTTCCCGCATCGAGTGGGACTATCCGCAATACCGTGACTCGCACGCGCCGTACCTGAGCCTCACCCCGAAGGAGTACTTCCGGCGCAATTGCTGGGCCGCGGTCGAGGGCAGCGAACCCGAAATCGAGGCGACGGCGGGCTTGATCGGCGCCGACCGCATGTGCGTCTCCAGCGACTATCCGCACTTCGACTCCAACTTCCCGAATGTGTCGAGTAACCTGCTCAAAGGCTGCTCGCGCGACACCGCTGCGAAGATCCTGATGGGCGGCGCGCATGTCTACGGATTCACCGAGGCCGACCTTCAGAAAGCGGACAGGGCGGCGGGAGCGAGCGCGGCCACCCGTGCGGCGGCGGCGCCGTCCGGCAAGCGCGTGGCAGCGATGAGCGGGTGAACTGCAACAGCACTCGCGCGATTCGGCGCCCGGATTTTTGATTCAAGGATGCCGCGCCGCGTACCGCGTCAGCAGCTCGAGGTCCCGGATGCTGATCTTGCGGTAGCGCATTGAGAGCGCGCCGCGCTCGGCGAAGCGCCCGAGGATGCGCGTCACCGTCTGGCGCTGCACGCCGGTAATGTCGGCGATTTCCTGGTGCGTGAGGCCGATCGGCTGATCGGCGTCGTCGCCCGCATCGTGGTAGCGCGCAGCGAGGTCCACCAGCAGCTTGGCAATGCGCGCCTCGGCGTTGTCCGCCATCAGGTAAACGAGCCGGTTGGCGAGCATGCCGAGCCGGGAGGCAACGATACGAATGCACAACTGCGGCACTTCGGGGTGTGTCACCAGGAATTCCCGAAATCGCGCGAGCGGCACCTCGGCGATCTCGGTTTTCTCGCACGCTTCGACGTTGACCATGCGCCCCCTGTGGTGCGGCGTTTCCACCAGACCGAAGACTTCGCCCGGGAAGCCAAACCAGAGGATGACCTCACGGCCGCTCGGCGCGATCTTGTACGTCTTGACCCGGCCGGCGAGCAGCACGAACACGGCGTCGCCGGGGTCGCCGGCGCGGAATACGAAGTTGCCCTTGCGCAGGCACTGGCGCGATGCCTCAGCGAGCAGCGCACTGCGGGCGGCCGCGTCGAGCTGACCCAGGAAGTCGGTGGTAGGCATCGGGCCTCGTTCCGCGTCTCGTCTCCGGCAACGTTCCGGGCACATTCTAACTCTGTGAATGCCGCCAATTGTCACCTGGATGGCAGATTCGGCGATCCCTTAAGTCCAGAATAGGCAGTCCCCGCTGCCCGAGCGGCCCCGGGACTTGGCGGAGCGTGAAATGAAGTTCGAGGAACAGATCAGGGAACACGCCCGGCGCGCCGCGCGCGCGAGGGCGATGGGCGGCGCGGACAAGCTCGCCAGGCGCAGGCAGGCGGCGATCATGGACGTGCGCGAGCGCATCGATTACCTGCTCGACCCCGGCACGTTCCGCGAATCGGGACTCTTCGGCCTGTCCTACATCCCGGAGATGCGCGAGTCCACGCCGTGCGACGGCAAGGTGACCGGCTTCGGCCGGATCGATGGCCGGCGGGTGGGTGTCGTCGGCTACGACTTCACGGTGAAGGGCTCGTCCTCGAGCTACACCAACAACCGCAAGATGGCATATATCAAGGACACCGGCGGCAGGCGCGGCTTCCCGGTGGTGTTCCTCGGCGAGTCGACCGGCGTGCGCATGCCGGACATCATGGGCGAAGGCATGGGCATGAATTTCGAGGGCAATCGCTTCCTGCGCACCCGCGAGGCCCCGTGGGCCAGCGCGGTGCTGGGCAATGCCTTCGGCTCCGCCGCGTGGCATGCGTGCTGCTCGGATTTTTGCGTCATGCGTAAGGGCGCCGTCATGGCAGTGGCGAGCCCGCGCGTGGTGTCGAGGGCGCTGGGCCGTGAAGTGAGTCCCGAAGAGCTGGGCGGCTGGCAAGTACTGGCGGAGCACTCGGGCTATGCCGATCTCGTTGTCGATACGGACGAGCAGGCGCTCGATGCGATCAAGCGCTTCCTGAGCTACCTGCCGACGAACAACCGCCAGGCGCCGCCGGTTGCACCGGTGCCCGAGGGCTCGGACGAGCCGGTCAAGGAAATCCTGGATCTGATACCCGAGTCGTCCTCGCAGGTCTACGATGTGCGCAAGATCATCAAGGCGATCATGGACAAGGACAGCTTCCTCGAAATCAAGGAGCGTTTCGGTCGCAGTATCACCACCGCGCTCGCGCGCATCGACGGACGCCCGGCCGGCATCATCGCCAACAATCCGCTGTTCAAGGGCGGAGCCATGGAAGCCGACGCGTGCAGCAAGGCGACGGATTTCATCGTGCTCTGTGATTCGTACAACGTGCCGCTCGTTCTCCTGCATGACCAACCCGGCTTTCTGATCGGTCCCGAGGCCGAAAAACGCGGCGTCATCGGCAGGGTGATCAACTGGATGAACGCGCTGCTGCAAGTGTCCGTGCCCAGGATCAGCATCATCCTGCGCAAGAGCTACGGGCGCGGCTTCATCAACATGGGCGGCGCCGGCATCGCTGATGAGATCGCCGCGTGGTGGACGGCGGAAGTGAGTTTCATGGATCCGCGCACCGCCGTCATGGTCGTGCACGGAATCAAGGAAGAGGACGACCCCGAGCGCTTTGCAAGCCTGCTTGCCGATATGGCGCGTAACGGCTCGGCCTACGATCTCGCCGCGGTCTACGGGGTGAAGGAAGTGCTCGACCCGCGCGAGACGCGCGAGTACCTGAAGGAGGCGCTCGACGTGCAGCTGATGCGCCTGTCGGGAGGCGTCGGGCAGCACCGGCTCGCCAACTGGCCGACCAGCTACTGAGGGGAATCCGGTGATGAGCGCGGAAACAGCAACAGCGCAGGAGCGGCAGGCAACCGTACAGACACGCGGGAAGGAGCAGGAAATCATGACGACGTTGCTGCGCTGTTCAGTCATTGTGTTCGCGGTCCTGCTGCTCACGCCGGCGCCCGTGCCCGGTCAGGCCTATCCGACCAAGCCCGTGCGCGTGGTCATTCCATGGCCGGCGGGAGGATCGAACGACATCGTCGGCCGCATCGTCTTCGACAGGGTTTCGCAAGCGCTGGGAGAGCGCTTCGTCATCGACAACCGTCCCGGGGCTGCCGGCAGCATTGGAACCGTTCCGGTGGCGAAAGCTCCGCCCGACGGCTACACGCTGATGGTTCAGTCGACGACGCACCTGGTCAATGCATACGTTTACAAGGATCTGCCGTTTGACGTCATCAAGGACTTCGCCGGCGTCGGCATGCTGGCATCGCAACCGGGCATGCTCGTGGTGCATCCTTCGCTGCCGGCGAGTACGGTGAAGGAGTTCATCGCGTTGGCGAAGCGGCGTCCCGGCGAGATTCTCTATTCGTCCCCGGGCAACGGCAGCGCGCCGCATCTGTCGATGGCGTTATTCATTTCGATGGCGGGAATCAAGATCGTGCACGTCCCGTACAAGGGGGGGCCGCCATCGGTGGCCGCTGCCACGTCGGGAGAGACGCAGGCGACGATGGCCACGGTGGGCACGGTCGTTTCCCAACTCAAGGCGAAGCGCCTGCGCCCGCTGGGCGCTACCACGCTGCAGCGCCTCAGGCAGTTTCCCGACGTTCCGACGATCTCCGAATCCGGACTGCCGGGCTACGAACGCAGCCCCTGGATCGGCATATTTGCCCCGGCGGGCGTGCCGAAACCCATACTCGACAAGCTCAGCGCCGAGTTCAAGAAGGCGCTCGGCATTCCCGAGGTCGCGAAGGTGCTCAGCGCTCAGGGGCTGGATCCGCGGTACATGCCGTCCGGTGAATTCACGGCGCTGTTGAGGAAGGAATACGAGGAGTACGGCAGGATCGCCAAGGTCGCGGGCCTGCGCGTCGAGTAGGGAAGGGGCCCGCGGCGCGGAAGGTTCCGGCAGCACATTGAGGAGGGACCGTTGAAAATCATCAAGGTGGAAGCCATTCCGGTGTGGTACCAGGTCACCGACGAGTATCACGCGCTGTTCGGCTCGAACAAGAAGAAAAGCACGATGGTGCACGCGCGAGAGGGCTGGTTCGCAAACATCGCGTACAAGGAGAACGTCTTCGTCAAGCTCACCACCGACGAGGGTGTCGTCGGCTGGGGCGAAGCGTGCGCGCACCCGGTCACCAGCGAGACGCTGGGCGGGTTGCTCTCGACCATCGAGCTCTTCAGCCGCACCGTCATCGGCAAGGACCCGTTCCAGATCGGCGCGATTCACGCGGCGTTGGACCACCTGTTCCTGCAGGGCAACGCCGGCGCGCGCTGCGCAATCGACATCGCGCTCTACGACATCATGGGCAAGGCTTCCGGTCAGCCGATATACAACCTGCTGGGCGGCGCCTACCAGAAGACCTTTGGCCAGCTCGCCACCATGCCGCGCGCCGAGCCCAAGCGCATGGCGGCGCACGCCCGCAAGCTCCTCGCCCGGGGCTACACCTGCTTCGAGCCCAAGATGACCGGTCATCTCGAATCGCTCGACGCCGACGCGGACCGGCTCGACGCCATCATCGAGGCCGTTCCCGGCTCCTGCCTGGTGGTCGCCGATCCCAACCAGATGTGGGGCACGGCGAAGGACACCATCGAGGTACTGCTGCGGCGTTTCTCCGGGGTGGCCAACCTCGCGATAGAACAGCCCGTCATGTACTACGATCTGAACGGACTCGCCGCGATCACGCAGGCGGTGCCGCACAAGGTGGTGGCCGACGAGGCGATCCAGAACCTCTCGACGATGATCGAGATCGCCTCGCGCCGGATCGCCGACATGGTGAGTCTGAAGCTGGGAAAGTGCGGCGGCTTCTACAAGGCGGTGCAGATGATGCGCATCGCCGAAGCGGCAGGACTGCCGGTGCGCATCGACTGGACGCAGGGCAGCCACCTGCTCGATACCGCGACCGGCCATCTGCACGCCGCGGTGCGCCACGTCGGTTGCGACCCGGGGATGGACTACCAGCTCCGCATCAAGGACCGGCCGGTCGCGGATGGAGGCTCGACCATCAGGGGCGGAAAGGTCGTGATGCCCGAGACCCCCGGACTGGGATTGACGGTGGACGAGAAACTCATCAGGAGACTTTCGAAGCGCCGCTGACCGCTGCAGCGTGGCGATGCCGAGTCTCCGTCCGCCGCAGCGGACTGTCACAAGAGCGAGACCGTCGCCAACGATGATGGAGGATGAACCATGCAAGCCAACCGCCTGTACGTTGTTGCTGCATTCGCACTGACATGGTTTTCCGGCAACGGCGCCGCGGCACAGAACTATCCCACCCGGCCGGTGCGTCTGCTCGTCCCGTTCGTTGCCGGGGGCAGCTCGGACACGATTGCGCGTGTTCTCGGGCAGCCGTTGACGGCGATGTGGGGCCAGCAGATCGTGGTGGATAACCGCCCCGGCGCCGGGACGATCATCGGCACGGAGATCGCCGCGAAGGCGCCGGCAGACGGACACACGTTGATCACGGAGAACATCGCCTTCGCGATCAACCACGGCCTGCGCAGGAATCTGCCCTACGATACCTTCAAGGATTTCGCGCCGATCATCATGCTCGCGCGCCAGCCGAGCGCGATCGTTGCCCCGCCGAACTTTCCGGCGAATTCATTGAAAGATCTCATCGCGCTGGCGAAGGCGAAGCCGGGCGTGACCTCCTACGGGAGCTCGGGGATCGGGACGATCGGCCATCTTGCAGGGGAGCTCCTCAAGATGATGGCGGGCATCAACCTCACCCATGTCGCCTACAAGGGCGGCGGACAACTGGTCACCGAGGTGCTGGGAAATCAGATCCCCCTGGGTGTCATGGGCTTGCCGCCGGCGATGCCGCACATCAAAGCGGGCCGGTTGAAAGCCATTGCGCTCACGGACGGGAAGCGGGCGGCCGCATTGCCCGACCTGCCGACGGTCGGCGAAACGCTCCCGGGATTTGAAGTGAACAACTGGATCGGACTGGTGGCGCCGGCCGGCACGCCCATCCCGGTCATCACGAAAATAAACGCCGACACCCTCCGCGTACTTCAGATGCCGGACGTACGGAATCGACTCTCGGCGCTGGGCTTCGAGATCCAGGGAAGCTCGCCCCAGGAATTCGACGCATTGGTGCGTTCGGACGCGGAAAAATTCCAGCGGATCATCAAGGATGCGGGCATCAAAGCCAACTAACCGTTGCGGTGGTGAGCGGTGCGGCCGTCAAGGAGCGCATGCATGAAGATGCCGGGAGGACGCGCAGCGGTAGAAGCGTTGAGAGCTGCCGGAGTGACCAGGATTTTCGGGCTCATGGGGTCTTCGGCGCTCGACATGTATGACGCCCTGTACGACGCGAAGGATATCCGGCACATCGGCGTGCGCGATGAAAGGGCGGGCACGCACATGGCCGACGCGTACGGGCGGATCACGGGGCGGCCCGGGATCATGATTGCGGGCCAGTCGGGGCCCGGCGCCACAAACCTCGTCAGCGGTTTAGGGCAAGCCTATCTCGCCTATTCGCCCGTCGTCGTGATTACGGGGCTGCCTCTGACGCAGCACATGGGCAGGGACTCGTTTCAGGAGATCGACCAGCACACGTTGTTTCTGCCGGTGACGAAGAAGGTGTTCGATGTCCCGACGGCGAGGCGCATTCCCGATCTCATACTCGAGGCGATGCGGATCGCGAACTCCGGACGCCGCGGTCCGGTGGTGCTCAATATCGCGCGCGACCTGTTTGCCGAGGAGATCGACGTCGAAATCCAATGCCATACCGCAGCGCCGGTGAAAGCCGGCTATGTCGACCCGGCCACCGCACGCGCCGTAAAGGACTTGTTGCTCGGCGCGCGCGCGCCGGCATTGCTCGCCGGCGCCGGCGTAAAATGGGAGCGCGGCCATGAGAGCGTCACGCGGCTCGCCGGGAAACTCAAGCTTCCGATCGCTGCATCATCCGGTCATGGCGACGTGGTGCCGAACGACCATCCGCTCTTTTGCGGGTACGCGGGCCCGGCCCCCTATGGAAATCCCGTGGCGCGCGAGCTGATCCACGGGGCCGACGTGATCCTCGCTCTCGGGACGCGCCTCGGATTCAATACGACGCTTTACGGAAACGACGTCGTGCCGAAGCGCGCAAAGATCATTCAGGTCGACCTCGATCCCGGCGCGATCGGCAAGTACTACCCGGTGCACATGGGTATCGTGGGTGACGCCAGCAGTTTTGCGGCGTGCCTCGCCGGCACGGTCGGGGACGCCGACGCGAAGGATTTCGTGTGGCTCGAGCGCAACCGGAAGCTGCGCGCCATGCGGGATGCGCTGTGGGAGGAGCGGGAGCGCCTCGGCCGGCAGTCCGTCACGCCGTTGACGCCCGAACAGGTCTTTGGAGAGGTGAGGAAGGTATTGCCGCGGAACGCCATCGTTGCGCTGGACTCGGGCACGCTGTGCCGGCAGGCCGCCGACCAGTTGCCGTACTACGAGCCGCCCGCCTTGCTCACGCCGCTCGACTTCGGGCTCGTCGGGTTCGGTTACGTTGCGGGACTCGGTGCAAAAGTGGCGGCGCCGGAACGGCCGGTTATCTCGATGGCCGGAGATGGCGGCTTCGGCATGACCGTGATCGAGATCTGCACCGCCGTACAGTCAGGCATCAACACGGTCGGCATCGTTCTCGACAATGAATGCTGGGGATCGGAGAAGGCCTATCAGCGGGATTTTTACAACAAGCGTTATATCGCCGAGAGCATCGTGAGTCCTCGGTACGATGTTGTCGCCCGTTCCTGCGGCGCAGCAGGGTACTTCGTCGCCCGCCCCGGCGAGCTCGCCGAGGCGTTGAGCCAGGCGCTGCGGGCGAATGAGCCCGCGGTCATCCACGTGAAGGTTGACCCGGATGCGATCGTGAGCTCGCGCAAGGACGCTTTGAAGCACCGGCTTTCCGCTTAGGATCTGCACGTGCGGGCGATCGAAAAATGTATGTCAGCACGAATACGCTGCACCACTGCGGCTGGGAGTTCGATCCGCGGGCGGCAAAAGGCGTGCTGGCGGCGCAGATGAATCTGCGCTACGGACTCGCGGCCATGGCGCTGGACGGCTGCGCCACCCCCGCTCAATTTGCCGAGGGGCGCATCAAGGATCCGAAGATCGCCGAGTTTCTCGCGAGGATAGACGTGCGCGTGTGCGACGAGTTCGACAGGGACGGCGCATTGAGGCTCGCGAGCAGGATCGAAGTCCGGTCCCGGGGCGGCGCGACTCATGTCGACCAGACGCTTTACCGAAAGGGCAGCGCGGAGGATCCGGTGTCGGCCGCGCAACTCGAGGACAAGTTCCTCGCATTGACGCGTGCGGTCCTGTCCAGACCCGCGGCGAGCATGGGCATCGAGCAGATCCGGACATTGGACGCGTTGCCGCGCGTGCCCGACTCCGGCTCGATATGGGGGGCGGCGTTGACGCACGCACGAGAGAGGAGGTAGCGTGAAACGGATGTGGCTGTGGACGTTGTTGTTCATTGGATCGTTCATATTCGTTACGGGCGTGTGGGGGCAGGCGTATCCCGCGCGGCCGGTGCGGTTCATCGTCCCCTTTCCGCCAGGGGGCGCAAACGACGTGATCGCGCGTCTGCTCGCGGTCCCCTTGAGTGAGATGCTCCGGCAGCAGTTCGTCATCGATAACCGGGGCGGCGCGAATACGATTATCGGGACGGACCTGACTGCGAAAGCGAATCCCGATGGTCACACCATTCTGATCGTGCCCGGGAGCTTCGCCATCAATGTCGGCCTCTACAAGAAGCTGCCTTACGACAGCGCGCGCGACTTCGCGCCGGTCGTGATGATCGGAAACGGCGCCTACATGGTCGTGGTGCATCCCTCGCTGCCGGTAAAGTCCGCGGCAGAGCTGATCGCGCTCGTCAAACAGAAGCCCGGCGAGATCCGCTACGCCTCTTCGGGCATTGGCAACGTGACGCATCTCGCCGCCGAACCGAGCGCGGCTTTTCTCGACGTGCCGCCGGTTGCCCGGACGGGCCTTCCCGGTTACGAAGTGAGCGGCTGGTACGGCATACTCGCACCGGCTGGAACGCCCAGGGCGGCGATCGATGCGCTCAACCAGGCCGTGCGTGCAGCACTGAGCAAGCCCGAGCTCAAAAGCAAGCTGCTGGCAGCGGGCGTGGAGACCGTCGACACCACCCCCGAGCAGTTCCGCCAATTCCTCCTGGCGGAGATAAACAAGTGGGGCAAGGTCGTCAGGACGCTGAACATCACGACGGAATGAGGCGCGGGCACACGGAGCCGGGTTCGCGACCGTATTTCGGTCATTGGGGCCGGATCCCGGCTGACTTGATGATCTTCGCGTAGAGCTTGAGCTCGCGGTCGACCATGGCACCGAGATCCGTCCCGCTGCCGGAGATGATGTCGTTGCCGAGCCCGACGATCTTGTCCCGCACGTCCGGAACCTTCAGGGCTTTGACGAATTCGCCGTGCAGCCGGGCGCGTATGGCCTCCGGCGTGCCGGCAGGGAAGAAGATGCCCATCCAGGTCACGAGATCGAAGCCCGGATAGACGTCCAGCACCCTGGGCAGCTTCGGCAGAACGGGCGAAGGCTTCGACGAGGTCACCGCAATGGCGCGCAGCCGGCCTGCCTGGACGTGCGCCAGGAGGCCTGAAACGTTGCCGAACATGACGGCGATCTCGCCCGATATGAGGTCGATATACGCGGGAGCAACGCCCTTGTACGGAATGTGGTTGAGCTTCACCTGCGCCATCGACTGCAACAGTTCCATGCCGAGATGCGTCAGGTTGCCGACCCCGGCGGAACCGTAGTGGATCGCGCCGGGCCGGGCGCGCGCAAGCGCCACGAGTTCCTTCACCGAGCGCGCCGGCAGCGACGGGTGCACCGCGAGCACCATCTGCGAGGAAGTCAGCCAGGTCACCGGCGCGAAATCCTTTTTCGGGTCGTAGCCGAGATCCTGTCTCAGCACCGGGTTGACGGTCATCGGTCCGGTATTGCCGATCAGCATCGTGTAGCCGTCGGGCGCCGATTTGGCAACGACGTCCGCTCCGACGCTGCCGCCCGCGCCGGAGCGATTCTCCACGACGACGTTCTGGCCCAGTGCGAGGTGTGGGACGATGATCCGCGCAATCGCATCGACCGGGCCCCCGGCGGGATACGGCGCGACCAGCCGCACCGGCCTCACGGGATAGCCCTGCGCCGCGGCGTTCTGGGCAGCGGCAGCGAGCAAAAACAACAGCCATCCTGTCGTACGCATATGCTCTCCTCCTCGAGATGATAGGCGAACCATGATCCGTGACCGGCAGCGCTGGCAGGTCGTGATCGGGATCAGCGGTCAGTGTCGGGGGAATCTATTCCAACCGCGCGAGCAAGGCAAGCTTCATCCCGTACGGGCCGGTCGAGCGCTGGTGGGGATGGCGCCGGAAGGGCCGTCCGCATATTGGTCTCCGGTGCGTCGGCTTTTCTCGATTTCCCAACCGAAATCTCCGTCCACATAGCGGTCTCACACCCAACAGTTTTTGATCCAGCGCAATGTGATCGCGCGCCTGCAGGCGCAAGCTCATCACATCAAGGGCTCCCCGAGAAGGAGGATTCGCGATGGGTATCGAGACAATGGAATGGGTCGTGGTGCTCGTAGCTTTGGTGACAGTATGCGGGCTGGTGTTCTGGCTGGTCGATATGTACTCGAAAGGGCGGATGATGAGGTGCCCTGAAACGGGGTCGATCGCTTTCATCCGCGTGGCGCTTGCTGCGAGCGGCGAAGGGAAATCGCCCAAGGTCACCGTCAAACAGTGCGATTTATGGCCGGGAAAAAGGGACTGCGCTCAAGGGTGCCTCGCGCGCTACTCGGAGACCACCCCTGGATATCGGGTCAATCCGAATTCATTGAGGCCGTTCGGGCCGCAATAGCAGGGCGCTCCAGCCGGAGCGGATGCACGAGTTGTCCGGCGGTCTGCTCGCCCGCGAAAAAGCGCCGGATATTCTCGAGCGCTCCCGCCACGTCCACCTCCCAATAGCGCTCGGAGGAACCTCCCGCCATGTGGGGCGAGAGCACGACGTTCGGCAGACCGATGAGCGGGCTTATCTGCGGCAGCGGCTCCCAGCGGAAGACGTCCAGACCGGCCATGGCGAGCTTGCCATCGCGCAGGGCCGCGCACAGGGCATCCTCGTCGATCAGCCCCCCGCGCCCCACGTTGATGAGGCTGGCGGTGGGTTTCATGCGGGCAATACGCTCGCGGCTGAGCAGATTCTCGGTTTCCGGCGTATGCGGCACTGCCAGGATAAGGTAGTCCGCCGCCTCGATGAGCGCGTCGAGAGGCAGGTAGTGCGCATCCAGCGCCGCCTCGATCTCCGCGGCGTGCTGACGGCGCTGGTAATAGCAGATTCGCGGCCCGAAGGGGCGCACCCGGCGGGCGATCTCGACGCCGATGTCGCCCAGGCCCACGATGCCGACCGTCGCTTCGAGCAGGTCGCCCACTCCCGGCACCTTGATCCAGTTGCCGTGGTGGACGTTCTGCTGCCTGGTCTGCCGGGGAACAAATCCCATTTCCATGTACCGCGCCTCTGCGACCACGCGATGGCATTCCAGCAGCCGCCGCGCGCAGGCAAGCATCAGCGCCATGGCGTGGTCCGCGACGGTGGCGTTGCGGATGAGCGAACGGGTGAAGACGGGGAGGCCTTTGTCCCGCGCGGCGCCGAGATCGATGTTCCTGCAGTCGATCCCGAACTTCTGGATCATCCGGGCGTTCCCGGCGGCGTCCAGCACCGCACGGGTGATCGCCGCCTTGTAGGCAAGGATCGCATCCGCATCGCCTGCGGCGGCGGCGATGCCGTCCTCGGTGAGGGCCTTGGGTACCACCACTGCGAAAGGCCTGCCCTTGGCCATGGTCTCCACCTTCCAGGCGAACCGGTAGTTCGTGCCGTCGGGCACAAGCACGCGTATCGCGTCGCTCATCGACGAACCCTGTTCACACTTCTTTCCGCAAGCTCGTGACTGCGGCTCACCGTACCTTGAAGACCAGTTTGCCGCGCAGGTGGCGTCCCTCGCTCACCTTGTGGGCGGCGGCGGCTTCCGATAGCTTATAGGTCGTGATCTCGGGCACGCGTACGGCGCCGCTGGTTACCAGCGCGGCGATGCGATCGAGATGCGCGCGGTCGCGCCCGACCTTGGGCCGCAGCGATACGGCATCGGCACGCGGCGAGGCGGGTGCCGCATTCCCCGAGGCAATGAACGCCGCGCGTCCGCCCGGCCGCAGCACGGCGAAGGAGCGCTTTGCCACTTCGCCGCCGACGGTGTCGAAGACCGCGTCGCAGCCGGACACGACCTTGGTAAAGTCCTGCGCGTGGTAGTCGAAGATCTGATCGGCGCCGAGCCGGCGCAGGTAGTCGTGGTTCGCCGCGCTGGCAGTCGTGATCACGCGCGCGCCGAGATGCTTCGCGACCTGTATCGCGAAGCTCGCGACACCGCCCGCGCCGCCCTGGATCAGGATCGTTTCACCGGACTTCAGTTGCAGCGTGTCCTCGACCGAGCACAGCGCGGTGAGGCCGATCAGCGACAGCGCGGCGCACTCCACGTGCGACAGGCTCTCCGGCTTTCGTGCCACGATCGCCGCCTTGACGGCGATCTTCTCCGCGTAGGCCGCTTCCTGGCCGACATCGCACACGCCGAAGACCGCGTCGCCGACCGCGAAGTCCTTCACGCCGTCGCCGAGCGCGCTGACGACTCCCGAGAAATCCCGTCCCGGAATATACGGAAAGTCGCTGATCGGCGCGTAGTGGCCGGCGCGCACCTTCCAGTCGGCGCCGTTGACGCTGGCCGCGTGGACGTCGACGAGCACCTGGCCGGGTTGGGCGACCGGATCCGGAACGTCGCCGTATTGCATCACTTCCGGCCCCCCGTTTTTCATGAAGTACGCTGCTTTCATCTTTTGCCTCCCGGTGAATTGGTTCGTTACCCGGCAATGATCCTAGCACGCCGATACGATCGATGATCGTTGCCCGCAGGAGTATGCGGCCATGATCCAGGCCGACGTGGAGTCGAAACGCAAGTTGCTGAAGCTGATCGGCATGCTCCGCCAGTAGGTCGACGGTGCCGGGCTCGCGAGGCCGGATGAATCCGGGCGCTCACGCACAAGGGGGCACCGGATCGGCGCACCCTCGACCACGACTGGGACCTCACCGCAGGCGAGATCACGCGTACTTCTGGCCGCACCCGGGGCAGAACTTCGGATCTCCGTCGGTTTCGGCGCCGCACTTGCTGCAGCGCTTTTTCGCGGACACAGCGGCGCCGCACTCCGGACAAAACTTGCCGCCCTGGGTTTTCGCGCCGCACGAAGGGCAGGCCACCCCCGTTACCGTGGCGACGTCACGCTGCGCCGTCCAGTCGACGCTTCGTGCCTTTGCCTGGATCTGTTCCTTCGCGGCCCCGGCCTGCGCCGCCGCCATCTCTTCGTCGAGATCGGGCGCGCAGCCTTCGCAGAGCTGCATCTTCTTGTTCCAGCACACCGGCTCGCAGACCCATTTTCCGCAGCGGGTGCACTGCTTGAACTGCCTGGAGATCTCCTCGGCCGCTTCCTTGAGCGCCGAGTCGTGGGCGGTGCTGCCGACGGCGCGTTGAATCTCGTACGCGCTGCCCGCGGCTCGACCGAAGATGCCGCCGAAGAGATCGCCGGCGGCGCGAATCGCGGACGAGGCCATGCCCAGCGTCGACAATTTGAACGTCGACAGGTAGCCGTTGCCGCATTTTTCGCAGCGGAACCTGAACTGGTAACCGCGGTCCGTCGAAAGATCTTCGTAATTGCCCGTGAACCAGATCGATGCCATGCCGCTCGCCCCTCCGAGACTTGACCCGGATGATTCTAGCGATAAACGGGATGCGGAGAAACCAGCCGAAATATCCGGGCTAGCGGCGCAGCACGCACTTCTCGTACAGGTCCGGGAAATTGCCGTCCGGATCGTAGCGCGCCTTGAGCGTGCGGTAGGCGTCGCCGCCATAGATGCGCCAGAACTCCTCGCGCGGGTAGTAGCTCTCCGAGTAGAGCGACTTGATGCCGCCGAGCCGCCCCACCTCGGCTTCGATCATGCGATTGAAGTGACCCGGGGGCAGGGCGCGCGGCCGCCGTACGACATCCCAGAAGCCGAAGTTCACGTACAACTGCTGCGGGCGCATCGGATAAAGACAGAAACGGTCCGCCGCGGCGGACGCCTTGACGGGGCAGGTCCACACCGGCGCGATGCCGATCTCGCGTTGAAAGAAATCCAGGAAAGCCGTTGCATTGCCAACCGGGATGTCGACGTCCTGGATATCCAACCCCGCGCAAGGGGCATCGACGCAGCGTATCACGCGCCGGCGCGGTTGGGTGAGCCGAAAGCTCGTAACAGGTCGTGAGCTCGCGAGACTCATCGCCGATCTCTCGACGACGGTTGATCTACATCAACATATCGTGCCGACGAGCGACCTATGTTGTGAGTCGAGCGAAACAGGGG
>JACQGN010000231.1 GCA_016199545.1 Betaproteobacteria bacterium | reverse complement strand
TTGTGTTTGCGAGGCAGTGCAGCCGAGGAAGCAATCTCGCGGCGCGCGCGAGTCGCTAACGATACGCCGCCAGATTCGTGAGTCTCTCGACTTCCGTTGCAATGCGTTTGGCGGCCTCGAGCGTGCTGGTGCGCACCGCAGTGATGACATGGGACTCGATCAGCAGTGAAGGATCGAGTTGATCCGCAATTTTCGCTTGCGAGGCGGGCAACGAGTCGAGCAGCTTGACGAGCGCTTTCGGGTTGAGCTGCGCCATGGCGGTGGGGTCAGCCGCGGCCCGCGTACGGCATCGTGGTCGCCATGATCATGAGATGGTAGACGTTCACGTTGAGCGGCTGGTTCGCCATGTGCAGCACCGAGCGCGCGACGTCCGTCACGTCGATCATGGGCTCGACCTTGACCGCGCCGTCGGCCTGTTTTACCCCCTTCGACATGCGCGCGGCAAGTTCGGTCATGGCGTTGCCGATGTCGATCTGGCAGGCTGCGATGTCGTACTTGCGCCCGTCGAGCGCAATGGTGCGGGTGAGACCGGTGATGGCGTGCTTGCTGGAAGTGTACGGCGCCGAATCCGGGCGCGGATTGTGGGCCGATATCGAGCCGTTGTTGATGATGCGCCCGCCGCGGGGGTGCTGCTCCTTCATCATGCGGAACGCCGCCTGCGCGCACAGGAACGAGCCGGTGAGGTTCGTATCCACCACCGCTTTCCAGCGCTCGAACGGCAGATCCTCGAACGGCACGCCGGGCGCATTCTGCCCCGCGTTGTTGAATATCGCGTCCACGCGGCCGAACGCCTCCTTGACGCGGGCGAAAAGCGCCTGCACCGATTGCGGGTCGGCGACGTCCGTGGGCACCGCAAGCGCCCGCGCGCCATCGGCCCCCGCAAGCTTGACCGTTTCCTCCAGCGGTTCCCTGCGCCGCCCGACGGTCGCGACGCGCCAGCCGTCCTTCAGAAACGCGAGCGCCGTCGCCCTGCCGATGCCGCTGCCGGCGCCGGTGACCACTGACACCTTGTCGTGCGAGCTCATGATTTGCGTTCTCCGGGTTGGGTCGAATCCGCTGCGGTGCCCTCGTTGATTGGTGCGCAAGTGTGTAAGGGCATGCTTGCGCCACAAATCTCCCCTCCCTTGCGCGAGCGGGGGAGGGGCGGGGGTGGGGGCCAAATTGTAACGCACCATGCAGATTCCTCCGGGGCGCGACGGCGACAAGGAAGCACGGGACGCCTCTGCTACAATCGCGCGGTCGTCGCGCATCACCATCCAGCGGAGGCCGAACATGACGGAAGCACAGCAGGCCATTCTCAGCCCTGAGACTGTCCTCGCGGAAATGAAGAAGAACGGCGTCACCCACGTCGTCTGGCTGCCCGACAGCGAGACGAACTTTCTCTATCTGTTGATGAAAGCCGAACCGTCGCTGACGCTCGTCGCGGTGAGCCGCGAAGGGCTCGCGTTTTCCACGGCGGCGGGGCTCGCGGTGGGCGGCAAGCACCCGATCATCCTGATCCAGAACACCGGCATGATGGAAGCGGGCGACTCGCTGCGCGGCTGGGGACTGGGGCTGAACGTCCCGGTGGTGATGATGGTCGGTTATCGCGGCTGGACCCGGCACGGCGTCAATACGGACACCGCCGCGACTTACACCGAGCGCTTCCTCAACGCGTTTGGCATCAATTACTACCTGGTGGAAAGCGACGCCGATGCGCCGCGCATCTCAGCCGCGTTCGAGGAAGCGAAGAAAACGAAGCGGCCGGTCGCGGTGCTGGTCGGCGACGAGTATCACGGTTTTCATTGACGGGGACAGGCGCATTCGCGCCGGACAGGGAGCAAGACATGTTCGATACGGCAGAGATGCTCAAGATATTCCAGCGCTACCGCGGCGACGCGATCGTCATACCTGGGCGCGGCGGGCGCCACTGGAACAAGATCAGCACCCGGCCGAGCCTCGATTTGCCGCTCGGCGATCCCGCGATGGGCGGGCACGCCTCCTTCGCGCTGGGTCTCGCGCTGGCGCGCCCCGAGCGCAAGGTCGTGTTGTTCGATTCCGAGGGCGACCTGCTGATGGGCATGGGGGTGCTGGCGACGATCGCGGAGCAGGCGCCGCGCAATCTTTATCACTTCATGCTCGACAACGAGTGCTATGCCACCACGGGCGGCCAGCCGGTGCCCAACGCGAAAAACGTCGCCTACGATGCGATCGCGCGCGGCGCCGGCTATGGGCGCGCCTACGCGTTCAACAATCTGGAAGGTTTTGCCATCCAGATCGAGGGCATCCTGCGCGATCCGGGGCCGGTGTTCGTCGCGATGAAGGTCGTGCCCGAAGTCATCAACGAGCCGATCGGCCGGCGCGCGCGCTGGCAGACGCGCACGCGCGACCAGGCGGTGAAGGAACTACAGACGGAACTCGGCGTCGCCGCCTGAGCGGATCCGCCGGTCGCGCCGGCGCAGGACCGGGGACGAGCGTGCGCCGGCTCACGGCACGTTCGATTTTGTTTTTCTCTCCTCCATGGCAAAACGCTGTACCAGGGCGTAGAAACCCTGGTAGAACTTCGGATCCTGTATGGTCTCGCGCTTCTGCACCCGCATGACGCGGTCCGTGCCCGAAGGCACATTAATTTGACAAGTACACGGAGATCATGGGTCAAGCCAAGGCGGTTGCCGGGCTTGCGCACAGAATCAGGCAGCACATGCAGGATGCGCAGTGACGCGGAACGCCGTGTGATGGGTGCTTGAACCGCTCGAGCATCGGGCCGGCCGATCCCCGAGGCCTTCGGGCTGAACCTGCGCGCATCGGCCCGAAAATTCCCCCAAGGCGGTATCCCCGGATTCCGGAACGAGGAACTCTTCTGCCGCGGCGCGAACCAGGCCGAATTCAGGTATTTCCAAATTCAATCTTGCCCTTTGGCTGCGGGCGGTTTTGCGTAAGGAGTGTGTCGGAGCAAAGTCCGGCACACTCCCAGGGGGTGTCGATAGCCGTTCCACCACGATTGAAGCGAAAATCATGAAGTACCTATGCCTGGTCGCTTGCCAGACCGTCTAAACTTGCGACCATGCCGGCAGTCATCTCGATCTCGGGCCTGACCAAGACTTACGCCTCGGGCCTCAGGGCGCTGGAGGCAGTCGACCTCGAGGTCCGCAAGGGCGAGATCTTCGCGCTGCTGGGCCCCAACGGCGCGGGCAAGACGACGCTGATCAGCATCATTTGCGGGATCGTGACGCCGACCGCCGGAACCGTGCTCGTGGACGGCCACGACATCGTGCGCGACTACCGCGCGTCGCGGTCCAGGATCGGCCTGGTGCCGCAGGAGCTGACCACGGACATGTTCGAAACCGTATGGGGAACGGTCAGCTTCAGCCGGGGGTTGTTCGGACGCCCGCCGAACCCGGCGCACCTGGAGAAGGTGCTGCGAAGCCTCTCGCTGTGGGAGAAGCGCCACGACCGGATCATGACGCTGTCGGGCGGCATGAAGCGCCGCGTGCTGATCGCGAAGGCGCTTTCGCACGAGCCCGAGATCCTGTTCCTCGACGAGCCGACGGCGGGCGTGGACGTCGAGCTGCGCCGCGACATGTGGGCGCTGGTGCGCGGACTGTGCGAGAGCGGCGTCACCATCATCCTCACCACGCACTACATTGACGAGGCCGAGGAGATGGCGGACCGCATTGGCGTCATCAACAAAGGCCGGCTGATCGTGGTCGAGGAAAAGACCGCGCTGATGAAGAAGCTCGGCAAGAAGCAGTTGACGCTCCATCTGCTGACGCGGACCACGTCGATACCCGCGGGGCTCGGCGACTGGCGCCTCGCGCTGAAGGACGGGGGCAACGAGCTGGAGTACACGTTCGACGCGGACGAGGAGCGCACCAGCATCCCGTCGTTGCTGCGCCGCCTGAGCGAGCTCGGAATCGAGTTCAAGGACCTGCAGACCCGGCAGAGCTCGCTGGAAGATATCTTCGTCAGCCTGGTGAGCGAACGCCAACCGATCAGGGAGGGCGCATGAATATGACAACTAAAACCTTTCTCCAGATCGCTTCCCTCCCCTTCAAGGGGAGGGCTAGGGTGGGGATGGGATTAGCCAGCGTCAAAACCCACCCCCATCCTGGCCTTCCCCCTGAGAGGGAAGGAACTATCTCTTGCGACGCCCGTGGCTTGCCATTGAAATGACTTCAAGGATACCTTCTTTCAACCGCCACGGCGTGCTCGCCATCTACCGGTTCGAGATGTCGCGCTTCAGGCGCACCCTGTGGCAGAGCCTGGTGACGCCGGTGATCACCACCTCGCTCTATTTCGTGGTGTTCGGCGCCGCCATCGGCTCGCGCATGGGCGAGGTGGACAGCGTGCCCTACGGCGCGTTCATCGTGCCGGGTCTGATCATGCTGTCGATCTTCACCGAGAGTCTCAACAACGCTTCGTTCGGCATCTACCTGCCGAAGTTCACCGGCACCATCTACGAAGTGCTGTCCGCTCCGGTATCGGCGCTGGAGATCGTCCTCGCCTATGTCGGCGCCGCTGCCTCGAAGTCTGTCGTCCTCGGCCTCGTCATCCTGGCGACGGCGAACGTGTTCGTGCCGGTGCAGATCGTGCACCCGGGGTGGATGGTTGCCTTCCTGATCCTTACCGCGACCACTTTCTGCCTGTTCGGCTTCATCATCGGCATCTGGGCGAACGGCTTCGAGCAGTTGCAGTTCATTCCGATGCTGGTTATCACGCCGCTCACGTTCCTCGGCGGCGCCTTCTACTCGATCGACATGCTGCCGCCCGGCTGGCGCACGTTCAGCCTCTTCAACCCGATGGTCTACCTGATCAGCGGTTTCCGCTGGAGCTTCTACGGCGCCGCCGATGTCGAGGTAGGGGTGAGCCTGGCGGCCACGGTGGGGTTTTTCCTGTTCTGCCTGGCCGTGGTGGCGTGGATCTTCAGGACGGGGTATCGACTGAAGAACTGAACGCCGCCCGCGACTCGATCAGGCCGGTTGTCGATTTCGGGCCCCGCCAAACGACTATAGGGCGTAGCAACCAAGTCAATTACTCACGCGGAGACACGAAGATGCGTTTCATGATCATAGTCAAGGCAACCAAGGACTCGGAAGCCGGCGCCCTGCCGAGCGAGGGGCTGCTGACCGCAATGGGCAAGTACAACGAGGAACTGGCCAAGGCAGGCATCCTGCTCGCGGGCGAAGGGCTGCAAGCGAGCTCGAAGGGCGCGCGCGTGCGCTTTTCCGGGCCGATGCGAACCGTGGTCGACGGCCCCTTTGCCGAGACCAAGGAGCAGCTCGCCGGTTTCTACATGATCGAGGCGAGCGACCTGAACGAAGCGATTCAGCTTGCCTCGAAAATTCCACCGGCGCGCGTGGGCAGCATCGAGGTGCGGCCGGTTCGGCCCATCCGGGAAACGGTCGCCCGGGCCGAGGCGCAGCGGCGCATGCGGTGAAAGCAAACATCCACTGGAACTTTGCAAAGGAG
>JACQGN010000043.1 GCA_016199545.1 Betaproteobacteria bacterium | reverse complement strand
GAATAACGTTTAAATCCACCGGCATGACACCACCGCCGTATAGGTCAAACCTTGCGGAGTCCCCCGGCAGAGCCTGGGGTTTACCTCACCGAATCAAGCCGGCCAGATCGAGGCGCAAGCATCTTGCGGACGAGGAGGGGCTGTCATGTCCAGGGTCTTGAATACTAAGCCGTTGCGGGAAATCGTGAATGCGGCTATCTGACGCGCGGCAAATTGTCGCAGGGGGTGCGCGCCGTCCCCTGTTCCCGGAGCGACGCAATCGAAACACCAGCAACCAGGAATGATGCAAAGATGACTCGTCACATTTTGACCTCCATTCTGGAACGATTAAGAACATCAACGGTGATCTGATTGACAGGTTCCTTGTGAAAAACGACCATGTGATAATTCAGCAGTCCCTGGCCCGTCTTCGAGATTTCCTGTCCGCCACTGACGACGTTCCAGCGCATCATCATCACCGACATCAGCACCAAACCCGCACTCACAGTGACCCCGGCATGCGGTGCGCAACACACGAGCATCGCAATAGACGCGCGGGTGGTCGGACGTACAGCGGTCAGCGCGTTTCGCCGGCGATCGTCACGCTGACGCCCGTCGCTCCGCTCGAAACCGGTGCGCTGGCCCCCTCGAGGTCACCGGGTTGCGGCGTGGCGCTACCCGACCGGGAAACCCGCGCGCCGACCACCACGCGTGGAAACTTCGACAATGTCATCTCCGGCGTCATCGCCATGGTGTCGTCGAGAGCGAACGCGATCGGAAGATCGCGCGCCTGCTTTCGCAGAATGGCGAGCGGCATGCGCGGGCCCTCGGCCGCGCGCGCGAAAATGAACACCGTGTCCTGCGGCGCGACCTTGCCCGCGAGTTCGGGAGCGAGTACCACAGTGCCGCTTACGCTGCCCTTCACAGCGGGCGCCGCGCCCGTCGCGGGCGGCGGCTGCGCGATGCTCCCACCACCCAGCGCGCGCGCCTCGACGATGCTCGCCTGGACGCCGCGTGCTTCCTCAGAATCCGCGGGCACCAGCGGCAGCATGCGTTCCCAATGCGCCACCGCTCCCGCATAGTCCTTCTTCTCGAAGGCGGCCGAGCCGGCGAGCGCCAGCGCCTTGAGATTGCGCGGATCCACCTCAAGCGCGCGCGCGATGATCGCTTCCGGCTCGCCCTGCAGGCGGCGGCCCTGCGCCATGGCGAGCACGTCGGCATAATCCGCCAGCAGTTGTGCGTCGCGGGGCTGGCGCGTCACGGCCTGGGCGTACGCCTGGGCCGATTCGCCGAAGCGGCCGAACAGCTTGTAGGAGCGCGCCAGCATGATCCAGCCTTCGGTATCCTCGGGACTGTCCTTCAGGCGCGCTGCGAGTTTTTCGACCGCGACTTCGAGCTGCTTCATGTCGGCTGCGTGCGGCGCGCCGGCGACGGCCGCGTCCCCCGCCACGAGGGCGGCAGGCGTTCCCACGGCGAAATAAATCGCCAGGGCGCCAACCGGGATCAGCACTGCGACCGCAATCGCCATGGCCCGCGACGGCTGCGCCGCCGGCGGTGGCTCGCGCCCGTCTTCGACATCTTCGAGCAAGCGTGCTTCGAGCTCGGCTCGCGCCTTCTCGTGGTGTTCGGCGGCGAGCGTGCCCGCGCGCATGTCCGCGTCCAGCTCGCGCAATTGATCCCGATAAATTGAGATGTTGGCCGCGCGGCGCGAGAGCGGGCCGCTTGCGCGCTTCGCGATGAGCGGCGGCACGATGAACCACAATGCGACGCCGGCCAGCAGCGCGCTCAACACCCAGAACAGGGTCATCTCGTTTCGGCCTCGTCTCCGGGCGCAAGCAGGCGCGCCGCGCGCTCGTGGTCGACCGCCGAGAGTTCCGGCTCGGCAGCGGCGCGCCGGCGTCTGAGGCGAACGAAGAGCACGACGAGGCCGACCACGACCAGCAGGATTGGTCCGAACCACAGCAACGCCGTAGTGGCCTTCACCGGCGGACGATACAGCACGAAATCCCCATAGCGCGCGACCATGAAGTCGACGATCTGCGATTCGCTCTGTCCCTCTCTCATGCGTTCGCGGATCTGGTTACGCAGATCGACCGCGAGACCCGCGTTCGAATCCGCGAGGGACTGGTTCTGGCACACGAGGCAGCGCAATTCGGCCGCGAGCTCGATGACGCGCTTCTCGAGCGCGGGATCCTCGGCCGCGGGCGCGGCTTCGCCCGCGGCCGCGGGCGCGACGAGCATCACCGCGAGCAACAGTGCGAGGGCGGCCCGCATCATCGCTGCAACTCCGCCACCAGCGGCAGGATCCGGGTCTTGATCCGCTCGGCGGTGAGCGGCCCGATTTGCTTGTAGCGGATCACGCCGGCCTTGTCGATGACGTAGGTCTCGGGCACGCCGTAGACGCCGTAATCGATGCCGATGCGGCCGTCGGCGTCAGCCACGCTCAGCACGTAGGGATCGCCGAACTGAACGAGCCAGCGCAGCGCCTCTTCGCGCTTGTCCTTGTAGTTCAGCCCGTAAACCGGCACCGTCCGCGAGCGCGCCAGGTCCACGAGCAGCGGATGCTCGTCGCGGCACGATACGCACCACGAAGCCCACACGTTGAGCAGCCACACCTGTCCCTGCATTTCCTTCGGAGAAAAGCGGCGCGCGGGTTCGTGCAAGCGGGGAAGTTCAAAGACCGGGGCATTCTTGCCGACGAGCGGTGACGGCACCTCGCGCGGATTGAGCGTCAACCCGACTGCGAGCAGCGTCACCAGCAGAAAAAAAGCACCAAGCGGCAGCGCGAAGCGCATCAGCCGTGTCCCCCGGCGGTGGCCGCCGCGGCCGCGATCTCACTGCTGCGCGCGGCGACGCGGTAGCGCCGGTCGCTTGCCGCCAACAGCCCGCCCAGCGCCATGATCACGCAACCGCCCCAAATCCACATCACGAACGGCTTGTACTGCACGCGCACGAGCCACGTCGTCGCGTCGAGCTGGTCGCCCAGCGACACGTAGAGGTCCCGGGTGAATCCCGGATCGATTCCCGCCTCGGTCATCGGGGAATCCTGCACCCGGTAGACGCGCTTCTCGGGATAAAGCACGGTGACGCGGCTCCCCGCGCGGTCGACTTCCATGGTCCCGCGCGCCGCGACGTAATTCGGCCCCCGCACTTGTTCGACTTTCACCATGCGGAAGGTGTAACCGGCGAGCTCCGTCACGTCCCCGGCCCGCATGCGCACGTCCTTTTCCGCTTCGTAGCCTTTGACCAGCGTGACCCCGACCACGAATACCGCAATCCCGAGATGCGCCAGCAGCATGCCGTAATAGGCGCGCGGCGTCGTCGCAAGACGCGCCCACGCGCCGGCGCCGCCCGCCGCGTGCCTGACGCGCTCCGCCAGCGAGATCACGCTCGCCGCGGCGATCCACACCGCGAGCATGAGACCGAAGCTCACCAGCGCGCTCCAGCGCCCGAGCGTGAAGGGCAGCAGGAGCGCGGTGACGACACTCACGCCGAACGCCCAGCGCAGCCGCGCCGCAAGTTCGGGAATCCGCGCTTTTTTCCAGCGCGCGAGCGGGCCGACACCCATGAGGAACAGCGCCGGCGCCATCAACGGCACGAACACGGCCTCGAAATACGGCGGGCCGACCGAGATCTTGCCCGCACCCAGCGCATCGAGCACGAGCGGATAGAGCGTGCCCAGCATCACCGTACCCATGGCCGCCGCGAGCAGCACGTTGTTGGTCAGCAGCAGCGATTCCCGCGACACGACATCGAAGCTGCCGCCCAGGCCGATGCGCGAAGTTCGCCATGCATAGAGCGCGAGCGAGCCGCCGACCACCAGCGTGAGAAACACCAGGATGAAGACACCGCGCTTGGGATCGGTGGCAAACGCGTGCACCGATGTGAGCACGCCCGATCGCACCAGGAATGTGCCGAGCAGGCTCAGGGAAAATGCCAGGATCGCGAGCAACACGGTCCAGCTCCTGAAACTCCCGCGCTTCTCGGTGACGGCCAGCGAGTGGATGAGCGCCGTGCCCACCAGCCACGGCATGAACGAGGCGTTTTCCACCGGGTCCCAGAACCACCAGCCGCCCCACCCCAGCTCGTAGTACGCCCACCAACTGCCGAGTGCGATGCCCAGGGTGAGAAACACCCAGGCCACCGTGGTCCAGGGGCGCGACCAGCGCGCCCATGCGGCATCCAAGCGCCCGGACAGCAACGCCGCGATCGCGAACGCGAACGCCACGGAAAATCCGACGTAGCCCATGTACAGCATCGGCGGATGAAACACCATGCCGGGGTCCTGCAGCAGCGGATTGAGATCGCGACCGTCCGGCGGCGCCGGAATGAGCCGGTCGAACGGATTCGAGGTGAACAACATGAAGGCGAGAAAACCCACGCTCACCAGCCCCATGACGCCGAGCACGCGTGCGACCATGTCTTCAGGCAGATGGCGGCTGAAGACGGTAACGCCGACCATCCACAGGGTCAGCATCAACACCCACAGCAGGAGCGATCCTTCGTGCCCGCCCCACACCCCGGCAATGCGATATTCGAGCGGCAGCGCCGTGTTCGAGTTGCTCGCGACATACGCCACCGAGAAATCGTTGTTGACGAAGGAGTAAGTGAGGCACGCGAAGGCGACCGCGACAAAAACAAACTGCCCCTGGGCCGCGGGGCGCGCGACGTTCATCCACGCGTTGTGGCCGCGCGCCGCGCCGGCGAGCGGGACGATGCCCTGCACCAATGCGATGACGAGCGCGAGCGCCAGCGCGAACTGGCCTAATTCCGGTGCGATCATTTCTTCTGCTCCTGCGGCGGAATCACCAGGGTCTGCGAGGCTTTCTGCGACGCGGCGTGCGCCTTCTTCACGGCGTCGTCAGCTTCGGGCGGCATGTAGTTCTCGTCGTGCTTGGCGAGCACTTCCGACGCCTGAAACACGCCGTCGGGCGCGAGCCGCCCTTGCGTGACCACGCCCTTGCCTTCCCGGAACAGGTCCGGCAGCGCGCCTTTGTAGATGACCGGAATGCTCTTTGCGGTATCGGTGACGACGAAGCGCACGCTCACCCCGTCCGGCTGGCGCTTGACGCTCCCCGGCTCGACCAGCCCGCCGATGCGGAACAGCCGTCCCTGCGGCGCCTCGTTGGCGGCGACCTGCGACGGGGTGAAGAAAAAAACCAGGTTCTCGCGAAAGGCGGTCAATACCAACCCCGCGCATACGGCCAGCGCGGCCACACCGCCGATGATCATTGCCATACGCTTGTGCCGCGGTTTCATCGCATGCTCCCGTCCGGCGCGCTACGCGCGCGCCGCAGTTCATCCATCGCCCGCCGCCGTCTCGCCCGCAACGCCATGATTTCGGCCACGGCGAGTACCGCCGCCATGCCGTAGGAGCCCCACACGTAAAGCGCGTAGCCCCCCATCACGAGGAAGTCGTTCAGGCTCCCCCACGTCATGCCGGACGCTCCACGTATTGACCGATCCAGTCGGCGCGACGTTCCCGTTCGAGGATGACGGAACGCACGCGCAGGAGCGTCGCCGCGATGCTGTACATCCAGAAAGCGAGCGCCATCAGCAACATGCCCGTCAACATCGTGGCGGCCATGGTCGGCGCCCGGGTGAGGCTCACCGACGCCCCCTGGTGCAGCGTGTTCCACCATTGCACCGAAAAGTAAATGATCGGGATGTTGACTACCCCCACCAGCGCCAGCACCGCCCCCGCCCGGTCGGCGCGGCGGGGATCATCGATCGCCGCCTGCAGCGCAATGAACCCGAAATACAGGAACAGCAGGATCAGTTCCGACGTGAGCCGGGCATCCCACACCCACCACGTGCCCCAGGTCGGCTTGCCCCACAGCGAACCGGTCCACAGCGCGAGAAAGGTAAACAGCGCGCCGGTCGGCGCGATCGCGCTCGCCATCATACCCGAGAGCCGCGTGTTGAAGGCGAGCCCGATGCCCGCCCAGAACGCCATGACGACGTACAGGAACATCGACATCCAGGCCGCCGGCACGTGGATGAAAATGATGCGGTACGACTCGCCCTGCTGCTGGTCGGTCGGGGCGACGAAGAAACCGACATAAAGCCCTCCCAGCATCAGGATCGCGGCCGCCCAGGCGAACCACGGCGCGAGGCTGCCCGCAAGCGGATAAAAGGTCTGCGGCGATGCGTACTTGAACCAACTGGAACGGGCGCCGGCGTTCGCCGGGTCGCCGCCGGGCGGATGGATGGAATTCAACACGGAATCAGGGCGTGGACGAAAAAGGCGGGGGCTCGAAAAATGCGTAACTGTACTTCATGAATCACCCTACCCTCAACCCTGAAACCAGCCGTGCCGGGAAAGATGACACGGCCGGCGATCGTTACGCGGGTTCGACCGGGCAAAACACCTCGTCACGCACGTGCTCGGGCACACGGAGTGTACGATTCATGTGCCGGGTTCGCTGCCGGAGTTTTCTCTGCAGTGTGCGGCGGTGCATGTCCAGGGCTCGCGCTGCAGCGGATACGTTGCCGCCGTTCTCGACCAGCGCACGGTCGATATGCTCCCAGATGAAAGCTTCCAGCGAGAGTGGCCGCGAATCGACAGCGATCGCGGCGTCGCCATTGCCCCGTTCAAAGGCAGCGATCACCTCCTCGGGACGAGCGGGCTTGGGCAGATAATGTATCGCGCCAAGCTTGATCGCCTCGACCGCCGTGGCGATGCTGGGATGGCTGGCAAGCACCACGATCTTCAATTTCCCGTTTGATGCCTTGAGCCGCTCCACCAGTTTCAGACCGGAATGGTCGGGCAACTGCAACTCGACCACGGCGTGCCCGACCGCAGCGGCCCCGGCGATCCCCAATGCGGACTCGCCGTCATGCGAAACGTAGACTTCGTAATCGCGCAGGAGCAAGGCCCGCCCGAGCATGCTGCAATGCCCCGGGTCGGGATCGACGATCAACACGTTGCGACTGCCGTTCGCTGGCAACACGGTCACACCTTTGCGTCTGTACCTGGGTTCGTTCTTCAAGCCACGGGATTTCTGCAAGCCCTTGCCGCGGCTGCGTCAATCCGCCGCAACTCGAATGTGCCCTATTTTCCACTCGCTTCGACGATTCATGTTTGATCTAGATTAAATATTCATGGCTTGGGAACCCCTGGTACCGGGAACTGCGGCAAGCGGCGTAGTTCACCCATTTTTTATCAGGGTGAAATATTCCCTGATGCCTTAGTGAGAATTCTTATACTGCATGGTTATTGACCTAAATCAAGCGAGCCCTCTAAGTACAGGGCAGAATTGTTGCCATGAGTTCAACAAGAATGTACGTCGCGGGCAACCCGTCGCGCCAACCGGCGAAGATCAACCTGGCGCGGCGGGCATTTCTCAGCGGCTCTCTTGCGGGTCTGAATCCCCGCCTTGCGCGCGTTCCGGCCGAACGCATCGCGCTCCTGAAGGAAATCGCGCTGCGGTGGGAGCACCGTCTTCCTGAGGGCGCACTGCCCGAACTGCGCGCGAGCGACGCCTGCGTGGGGCACGGCGTCTGCACTTCGGTATGCCCGACGGGGGCGCTGCGACGGTACGAGGAACCCGGGGTTCAAGGCCTCGAATTCGACGCCGCCGCGTGCTTCGCGTGCGGCGCCTGTGTCGTCGTCTGCCCCGGGAAAGCGCTGCGCCTTGAGCCGCGCCATTCGGGCCTGCCGCAAACCCTTCCGGACCGCATCACGCGCCACGCGCTGAGCGCCTGCTCGCGCTGCGACGCCGAATTCACCGCATCGGGGGAGAACGAACTCTGCCCCGCGTGCCGCAAGGATGTCAGACTGTTCACTCACGGTTTTTCAGCCAGGAGCGATGAGACATGAGCGTGCTCGACAACATGGATCGCAGAACCTTCCTCAAGACGACCGCCGCCGCAGGGGCCACAGGCGCTGCGCTCACGGGCGCCGGAATCGTCTTCGAGAGCGAGCCGGCGAAGGCGCAGGGGCCCGCACCGGAGACGAAGATCGTCAAAAACGTCTGCCATCAATGCCCCGCGCGCTGCGGCATCGACGTGTACGTAACCGAGGGCAGGGTGCACGCAATTTACGGCACGCTCGACCACCCGATCTCGAACGGCAAGCTCTGCCCGAAGGGGCACCTCGGCGCCTACATCCTGTACGACCCGGATCGCTTCAAGGGGCCGATGAAGCGCACCAATCCCGCGAAGGGCCGCAACGAGGACCCGAAGTGGCAGCCGATCGGCTGGGACGAAGCGCTCGGCATCGTCGCGGCGCGCCTCAACGTGCTGCGCGACAAGGGCGAGCCGCACCGCTTCGCGATCGCGTTCGGCCGCGGCTGGGGCGAGTCGGACGCCGGTCTGCTCGGCACCTTTGGCAAGCTCTACGGCACGCCGAACGCCGCGCTCAACCACTCCTCGATCTGCTCCGACGGCAGCAAGAAGGCGAAGCTCGTCCAGGACGGCAACTACGGCTACAACGCCTACGACTACGCGAACACCAACTACCTGCTCAATTTCGGCGCTTCGTTCCTCGAGGCTTACCGGCCCTTCAGCAACAACCTGCAGGCGTGGGGCCACATGCGCACCAAGTCGCCGAAGACCAAGGTCGCCGTCGTCGACGTGCGGCTCACGACCACCGGCGCAGCGGCCGACCACCTGCTGCTCGTCAAGCCCGGAACCGACGGCGCGCTCGCGCTCGCGCTCGCTCACCGCATCCTGACGCGCGGCTGGTGGGACAGAAAATTCGCAGGCGACTTCGCGGACGGCGTGAACCGCTTCCGCCGCGGTGAGGAGGTGGATCCGGCGACCTTCAACGAGAAGTGGGTCAAGGGACTGGTCGAATGGTGGAACGCCGAGCTGAAGGATCGGACGCCCGAATGGGCCGCCGGGGTCACGACGGTGCCCGAGCGCGACATCGAGATCGTGGCGCGCGAATTCGGCACCACCCGGCCGGCGATGGCGATTTTCGAGCGCGGTCCGACGACGCACACCAACGGGCTTTACAACGGCATGGCGATCCATGCGCTGAATGCGCTGGTGGGCTCGATGTATGCGGAGGGCGGTCTCATGAACCAGATGGGCGTGCCGTACGGCAAGCTGCCCATGAAAGCGGACGACTTCCTCGACGAGGCGGCGAAGGCCGCCGCCGCACGCAAGATGCCGAAGCTCGACGGCACGAAGACGAAGGACAATCCGCTCGCCTCCAACAACATCCAGGGCATTGCCGAGAACATCCTCGCGGGCAAGCCCTACAAGATCGACACCATGATGTTCTACCTCACCAACCCGATCTTCTCGGCGCTCGAGGTGAAGAAATGGGAGGAGGCGCTGAAGACCGTGTTTGTGATCGAGACCTCGCCTTTTCCGAGCGAAACATCGCTATTCGCCGACCTGGTGCTGCCCGACCACACGTTCCTGGAGCGGCTCCAGGACACGCCTACGTACCCGTTCCAGGGGTTTCCGCTCACCAACCTGCGGGTTCCGGCGGTCAAGCCGCTGCACGACACCAAGCAGTTCAGCGACACGCTGATCGAGATTGGCAAGCGCATCAAGGGCCCGATGGGCGAGTACTACAAGAAGCTCGGCAACACGGAAAACGTGATCAAGGTGCTCGCCAAGGGATTCGAGGCGAATCCGGGCGACAACGGCGTCGACAGCTACGAGAAATGGGTCGAGAAGGGCGTCTGGTACCGGAAGCCCTACGCGTACCGGCAGGTGGCGGGCGAGTTCCTCGAGTGGGACGGGCTCGGTTACGCAAAGCCGATGTTGCCCGAGGACGTGAAGAAGAAGCTCTTCAAGACGGAGTCGGGCAGGTTTGAGCTGAAGTCGTCCTACCTCGAACACTACGCCGACTTCGTGTCGGCGCGCCTCGGCATCCCCAAGGAGCGCGTCGGCTTTCCGCAATGGCTGGCGCCGAAATACACCGGGGGCGGCGATCTGCACTTCATCACGCCGAAGACGGCGATGCATGCCGAGGGGCGCAGCGGCAACTCGCCGCATGCAATCGGCACCTACCAGCCGAATCTCGGTGGAAGAAACGAGCTGTTTCTCGAGATTCACCCCGACACCGCCGCCAAGCGCGGCATCCGGAGCGGCGACCGCGTCAGGATCAGCAACCAGCTCGGCGCGATCGCCGCGCGCGCCCGTATCTATCCGGGCTGCCGGCCGGACACGGTGGTGCTGCCCTTCGGCTTCGGCCATTGGGCGCACGGGCGCTGGGCCACGAGCCGCAAGACCGGCAACGGCGACGAGATCATCCCGAACGTCTCCGAGCCGGTCTCCGGACTCGCCGCCTACTACACCGTGACGGTGAACGTCGAGAAGGCGTGAGGGTCGGGCACATTCGCTTATGAGCAAAGGAGATTGACGATGGCACGCTGGGGAATGGTGATCGACCTCGAAAAATGTACTGGCTGCCAGGCCTGCACTTCCGCCATTCGGCGCTCGGCTTTCTGTCACCGCGCGAATTCGAACGCCGTTTTCGATTACACGGGGCTTCGTGCGCCCGTAAGAACGGGACGAACAACTCCTCTACGAAAACTTGACCGGATCGGGGAGGTTGCAATATACACAAGTAAAACAAAGCGATGGACGCGCCGATTGGCTGCGGGCGTGTTGGCTCTACTGAGCAGCATCGGTTTGAACAGCCTGGCGTCGGCACAAACCCAACTGACGCCGACACAAACGCTGTCCACACAGCGGGAAACTCGCCGAGTCGAGTCGGGGCAGAAGTTCTTCGGCGACGCCAAGTACGTCGGCAGCGACACCTGCAAATCCTGTCACGAAAAGCAGCACGCGGAGTGGTCGGCCACCTGGCACGCCAAGATGGAGCGCTTGCCGAGCGCGGATATCATTGTCGGAGACTTCAACGACCGGACAATCACTTACAAGGACATCAAAGTCAAGTCCAAGGACGGCAAGGAGCAAGTCCTGACGTTTCAGGTCAAGACGCACAAGAAAGATGGCAAGTTCTTCTTCACGGTGCTTGACCACGACAATGCCGCCGACAACCAGACTTTTGAAGTCGCCAAGGTACTGGGCGGCAAGTGGGACCAGCACTACGAAATCAAGATCGGCGAGAATTACCTGCCCACCCTGATCCGCTGGTCCGTCGCGGCCAAGGACTGGCTCATCTCCACCTATCGTCCCTACGATTGGGTCACGCCCGACGGGACACCGGACGGACGCCCCCTGAAGCTCGATGAATTGTCGAAAGGGCGTTTCGCTGAGGCCAAGTGCTCCGGATGCCATACCACCGGCTTCGAGTTTTACAAGGACGCCGCCGCCGGTCACTGGAAGGCCAAGGGCCAGGGCGAACTCGGCATCGCCTGCGAGCGCTGCCACGGACCGGCCAGCAAGCACGTGGCCGAGGCCGAGGCGGCCAAGAGCGCCGGCAACAAACTTGCGGCGGACGCCACCACCATCGTTCATCCCCTCAAGGATCTCGACCCGCTGCAGCAGACCCAGGTGTGCGCCCAGTGCCACGGCCGCAACACCAATAAGAAAATCTCGGACCTTTCTTTCCAGCAGGGCTTCCTGCCCGGCGACGTGGACATGACCACCCGCGCGCGCTTCTGGAGCTACTCGGGCACCTCCAATCCGGACGAGTACAAGTACTTCTGGCCGAATGACTGGGCCAAGCGCAACCGGCAGCAATGGCAGGATTTCCAGAAGAGCACGCATTTCAACAAGGCCG
>JACQGN010000227.1 GCA_016199545.1 Betaproteobacteria bacterium | reverse complement strand
CGCCGCCTTCAGGCGGCTCACGGGGTGCGAGCGCCTTTGAGGCGCTCACCCAATAAGCCCCCGGCTTTGCCGGGGGTCTTAACTACGGGTCGCACAATAATCACACTCTGGAGGAGCCATGCACATCCGATTCGTCAGACTGGTCCTGGTACTGGCTGCGGTTGGCGCGCAGTGCGCATTCGCACAGAACTACCCGACGCGCCCGATCAGGCTGGTGGTGGCCTCGTCGCCCGGCGGTGCGAGCGATATTCTTGCGCGCCTGCTCGCGCAGAAGCTCGGCGAGCAGTTCAAGGAGCAGATCGTGGTCGACAACCGCGGTGGTGCGAGCGGCATACTCGGCACCGATATCGTCGCAAAAGCCACGCCCGACGGCTATACGCTGCTCATCATTCAACCCTCGCTCACCATCAATCCGAACGTGTTCAGGAAGCTGCCCTACGACGCCGTGCGTGACTTCGCGCCGATCTCGCAGGTCGTCGATGCGGCGCAGATGCTGTCCGTGAGCCCGTCGCTCGCGGCAAAATCCGTGAAGGACCTGATTGCGCTCGCCAAAGCAAAACCGGGTCAGCTTACGTTCGGCTCACCCGGTTTCGGGGCCAGTCCGCACCTGACGGCGGAACTGTTCAAGCACAAGGCCGGGGTGGACATGCAGCAGGTGATCTTCAAGGGCTCGGGTCCGGCTTATGTCAGCCTGATCTCGGGCGAGATCTCGGCGATGTTCGCGACCGCCCTGTCCATGATGCCGCACGTCAAGACGGGCAGGATACGGCCCTTGGCCGTCACGACCTTGAAACGCCTCGCCATTCTGCCTGACGTGCCGACGCTCGCAGAAGCGGCCTTGCCGGGTTTCAAGACTTCGCAGTGGTTCGGGTTTCTCGCGCCGGCCGGGACGCCGGGGCCGGTCGTCGACCGGATCCACCAGGCGCTCGTGCGGGGAGCGGGCAGCCCGGATGTGAAATCGCGGCTGGCGGCACAAGGCGTCGATGTGGTCACGACGTCCCCGAAGGAATTCGCGAACCTGATCCGGCAGGAACTGGCGCAGTGGGCCGGCGTCGTCAAGGCCGCGGGCATCAAGCCCAATTGACTGGGCGCCGTAGGGGTGGTTGGGTTGAACCGGTCGAGCGTCCTGCTCGACAGTATAATTACGGTGTGGAACAGCTTGATCGCGATCGTCCCATACTCACGCGCGTCATTCGCGCGGGCGCTGGAGCGCCCAAGGCGTGGCCGGGGGGCGATTCAACGCCGGAAGCGAGAATGGAGGCGGTCTGGGAGCTGACACTTCTGTGCATGGCGTGGCGAACGGAACCCCTGGGTGAGCCCCGACTTCAGAGATCTGTTGTCCGAATTCAACGCTCACGGCGTTGAGTACCTCGTAGTCGGGGCCTATGCCCTCGCCGCGCATGGGCGAGTTCGGGCAACGGGTGACCTCGATATCTGGGTGAGGCCTGCACCCGACAACGCGGTTAGGGTGCTGAAGGCCTTGACCGCCTTCGGCGCACCGCTGCGAGATCTTACCGAGACCGACTTGACCCAACCCGGCCTGGTGTTCCAGATCGGGGTCGCGCCATTACGCATCGATGTTCTCACGGGAATTGATGGCGTGGAGTTTGCCGATGCGTGGGCCGCCCGCATCGTGACTCGTTTCGCGAACCACCCAGTCGCGGTCCTGTCAGTCGAAGACTTGATTCGCAACAAACGCGCGGTAGGTCGCACACAGGATCTGGCTGACCTCGAGTGGCTTGAACACCCGGAAAAGCGGGATTCGTAACCAGCTGTCGTAGGTTGGATCGAACGCAGCGATGCCCAACGCATGACGTTTAAGTGTTGGGATGCGCTCGCCTTCGCGGGGCTGACGACGCGCTTATCCCAACCTGCGCGCTGTTCACGGTTTCTCCGCAACGATTTCCTTTGCTGTTGTCTTGAGTATTTCCGTCAGTCGCACCAGCGCGGGAGGCAGGTAGGCGTCTTTGCGATAACTGACGCCGATATGGCGAGCCCATGCCGGTTCCCGGACGCGAAGCTCTGCCAGGGGAAAATGAGTTGCGACCTGTCGCAGGAATCGTTTTGAGCTGAAGCCCAGCAGGTCGGAGGAAGCCACTGTGAGGAGCCTGAGCCACGCGGAATTCGAGTCCATCGTGAGCCTGGGAGGAGGGAGGCCGTGCTCTTTGAACATCCGATGCAGCCATTGCCACGACAGGACACTGGCTGCCGACACCGCCCACCGTTCCCACGCAAGATCGGAGATCGTCACCCGCTCTCGCTTGGCCAGCCGATGATCGATCGAAGACACGACGACAAATTCGTCGTCAAGCAACGGTACACTGACCAGATCTTCGAAAGGCGCACTGGCAATTCCGCTGACGATCAGGTCCAGCTCTCCACTGCGTAACGCGGGACGCAGCGCGTCAGGCGCTGCAACCGTGACTCTCACCGTAACTTTCGGCGCCGCCTTGAACAAGG
This sequence comes from Betaproteobacteria bacterium, assembly GCA_016199545.1. Classification (GTDB taxonomy): domain Bacteria; phylum Pseudomonadota; class Gammaproteobacteria; order Burkholderiales; family SG8-41; genus DSOT01. Next base: position 15,752 of record JACQGN010000227.1, on the reverse strand, counting down.
CGCTGAAGGCCGGCGGCAGCAGATACTCGGCGAATTCCGGGGTTGCGCCGATGCGCAGGTCTCCGGCCCGTCCCTGGCTCAAATCCGCGGCTTCGCGTGCGACATCGTTCATCGACAACCGCAGCCGGTGCACGCGCGATAACAAGGCGGTGCCGACTGCGGTCAGCTCAACGCCTTTCGGGGTGCGCTTGACTAGCTTCGCCTGCATGGATTTCTCCAGCCGGCGCAGGCTCATGCTGAGCGCAGGCTGGCTCAGGCCCAGGGACTCCGCCGCGCGTCCCAGGTGCCCGTGCTCGGCGATGACCGAAAAGTACTCGATGTCACGCAGCTCCATCGAGATAATCCATATTTATCGAGCGATCAACGGCGGATGATTGCGTATGCAAAGGCGCGGTGTCAATATCATCCGCGAGGAGGCGCCATGCGTGCAGCGCAGAGAATTGCGTTCGAAGGCGTAATCGCGGCGAGCATCGCGCTCGCAGCGCTGCCGTGCCTTGCGCAGACCACCGGGAACTTCCCGGCCAAGCCGATCCGGCTTGTAGTGCCAGGCGCCGGACAGCTCGACACCCTGGCGCGAACGATAGCCTCGAAGATGAGCGAAAGTTTCAGTCAGCCGGTGGTGGTGGAGAACGTCGCGGGCGCGGGCGGCATACTTGCCGCAAACCGAGTCGCAAAGGCTACACCTGACGGGCATTCTGTGTTGCTCGCCGCGAGCGGTTTCGCGATCAGCGCGGCGCTGCATTCAAACCTTCCCTATGACCCGCGCAAGGACTTCGTGGGCGTGTCGCAGATCGTCATTCCCACTACCGTACTGGTCGCGTCGCCCACCCTGGGGGTGAAATCGGTAAAGGAACTCATCGCGGTTGCCAAGGCGAAACCGGGCAAGATCATCTTCGGTTCCACCGGCCCCGGAACCGGCCCCCACCTGCTCGGGGAGAAGTTCAGGCTGGGCAGCGACATCAATGTTGTGAGCGTGGGGTTGAAAAGCGGCCAGACGCTCATTGAAACCATGACCGGGCGCATCGACTATTGCTTTCTGCCCCTGGGATCCGTGTTGCCGTTTCTGAGTGACGGAAAGGTGGTGGCGTTGGCGGTTGCGACGCCGCAGCGCTCGCCGGTATTGCCGGATGTGCCGACGATGGCCGAGACACTCCCCGGATTTGCAAAACCAATCGGGTCGTTCGGGCTGCTGGCGCCGGCGCGCACTCCGCGCGACGTCGTGAACCAGATTGGCAAAGAGGTCGCACGCATCCTCAGCCTGCGCGACGTCAATGAATGGATGCAGCAAGGTGGCTTGGTACCTGCGCCGACCTCACCAGAGGAATACGACAGGATACTGCACGCTCAGATCGATGGGTTTGCGGAATTGATCAGGATCGCGGGCATTCCTATCCGGTAAACATGACAAGGCACGCGTTCATTTTGGTTGTCGTCGTTTCGGCCGCATTAACGGTGACAACTGCCGCAGCGGCGGAATATCCGGCGCGGCCGGTACGGTACATCGTGCCTTCCCCTGCCGGGGGCGGTCCGGATACCACCGCGCGCATCCTCGCCGCAGAACTGAGCAGGCAGATCGGACAGCAATTCGTGGTCGACAACCGGCCCGGGGCGAGCGGGACTATCGGCATGGCGCTGCTTGCGAGAGCCGCACCCGACGGGTATACGATCAGCCAGGCGCCTACACCTACACTCGCAATCGTGCCGAGCGTCCTGCCCAAGCTGGGCTACGATCCGCTGAGGGATGTGCAAGCGGTAGTGCAGTTGAATACCAGTTACAACATGCTGGTCGCCACGCCCTCGCTTCCGGTCAAATCCGTTCAGGAACTCATCGACTATGCGAGGAAGAACCCCAATAAGCTCCTTTTCGCATCCTCCGGGATTGCCTCAACCCTGCATCTTAGCGGCGAGCTGTTCAAACTCATGACTGGCACCCAGATGTTGCACGTGCCATTCAAGGGCGCCGCGCTCGCCATGGCGGATGTCACGGCGGGACGGGTGCATCTGATGTTCGACAACATCCAGTCGATCGGGCCGCACGTGAAGGCGGCTCGCGTGAAAGGACTCGGCGTGATCAGCGCGAAACGCTCGCCGGTTTTTCCGGAGCTGCCGACGATCGCAGAGGCTGGAGTTCCGGGCTTTGAAGTGACCGCGTGGGGCGGCATAGTCGTGCCGGCGGGTGTGTCCAAAGCGATCGTTGCGCGGCTCAATGCCGAATTCAACAAGGCACTGGCATCACCTACGGTCAGGGAAAAATTTGCCGCGCTTGATATCCAGCCAGTCGGCGGCACGCCCGAGCGGTTCGCCGCATTGATCAGGAGCGAGACCGTGAAGTGGGCGGATGTAGTGAAGCGCGCAGGCGTGAAGGTTGACTGACCAACTGAACGGACTGACGAGAAGGAAGACAGCAATGCGCCGGCAGGTAGCCGGCGTGACAACCGGTTTAGGGCGGCGTGCTGCGATTGTTGATTGTTTTTTTTTTGCCTTCCAGCTTCACGATCTCTATGAGCCGCTGCAAAGCCGGGGACTGGTATGCGTCTTTCCGGTAGCTAAGGCCGACAATACGAGTCGCTCGGAGCCCTGGCACTTCCAGCTTTACCAAGCGGTAACGCACCGCAAACTCCCGCACGTCGCGCCACGGCGTGAAACCCAGTACGTCGGAAGACCCCACCAACTGGACTTTCGGATGGATCGACGCCGTCTGCATCACCACTTGCGGGGGACCCGAAGCATTCTCTTCGAATATGCGCTGCAGCATTCGGCGCGCGATCGTTCCTGCGGGGGTCAGCGCCCACCGTTCCGCAGAAAGATCGGAAATTGTCACCCGCTTCTTTGCGGCCAGCCGATGCCTGGCCGATGCGTAGACTACGAACTCATCCTCATGCAGGCGTTCTTGAACGAGTTCGTCGTGCTGTGCAGCGGAAATGCCGCACACCACTACGTCCAGTGCTCCGCGCAACAAGGCCGGGAGCAGCACGTCGTTTGACCCCACCGTAATCTCCACCGTCACCTTCGGGGCATCTTTCAGCAGCCGGGTGCAGGCAGGCGATACGAGATGCTCGACCTGTACCAAAGCCGCGCCAATGCGCAAGTGGCCGGCATGTCCCTGATTGAGATCGGACAGCTCGCGCCCCATGTCGTCGAAACACAACCGAAGCCGGCGGGCATGCGCCAAGAGCGACGTGCCGACGGTCGTCAGCGCGACGCCCTTCGAAGTCCGCTTCACGAGTTTCGTTCCAGCAGACTGTTCCAACCGGCGCAGGCTCTTACTGAGCGCCGGCTGGCTCAGATTCAACGCTTCGGCCGCCCGCCGCAGGTTTCCGTGCTCGGCCACGACCGCGAAATATCCTAGATCACGAGCTTCCAAATCATAACCACCGGTTATCGAATATTGACTGATGGATAATTGCAGACATCATGCGGGAGTGTCAACATGACCGGGCGGCTGCCTCTTGTGCGCATCGTCGCGGTCGTTGGCAGTTATGGAAGTAGATTCCCGAATCACCCGATAGGAGGGACGGATGCCTCGAAGTCCAGTAGTGGTGCTCGGTCTTCCTCTTTCAAAATGGCAAACGGCGGTGTCTGCCTATGGGAGCTACCGGACGACCTCAAGACGCTCGGAGTTAACGGCTAGCATGACGAGAAGGAGAACACCCATGAAGTCCAGCATATCGCATCTCGTACTGTTTTCGATGGGCCTGCTTGCTGTAAACAACGCATTTGCCCAATCCACGGCGAAGTACCCTGCGCGCCCGGTGCGGATGATCGTTCCCTTTCAGCCAGGCGGCGCAGCGGACTTTGCTGCGCGCATCATTCAGCCGAAGCTGGGGCGGGAGCTCGAGCAGACGATCGTGATCGAAAATCGCCCCGGCGCGTCCGGCAGTATCGGGGTCGAGGCGGCGGCGAATGCCACGCCGGACGGCCACACCATACTGCTTGGCAATGTCGGAACGATGGCGATCAATCCGTCGGTCTTTCCCAGATTCCGGCCCAAGCCGCTCGATGCATTCATCGGAGTGACCCAAGTGGTGGACGTGCCTGGCTGCTTGGCTGTACATCCCAGCGTGCCGGTGCGCTCGTTGAAGGAGTTCATCGACTACGCCAAGGCGCGGCCCGGCAAGCTCAGCTACAGTACCTCGGGAGCCGGCAGCGACTCGCGGCTCGCGATGGAATACTTCATGAAAAAGGTGGGACTGAATATCGTCATGATCAACTACAAGGGTGGGGCGGGCGCCGCCGCGGCGGGCCTGGTGACCGGTGAGACACAGGTAACCCTGTTGAGCACGCCGTCAATCTTTCCCCACGTGAAGCAGGGCCGTCTGAGGCTCCTCGCCGTGACCGCACCCCGGCGCCTGGACGCCGCGCCCGATACGCCGACCATGGCCGAATCGGGGTTTCCGGACATCACCACGGGTTTGTGGCTGGGCGTATACGTGGCAAAAGGCGCTCCCAAGCCGGTGGTGAGCCGATTGTTCACAGCGGTCACCAACACGATGCGCGAGCCAGAAGTGGGGCGCCGGCTAGCTACCGCGAGCGCGGCGGTGGTGCTGAGCAAGTCCCCGGGCGATTTCCATAACTTCTGGAAGGGGGAAAACGACCGCTGGGCCAGGGTCGTCAACGACATCGGCGGAGTCGCGCAGGAATAGTCGTCGCAGGTTGGGCTGAACGCAGTGATGCCCAATGGTTGGTGCTTGATTGTCGGGATGCGCTGCGCTTATCCCGAGGGCTTTACGGCGCCTCCCCAAAAAGCTTCCTGGCCGTCGTCTTCACCACCTCGATGAATCGAAGCGCAGCCGGCGAGAGGTAGGCGTCCGGGCGGTACGAAACTGCGACTTGGCGTATCTGGTGATGATCTCTCACGGGAAGCGCCCTCAGGTCAGGGTAGAGCGCGAGCATCCTTTTGGTGCCAAAGCCGAGCAGATCGGTGGCGGCTACCGTACGATGATTGAGCAATCCCGAATCCGATGTCAGCGCAATCCTGGGCGGCGGCAGGCCATGACTCGCGAATATTTCGGTCAGGGATTGGGGCGATGTGAGCGTGGTGCCCTCGGTGCCCACCCATCCTTCATTGACCAGATCGGCGAGCACCACCGACTTGCGCCTGGCCAACCGGTGGGTGGTGGAGCAATATACGACGTACTCGTTGTTGCACAACGGCTCGCGGACGAGCCCATTGTAAAGGGCGGCAGATTGGATATTGCTTACGACAGCGTCGAGTTCACCGCGGCGCAAAGCGGGCAGTAATATGCCGGCCGTGCTTGTAGCGAGCGTGACGCTCACAGTAACTTTCCGCGCACTTGCCAAAAGCGCGCTGCATACCTCGGGCAGAATGGCAACCGCGACCGCCGGGTCAGCACCCACGCGCACGCGCCCTGCGCGCCCTTCACTGAGGTCAGCAGCCTCGCGGGCGATGTCCTCCAGGGTAAGCTGAAGTCCACGCACGCGCGAAAGAAGCGCGCCACCCACCGCGGTCAGATCGACCCCCTTCGGGGTTTTTTTGACCAGTTTCGTCCCAAGGGAGCGCTCGAGGCGACGCAAGCTCTTGCTGAGGGCGGGCTGGCTAAGGCCGAGTTGCTCTGCAGCTCGCCCCACATGGCCGTTCTTGGCGACGACCGCGAAATACTCTATGTCGCGCACGTCCAGCTTCATAACCGCAGTTCATGAAGTGATGAAAGTCAGATAATTGCGGAAACCAAGCACGGGTGTCAACATGACCGCGGGTTGCCAGGGAATCGGGAACGATGCCAGATAGCGAGGAGGGAAAATTCAATGAACACGGCAAACTTGCATGCGGTCATTATCAGTGTTTTGGCGGCGGGATTTTCCGCCAGTTCTGCGGCAGCTGAGGCATTCCCGTCGAAACCCGTGCGGCTGGTGGTGCCGTTTCCACCGGGCGGGTCAGCCGACGCAATAGCGCGCGCCATGGCGGAGCCTCTCAGTCGATCTCTTGGCCAGAGCGTCGTGGTGGTCAACCGTCCCGGCGCCAACACGATCATCGGAAGCGAACTGGTGGCGCGCTCTCCTCCCGACGGCCACACGGTCCTAGTTGGCCTACTCGTGATGACGGCTGCGCTGCGCTCGAATCTGCCATTCGACTCGCTAAAGGATTTTGCCCCGGTAGCCAGAATCGGGACGCAGCCTTACGTGCTCTCGGTACACCCCTCGCTGCCCGCGAAGAGCGTCAAGGAGCTCATCGCCCTCGCGCGCGCGCATCCGGGTGAGCTCACCTATTCAATCCCTGGCTACGGCTCGTTGCAGCACCTGACGGCGGAGTTGTTCAGGCTCAGGACCGGGATCCCGATGAAGCCTGTCGTATTCCAGGGAGGCGCGCCCTCGACGATGGCGGTGCTGGGTGGCCATGTCGGCGTTCTGGTTTCGACCATTGCTCCCATTTCGGGATTCGTTCCAACAGGCAAGCTGCGGGCGCTGGCCGTCACCTCCCAGGCACGTTCAGCGGTGCTCAAGGATGTCCCCACCATGATCGAATCGGGCTTGCCGGACTTCGAGATGACGGGACAACAGGGTATCAGCGCGCCGGCAGCGACGCCGAAGGCAGCGATTGAACGACTCGGCGCCGAGATCATGCGTGTCGTGCTGCTGCCTGAGGTAAGGACCAGGCTGACCATGGACGGATATGATGTGGCCCCCGTTGGGGCCAGCGAGTATGCCGCGGGGCTCCCAGCCAGGATTCAGAAAATCCGGGAGATCGCCAGGGAAGCGAACATCAAGCTGGATTGACGAGCTGAGGATGTCGAAGAGTTGCGTAGACTGGGGTGAGCGCAACGGTGCCCAACGGGTGGCGTTTGAGTGTTGGGATGCGCTGCGCTTATCCCAACCTACGAAAAATTGAGCTACCGGGCATAGAGGCGGCGTAGCGAACGCACGTCATTGATCTCGTTGAGATTCCATAGCGCGGCGAGAAGGCTGCGGCTGCGCTGCTTGCCGAGAATGGGGGCGATCAGATCGAGCGCCTTCTTCTCCTCTTCGGCGCGGGTGAGGGGATTCTCGTAGCTGCCTTTGGCGGCCATGGTCTGGCCGTGCAGCACGCGGCCGTCCTTCAGCCGGATTTCCATGACACAGCGCCAGCGGCGCTCGAAGTCGGTCAACGCCGGATCGCCGACCGCTTCAACCTTGGATCGCACGCGGCGCACCGCGGGGTCGTGCATGCGCCGGAAGTCGTGAGCCGACTTGAACGTCACGGTGCCGTCGATCAGCATCACCGCGAGCAGATGTTGCAGGCAGATATCGGGCATGTCGCGGTTGTTGACGATCTCGAGCTCTTTGTCCGGGACGCGCGCGATCAATTTCTCCACATCGGCGGACTTGATGCCGTGCTTCTCGATCAGTTCGCGCAGCACGTGCATCGGCCCCTGGATCGGCCCGCCGGTCGGCCAGCGCTTGATGCCGCCGCGCAGGATTTCATACTTCTGTCCCAGGCCGCGGATCATGTCGTCGCGGTCGATCTCCTCCGGCGCGAAGGTGAAGAAAAAATCGCGCTCGCCCGAGAATGGATCGTCGACGCCGGTCCAGCCGTGCGCGACCATGAGCGCCGCGGCCGTGCCGTTGTGCGCCGGCATGCCGCCCATGGCGTAGGCTTTCTCCACGTGCTCGGGGTCGCGGAACATGATGTAGAGCCCGGCAGTCTGCTCCGCGGCATAAGTCAGCGTGTGGCGCATCCTGGCGGCGTTGTGCCTGAGAAGCGCGCCGGCCGCGGCGGCGGCGCCGAAGAGCTGCCCTGTTGCGCCGGCGTGGTGGCCCGAACGAAGGAACGGCATGGGCTTGAGCGTGAGCAGCATGCGCGCGCAGATGTCGTACCCCAGCACGATCGCCCGGAGCAGTACCGCCCCCGACAGGCGATTGCGCTCGCCGATCGCCAGTGCCGCGGGCACCACACTCGTGCCGGGGTGGGTGAGGGTAGGCGGATGCGTATCATCCGTTTCGTCGGCATGACCGAACATGCCGTTGGCGAGCGCTGCATGGGTGGCCGAGGTGACGATGCGCGTGCCCATGACGCCCGCCTCCGGCTTGCCGCCCAGCGCCTTCACGTACTGGATTGCGCGCTTGCCGGGGAGCAGCCTCGAGCCCGAGATCATGGCTGCAAAGGTGTCGACGACATGGATCTTTGCGCGGTCGTTCACTTCCGGCGGAAGCGGCCGCTTGAGAGCGCTCGCCAGGTATTCGCTCAGTTCAAGCATCATGGGGGAGATGTTCTGGGCGGGGCTCGTCATTGCGTCCTCAATGGATCGATGTGGGTGACCTACGGCTCATGACCTGTGACCGGGAAAGGCGTCGTCCGTTGCGCTTCACCGGTCACGCCTATCAGGGCCTTGGCGTTCCGCACTTCCAGCACGCAGTGAACTGACCTTCCAGGCGCTCTCCGCAGCGGGCGCACGCCCACGAGTTGCCCGCTGCGTCCCGCGCTAGTTTCCCGCTCAGGAAATCGACCAGCAGCCGGTCGGCACGCTGATACTGCTCGTCATCGGCGATCCACACCGCGCACAGATCCGTGGGGAGTTCGCCCCAACCGCTGGTGAGGAATTCGCCGCGTACAACTGCCTCGATCCCGTGGGACTCAAGAAATCCCTTCACCAGGTGCGCCTCGGTGGCGTGCTTGGCGACGTGAATCTGTTTCATTGTCGTCGGCTGTGGCCGGAGTCGGGTATGTGCATGTAGCACGCGACTGCGTGTCCCGCGGCGCCGCAGGACGTGAGCGCGGGCTCGACTCGCCCGCACACGTCCTCGGCAAAGGCGCAGCGCGTGCGGAAGCGGCAGCCGGGCGGCGGATTGATCGGATTGGGGGGGTCGCCGGTGAGAGGGGATCGCTCGAGCTTCACCTCCGGGTCCATGGTCGGCCGCGAGGCGAGCAGCGCCTGGGTGTAGGGATGGCGGGGCCGATGGTAGATATCCTCGACGCTGCCGACCTCGACCGCCTTGCCAAGGTACATAACGAGCACGTGATCGCTGATGTACTGCACCACGTTCAGATCGTGGGAGATGAAGAGATAGGTGAGCTGCAGGCGCGCCTTGAGATCCATCAGGAGATTCAGCACCTGGGCCTCGATCGATTTGTCGAGCGCTGATACGGCTTCATCGAGTATCACGAGTTTGGGATCGAGGGCGAGGGCGCGCGCGACGTTCACGCGCTGGCGCTGCCCGCCGGAGAGTTCGTGGGGATAACGGCGCCCGAACTGGTCGGGGTCGAGCCCGACGAGCGACAGCAACTCGCGCGCCTTCGCCGTCGCCTGCTGCCCGGACACGCCGTGGGCGCGCGGGCCGAAGGCGATGCTGTCCTGCACCGCGAGGCGCGGGTTGAGCGAGGCGTACGAGTCCTGGAATACCATCTGCATATTGCGCCGGAGATCACGGAGACTCAGGCCGTCATCAGTTAGTACCGGTCTTCCCGCGAAATCTACCTCACCGGCATCCGGCGCGATAAGACGCATCAGCAGGCGCGCCGTGGTGGATTTGCCACAGCCGGATTCGCCGACGATACCGAGCGTCTCGCCCGCTTCGATGGAAAAACTCACGTCATCGACGGCCTGTACCATCAGCCGAGGCGCGAAGAACCGCTCGGACTTGACCGGGAAATACTTGCGCAGCCCCCGCACGCTCAACAGCGGCGCGGACGCGGCGCCTGTAGCAGCGACAGCGGTCATTGGCGTGCCATTTCGGGTTTGATCTCCTTCATCCTTCCGCCCCCATCCTTTCAAAGCCTCACGTCCATCGCGCTGCGCAACCCGTCGCTGATCAGGTTGAAGCACATCGATGTGATGAAAATCATAAAGCCCGGCAGGACGGCGTTGAGCGGCGCGAGGAAGATCGACTCGCGCAGTGTGTTGAGCATGAGGCCCCACTCGGCGGTCGGCGGGCTCGCACCCAGCCCGATGAAGGACAGACCTGCGGAAATGAGGATCGAAACGCTGACGAGGACCGTGGCATAGACGAAAACCGGTCCCATCACGTTGCCGAGGATGTGGGTGCGGATGATGCGGAAGGCCCCGGCCCCGCTCGCGCGTGCCGCTTCCACGAAATCCATCGCACGCACCTGCGTCGTCACCGACTCGGTCACGCGCGTGATCGGCGGGATGAAGACGATGGTGATGGCGAGGAGCGCGTTGCCCACGCCCGCGCCCAGCGAGCCGGCGATGGCGACCGCGAGCAGGATCGAGGGGAAGGCATATAACACATCGGTGAGCCGCATGACGAGCATATTGGTCCGGCCTCCGATAAAACCCGCGACGAGGCCGAGCGTACCGCCGATCGCGAGCGCCACCGCGACCGGCAGCACGCCCATCGTGAGGGACAGGCGTCCGCCGTGGATCAGGCGTGAGAGCATGTCCCGCCCCAGTTCGTCGGTGCCCAGGAGGTGGCCGGACGAGCCCACGGGCAACAGGCGCTGTGCCGCGTTGGTCGCGGCGGGATCGGGCAGCCCCAGCCATGGCGCGAGCACCGCCGCACCTGCGATCGCGAGCAGGATGAGAGCGCAGGCGGCAGTGTAGGGATCGCGCGCGAGCCGCACCCCGACCGTGTGCCAGTAGGTGCGCGGCAGCATCGCACCGACCGGCACTTCCATCGCTCCCGGTGCGGGGGTCAGGGCGTCGAACTTGAGCGTGATCCTCTGGGCTTCCGGGGCGTTCATGCTCGGCTGATGCGCGGATCGGCAAAGGTTTGCAGGATGTCCACGACGAGGTTGGTGAGGACGAAAAACAGCGCGAGCAGCAGGATCGTTCCCTGCAGCACCGGAATATCGCGGTCGAAGATCGCCAGGTTGAGGAGATATCCGGTGCCCGGCCACGAAAACACGACCTCCACCAGGATCGAGCCTCCCAGCAGGTGCGCGAACTGCAGGCCGATCACGGCGAGCACCGTCGGCAGGGCGTTGCGCGAAACGTGGAGCAGGATGCGGCGTTCGGAAAGGCCGCGCGCGCGCAAGGCCTCCACGAATTCCATGCCCAGGATCTCCATCACGCACGCGCGCGCGGTGCGGGCCACGATCGCGCATGGGATCGCGGCGAGCGCGATGGCCGGCAACAGCATGTGCTTCCACGCGTCCCAGCTGAGGAGCGATGCCCCTGCACCTGCCCCCATCGAGGGGAGCCACCCGAGTTGGACGGAGAACACGATCACGAGGATGATCGCGAGCCAGTAGTGGGGAATGCTCACGCCCGCAATCGCGGCCGCGGACACGGCCTTGTCCACCCACGTGCCGTGGTGGTAGCCGGCGAACATGCCCGCGCTCGTCCCCAAGAGAAAACCCACGAACGATGCTGCGACGCCGAGCACCATGGTGTTGGCTGCGGCGTCGATCAGGGTCCTGAACACCGGCGCGCCGGTGCGAAGCGAGTAGCCCATGTCGCCGGTAAGCGCGCTGCCGAGCCAAATCAGGTACTGCAGCGGCAGCGGCTTGTCGTAGCCGAAGGAAGCGCGCATCTCGGCGAGCATCTTCTGGTCCACTTCGCCCATCACCGCTGAAAGCGGATCGCCCGGCGCGAGGTGCACCAGGGTGAACACGATGAGCGACACCCCGATCGCGATGGGAATCGTATAGAGAACGCGCCGGAGGATGTAGTAAAACATTTGCTATGTGAAACGTGAAATGTGAAATGTGAAACGACCCCCCTCTCCCCCATGGCTGGGGGAGAGGGTTCGGGGTGAGGGGGATCACGTTTCACTTTTCACGCTTCACTCCCTAATCGGCAACGTAAACCGGCGCAAGGTCCTGGAACCAGTGCCTCGCCTGCACCCAGCCGCGCACCTGCTTTGACATCGCGCGCGGCCCGACGTCGTGCACGACCCAGACGTCCACCGCCTGGTCCACGAGATAGGCATGCAGTTCCCCGAGCAACTGGTCGCGCTTCTTCTCGTCGAAGATGTTGTTGGACTTCTCGACTATGGCATCGACCTTCGGATCCGAGTAATACATGTAATTGAATCCCTTGGGCGGAATCGCCTTGCTGCTGTAGATGCGTCCGAAAGCGCTGAACGGATCGACCGTTGCCGAGGAGTTGTTGATCCCGTGCACGCCCTGGCATACGGGTGATCCGGCGCCGGCGCGGCGGCAGTTGCGCAGCACCTCCCAGTCCTGGGTGACCAGTTCCAGGTTGATGCCGACCGCTTTCAGGTTTTGCTGGATGTATTCGTTCATCGGCCGGGGCAGCATCTGGCCCGAGCCGGAAGGCGAGACCATAACCTTGAGCGTAAGCGGTTTCGAGTCGGAATAGCCCGCTTCCGCAAGGAGTTTCCTTGCGGCCGCTGGATCGTGCTTGATGATGAACGTCGGCTTGCCGAACCACGGGCTCGACTTGTCCACGGCCCCCGCCGCCGGAGCAGCAAAGCCGCCGAGCAGCTTGACGAGACCTTCGCGATCGATCGCAAGATTCACCGCCTTGCGCACCCGCAGGTCGCGCCATGGCGAGTCCTCCCTGAAGCTCATGAAGTACGGCCAGATGTGCGGATAGACGTTGGACGTGATCCGGAAACCCTGCGACTTGAGCCGCGGAATGAAATCCGGCGGCGGCGCTTCGATGAAATCCACCTGCCCGGAAAGGAGCGCGGAGGCGCGCGTGGTGGGCTCCGGAATCGGCAGCAGCACGACGCGCTGCGACTTCGGGACGCGCTTGGCGTCCCAGTAGCTCGAGTTGCGCACGAGTTCGGCGCGCTCGCGCGGCGTCATCTTCTCGAGCCGGAACGGGCCGGTGCCCGAGGGCTGCTGGGAGAACTTGTTCCAGTCCCGGCCGAGCTTCTCGTATTGCGCGGGACTCGAATAGAAGACGTAAGTGGTCTGGTAGGGAAAGGTCGAATCGGGCGCGTGGGTCGTGAACTCGATGGTGTAGTCGTCGACCTTGCGCCATGCTTTCAGCGACAGGATACGGCCCGCGACCTGCGCCAGTTGCCGGGCGTCGTGATGCGGCGCGTCCTTCTTGAACAGCTTGTCGAGGTTCCAGACCACGGCGTCGGCATTGAAGTCCGAGCCGTCGTGGAACTTCACGCCCTTGCGCAGGGTGAAGAGCCATTTGGTCGTGTCCTTCGCGTCCACCTTCCAGGACGTGGCAAGCGCGGGCACGAGAGTGGAGGGGCCCTTGGCGTCGTCGAGCTTCCAGTTGATGAGTGCGTCGTAGAGCGTGTAACCCGTCATGCGATAGCCTTCGAAACCGCCATTGGGCTGGCCCGAGGTCGTGGGAATATCCGAGAGCGTCATGCCGACGCGCAACGGCCTGGATTGCCCCCAGGCAAGGCTGGCCGCGAGGGCCGCGGCAATGCCGATACCCGCCAGCGTGGACTGCAGTCGATTCGGTTTCATGCTGTTCTCCTTGGGTCTATGAAATGGAAAGCACTGTTGCGTTGTGCTTAACCGGCCAGCGCGCGCCGTATCCATTCCGCGTTCACGAACATTGCCGTATCGCCAGCGCGGCTGCCGATCACCTGGACCCCGAGCGGCAGACCCAGCGGCCCGCTGCCGTACGGAAGCGTCAGGCAGGGCAGCTGCAGCAGCGTCCACATCAAGCCGAAAATCGGATCGCCCGTGCTCTCAATCGTTGGTGCTTCGCCCGGCGCGCTCGGCGCGAGCAGCGCATCGTGATCGCGCAGCACGTCGTCAATCCGCTTGCGGCAGCGCTCGGCAAGCGCGACGCCCGCCTCGTACTGCGCGCGAGTCACCTTGCCCCCCGCTGCGATGCGCGAGGTGAGGCTCGCGGAAATAAGTTCGGGAAAGCGCGTGCGCTCGTGGGTGAGCGCGCGATAGAACTCGTACGAACTGACCGCAATCTGGGTCTCGGCAAGCGCGCCGAATTCGTCCGCGAGATCGACGTCATTTACGCGCGCCCCCGCTTGCGCCAGCACGCGCGCGGCGTTATCGAGGCTGGCCTGAGCCGCCGCGTCCGCCTGATTCCAGTACGGCGTGCGGCACAGGCCGATCCGCGGTTTGCGTCGCGGCACCTCGCCGAACGGAGCAGCGGGTAAGCCGGCGAGTTCCTCGATGATGAGCGCAGCGTCGGCGACGGTGCGGGTCAGCGTGCCGATCGTGTCGAGCGACTCGGACAGAAACTTGAGACCTGCGCGGTTGATGAGGCCGAACGACGGTTTGTAGCCGATCACGCCGCAAAAAGCCGCCGGGCGGATGATGGAAGAAGAAGTCTGCGTGCCGAACGCGATCGGCACCATGCAGTCGGCAACCGCCGCCGCGGAGCCGCTTGACGAGCCCCCGGGCGTGCGAGTGGGATCGAGCGGGTGGCGCGTTTTGTTCGGGTGGCGGGTCGCGAATTCGGTCGAAACGGTCTTGCCGAGTATCACGCCCCCCAACTCGCGCACCTGTGCGACGCAGGCCGCATCGCAATGAGGCCGATGGCCGCGATGGATCGGGGAGCCATACTCAGTGGGCATATCGCCGGTGTCGATGACATCCTTGATGCCGACGGGGATACCGTGCAGCCGCGAGCGTGGTGGTTCCCTGTCACGGCTGCGCGCCTGGGAGAGGGCAAGCTCGGGATCGATAAAGGCCCAGGCCTGAACGGCAGGCTCGCGTGCACCGATGCGGTCGAGGCATGCAGCGACCAGCGCTTCCGAAGTAAGCTTGTCGGCGGCGATCGCCGCCGCGGCGTCGCTCGCGGAGATCTGATTGAACGGGAGTGACGCGGTCATGAAGTTGCCGTTTCAGGTTGTCCCACGCGCCGGGAGTTGATGCAGCGCGCGACATGATCGTAACCCAGATGTGAACCCAGCGTAACGGCCGGCGGGAATTCGCCCGTGCAGCGCGCCTCGGCGTAACGGCAGCGGGGGGCAAAGCTGCAACCGGGCGGCAATGCTGCGAGGTTGGGGGGCGACCCGGTGATGGGCGTCAGGCGCGCGCCTTTGGGAACCTCGTGCACGGTCGAGCCCAGCAGTCCCTCGGTGTAGGGATGGCGCGGACGCTTGACCACATCCACGACCGAACCGCTTTCCACGATGCGGCCTGCGTACATCACCGCGAGCTTGTGCGAAACCTCGACCGCTACGCCGAGATCGTGGGTGACGAAAATCATCGCCATGCCCAGTTCCTGCTGCAGCGAGCGCAGGAGCAGCAGTACCTGTATCTGCACGGTGGCGTCGAGCGCGGTGGTGGGTTCGTCCGCGAGCAGCAGTTGCGGCCGGCACGCGAGCGCGATCGCGATCATCGCACGCTGGCGGAGCCCCCCCGAGAGTTGGTGTGGAAAGGTGTCGAGGCGGCGCTTCGCCGAGGGAATCTGCACGAGTTCGAGGAGTTCGAGCGCGCGGCGTCGCGCCTCGGCCGGTGAAACATCCTCGTGCCGCACGATCGCTTCGACGATCTGCTGGCCGATGGTGAACACTGGATCGAGGGCCGTCATGGGCTCCTGGAAGATCATCGCTACGATCGGACCACGCAAGTCCGAGAGTCCGTGTTCGCCAAGCGCCATGACATTGCGCCCGGCGATCTCGACGCGACCCGCAAGATGGGTCTTCTTCCGCGGCAGGAGCCGCATCAGCGCGCGCAGCGTCACGCTCTTTCCCGATCCGGATTCGCCGAGGATGCCCAGCACCTCGCCCTTCGTGAGCGTGAACGAGACGCCATTTACCGCGTGCACCGTCGCCTCGGGGCCGACGAATTCCACCCCGAGGTCTTCGACCGTCACCAGCGGCATGTCAACCATTGCAACAAATCCTTAGCCGCAGATGAACGCCGATAAACGCCGATAGAAGAACCAATCCAGAATCCGGATGGAACGAATGACTGCGAGGCCGACCTGTTTGACATCCTGAAT
>JACQGN010000225.1 GCA_016199545.1 Betaproteobacteria bacterium | reverse complement strand
GGGGTAGGCGATCGGCTGCGCCTCCTGCCGGGTCACGAGCGTCTCGTGGTCGGCATGGGCGTGGTGCAGCGTCCACGGCGCGCGGCCGCCGAGCGCGACCTGGTCGATGCCGACCATCAGCGTGCCGGTGAAGAGCCCGCGGCTCATCCATGGCTTGAAGTTGCGGGCGCGGTGCAATTCATCATGGAGCCAGCTCGCACGGAAGGCCTCGGGATAAGCGGCAAGTTCGTCGCCGGCGCGGCCAGCCTTGAGCGCGGCAATTGCCGCTTCGGCGGCGAGCATCCCGGACTTGATCGCTGCGTGGCTGCCCTTGATGCGCGAGGCATTCAGAAAACCCGCGTCGTCGCCGATCAGGCACCCGCCCGGGAACGTGAGCTTGGGCAGCGACTGCAGCCCGCCCGCTGAGATCGCGCGCGCGCCGTAGGCGATGCGCTTGCCGCCTTCGAGAAACGGGCGGATCGCGGCGTGCGTCTTGTAGCGCTGGAATTCCTCGTACGGGCTGAGATACGGATTACTGTATGCCAGCCCGACCACGAACCCGATCGATACCAGGTTGTCTTCGAGATGGTAGAAGAACGAACCGCCGTAGGTGTCGCGGGCGAGCGGCCAGCCGGCGGTGTGGATGACGAGGCCCTGCTGATGTTTCTCGGGCCGGATCTCCCACAGCTCTTTCAACCCGATGCCGTAGACCTGGGGATCGGCGCCGGCGCGCAGCGCGAAGCGCTCCTGCAGCCTCCTGCCGAGATGACCGCGGCAGCCCTCGGCGAAAAACGTATATTTGGCGTGCAGCTCCATGCCGGGCTGATAGGCGTCGGTCGGTTTACCGTCGCGTCCAACGCCCATGTCCCCGGTCGCGACACCCGCAACCCGACCGCCTTCTCCATAGAGAACTTCCGCCGCCGGAAATCCTGCGAAGATCTCGACGCCCAGTCCTTCGGCCTGCTGCGCGAGCCAGCGGCACACGTTGGCGAGGCTCACCACGTAGTTGCCGTGATTGCGGAAGCACGCCGGCAGCAGGAAGCCCGGCACCCGGTAGGACTTCTCCTGCGTAAGGAACAGAAACCGGTCCTCGCTCACCGGCGCGTTGAGCGGCGCGTCAAGTTCCTTCCAGTTCGGGATGAGTTCATCGAGCGCCCGCGGGTCCATGACGGCGCCCGACAGAATGTGCGCACCGACTTCCGATCCTTTTTCCAGGACACAGACGCTCACCTCGTGCTGCTGCTCGGCCGCGATCTGCTTCAGGCGTATCGCTGCTGCGAGACCCGCCGGCCCGCCGCCGACGATCACTACGTCGTATTCCATCGACTCGCGTTCGGCCACGTGTTCTCCTCAATGAATGCTGGCGGACATTATAGAATGCGTCGCAGTCTGATGCGACGGTGAAGGCGTGACTGATAGGGCGTGATTGATAGGGCGTGACTGATAAGGCGTGACTGATAAGGCGTGACTGATAGGGCGTGATTGATAGGGCGCGACTGATAAGGCGTGACTGATAGGGCAT
Source organism: Betaproteobacteria bacterium (assembly GCA_016199545.1). GTDB lineage: Bacteria > Pseudomonadota > Gammaproteobacteria > Burkholderiales > SG8-41 > DSOT01. Next base: position 8,089 of record JACQGN010000225.1, on the reverse strand, counting down.
GACTGATAAGGCGTGACTGATAGGGCGTGACTGATAAGGCGAAGTTTTTGTCCCGGCGCCAGCATGTTCCACGAGTCACGCCCTACCAGTCACGAATCACCAGTCACGCATTTGACCAGGAGGGTACGGGCATGATGCGGGAGTTTCTCGGTAACTCCTACCTTTTCGGGTCGAATGCGCCGTTCATCGAGGCGCTGTACGAGGCCTACCTCAAGGACCCAGGGTCGGTCGAACCGCGCTGGCGCGGCTATTTCGATGAACTGCAGCGGCTGGACGACGGTCCGCCCGATGTGTCGCACGCCGAGGTGCAGGAGCGGTTCGCGAGACTCGCGCGGGAGCGCGGCGCGGCTGCGGCGGGTCCGTCCCCGCAGGCGCTGCAGAAGCAGTTCGCGGTACTGCAGTTGATCTCGGCGTACCGCTTCCAGGGCTGCCGCGTCGCCGACGTCGACCCTCTCCGGCGCATGGAGAAGCCGGTGATCGCAGAGCTCGATCCCGCCTTCTACGGCTTGACCGAGAACGATTACGACAAGGTATTCGATTCGGGTACGCTGCACATTGCGCAGAAATCGACGTTGCGCGACATCCTACAGGCGCTCAAGGACACTTATTGCCGCACGGTGGGCGTCGAGTACATGTACATGTCGGATATCCCGCAGAAGCGCTGGATCTCCGAACGCCTGGAACCCTCGCGCGGGCGGCCCAGCTACAGCGCGGAGGCGAGGAAACACATTCTGGAACGGGTGACCGCCGCCGAGACGCTCGAGAAGTACCTCAACGCCAAGTACGTGGGGCAGACCCGGTTTTCGCTCGAGGGCGGGGATAATTTCATCCCGTTGCTCGACCACCTGCTGCAGCGCGCCGGGACAGCGGGCACGCAGGAGATGGTGATCGGCATGGCGCATCGCGGCCGGCTCAACGTGCTGGTGAACACGCTGGGCAAGATGCCCGCGGATCTCTTTTCATCGTTCGAAGGCAAGCAGCACACGGCGGTGCTGGCCGGCGACGTGAAGTATCACGACGGCTATTCGTCGAACGTGATGACCCCTGGCGGCCCGATGCACGTCACGCTTGCCTTCAATCCCTCGCACCTTGAAATCGTCAATCCGGTGGTGGAGGGATCGGTGCGCGCGCGCCAGCACCGGCGCAAGGACCGCACGGGAGACCAGGTGCTGCCGGTTCTGGTCCATGGTGATGCGTCGATCTCGGGCCAGGGCGTGGTGATGGAAACGCTCAACCTCGCGCAGACGCGGGGTTACGGCACCGGCGGCACCGTGCACATCATCATCAACAACCAGATCGGCTTTACCACTTCGGATACGCGGGACGCGCGCTCGACGCTCTATTGCTCGGACGTGGTGAAGATGCTCGAGGCGCCGATCTTCCACGTCAACGGCGACGACCCCGAGGCGGTGTGCTTCGTCACCGAGATCGCGCTCGACTACCGCATGAAATTCCACAAGGACGTGGTGGTGGATCTCGTGTGCTATCGCCGCCTGGGGCACAATGAGCAGGATGAGCCGATGGTGACGCAGCCCCTGATGTACCGCAACATCCAGTCGCACCCGACCCCGCGCAAGGTCTATGCCGACCGGCTGGTCGCCGAGGGCGTGATGGCCGAGAGCGAGACCGATGCACTGGTCTCCACCTATCGCGAAGCGCTCGACCTCGGCTATCACACCAACAAGACGATCCTCTCCAACTACCGCCCGCCGTTCGAGACCGACTGGAAGAAGTTCGTCGGCACCAAGTGGAACGAGAACGACGACACGCGGCTGCCGCTCGATACGCTCAAGGCGCTCGCCCGCAAGCTCTCCGACGTGCCCGCAAACTTCAAGCTGCATCCGCGGGTGGCGAAGATCGTCCAGGACCGCATGCTGATGGCCGAGGGAAAACTGCCGCTCGACTGGGGCATGGCGGAACTGCTTGCCTACGCGACGCTGCTCAACGAAGGCTACTCGGTGCGCCTGTCGGGCCAGGATTCCGGCCGCGGAACGTTCTTCCACCGGCACGCGGTGCTGCACGACCAGAACCGGGAACGCTGGGACCAGGGCACCTGGATGCCGCTGCAGCACATCGCCCCCAAGCAGGGGGATTTCCTGGTAATCGATTCGGTGCTCTCGGAAGAGGCGGTAGTGGGATTCGAGTACGGCTATGCGACCTCGGAGCCGAACGAACTGGTGGTCTGGGAGGCGCAGTATGGGGACTTCGTCAACGGCGCGCAGGTGGTGATCGACCAGTTCATCGCATCCGGTGAGGTCAAGTGGGGGCGCATGGCCGGGCTCACGCTGATGCTTCCCCACGGCTATGAGGGCGCGGGGCCGGAACATTCGTCGGCGCGCGTGGAACGGTTCCTGCAGTTGTGCGCGGACTACAACATGCAGGTGTGCATGCCAGCCACGCCGGTGCAGATGTATTATTTACTGCGCCGGCAGATGGTGCGTCCGTATCGCAAGCCGCTCGTCATCTTCTCGCCCAAGAGCTTGTTGCGGCACAAGGAATCGGTTTCGCCGCTGGAGGAATTCGCCAACGACAGGTTCCGGGCGGTCAACGAGGACTGGGAGGCGCAGGACATCCGTGCGGATCAGGTGCAGCGCGTGATCTTCTGCAGCGGCAAGGTCTACTACGACCTGCGCGCCGAACGCCGTGCGCGCGGCGTGAAGGATCTGCCGCTGGTGCGGATCGCGCAGTTGTACCCGTTTCCCCACGACGACTTTCGCGCGCAGATCGAACGCTACAAGAGTGCCACCGAGATCGTGTGGTGCCAGGAGGAGCCGCGCAACCAGGGCGCGTGGCGCCACATCCAGCATTACCTGATGCGCCACCTCCTGCCGCACCAGAAAATCTTCTACGCGGGACGCGAATCGTCGGCCTCGCCCGCGGCGGGCTACAAGTCGTTGCACGACCGGCAGCAGAAGGAACTGGTGGACCAGGCGATCACGTTGTCCGGCGGCAGCGAGCCGCGGCGCGTGACGCAGCAGCCGCGCCCGCTGTCGGCCGGCGAAGAGCACTGACGCACAGGCGGACGGAACGATCGTGCTGGTTGACGTCAAAGTCCCGCAGTTGTCGGAATCGGTGGCCGAGGCGACCCTGGTCGCGTGGCACAAGAAGGCTGGCGATCCGGTCAAGCGCGATGAGAACCTGGTCGATATCGAGACCGACAAGGTCGTGCTGGAGACGCCCGCGCCGCAGTCCGGCGTGCTGGTGAAGATCGTCAAGGGCGACGGCAGCACGGTCGCGAGCAGCGAGGTGATCGCGCAGATCGACACCGAGGCCGTTGCGGCGGCTTCCGCCGCAACGGCCAAAGGGGAAGAGGCAGTACCGGCCAAGCCACCACAAAAGCCGTCTCCGGCACCGGCGATGCCCGCGGCGCAAAGACTGGCAGCGGAGAAGGAGCTCGATGTCAGCACCGTTTCCGGGACCGGGCGCGGGGGGCGGGTAACGAAGGGCGACGTGCTGCAGGCGATCGGCGCCGGCACGCCCGCCGCGGCTCCCGTTCCGGCGTTCGCACGGCCGCCGGCGCCTGCAGTCGAACTCGGAGCGCTGGGCGAGCGCCCCGAACAACGGGTGCCGATGTCGCGTCTGCGGGCGCGCATCGCCGAGCGGCTGGTACAGTCGCAGTCGACCGCGGCGATCCTCACCACCTTCAATGAAGTGAACATGCAGCCGGTGATCGAGCTGCGCAACCGCTACCGGGAGCGGTTCGAGAAGGAGCACGGCATCAAACTCGGGTTCATGTCGTTTTTCGTAAAGGCGTCGGTGTACGCGCTCAAGAAGTATCCGATCGTCAATGCTTCGGTCGACGGCAACGACATCGTCTACCACGGCTACTACGATATCGGGATGGCGGTGGGCGGCCCGCGCGGACTGGTCGTGCCGATCATCCGCAATGCCGACCAGCTGAGCATGGCGGAGATCGAAAAGCAGATCGCGGATTTCGGAAAACGCGCGCAGGACGGAAAACTCGCGATCGAGGATCTGACTGGCGGCACCTTCTCCATTTCCAACGGCGGGGTTTTCGGTTCGATGCTGTCCACGCCCATCATCAATCCGCCGCAGAGCGCGATCCTGGGCGTGCATGCCACCAAGGAGCGGCCGGTGGTGGAGAGCGGACAGATCGTCATCCGCCCCATGAACTACCTTGCCCTCTCGTACGATCACCGCATCATCGACGGGCGCGAGGCGGTACTCACGCTGATTGCGATCAAGGACGCGCTGGAAGACCCTGCGCGCATGCTGCTCGACGTCTGAGAGCGTGAAACGTGAAATGTGAAACGTGAAACGTGAATCGAATCCCTCTTCCCCGCTACCGGGGGAGAGGGCAGGGTGAGGGGGATCACCTTTCACCTTTCACTTTTCACCTTTCACCCAGAGATCGAATGAGCAAACAATTTGACGTTGTGGTGATCGGCGCGGGGCCCGGCGGGTACATCGCCGCCATCCGCTGCGCGCAGCTCGGATTGCAGACGGCCTGCGTTGACGACTGGAAGACCGCGGACGGTAAGCCCGCGCCCGGCGGCACCTGCACCAACGTCGGCTGCATCCCTTCGAAGGCGCTGCTGCAGTCTTCGGAGAACTACGAGCATGCGGCCCACGCGTTCGCCGAGCACGGCATCCAGGTCAAGGGGCTCTCGGTCGACGTCGCGCAGATGCTCAAGCGCAAGGACAAGGTGGTGCGCCAGAACAACGAGGGCATCCTCTACCTGTTCAAGAAGAACAAGGTGGTTTTTTTTCATGGCCGCGGCAGCCTTGCCGGCGGGGGCGCCGGCGGCTATGAGGTGAACGTGGCGGGCAAGAGCGAGGAGACGCTTTCCGCCCGGCATATCGTCGTCGCGACCGGCTCCGACCCGCGCGCACTGCCGGGCGTTGCATTCGACAACCACCTCATCCTCGACAACGATGGCGCGCTGGCGATACCGGAAGTTCCGAAGCGCCTTGGCGTCATCGGCGCCGGGGTGGTCGGCCTGGAAATGGGCAGCGTGTGGCGCCGGCTCGGGGCCGAAGTGACGGTGCTCGAAGCCCTGCCGGCTTTCCTCGGGGCGGCGGACGAACAGGTGGCAAAGGAGGCGCTCAAGGTCTTCACCAAACAGGGGATGGTGATCCACATGGGCGTCACGATTGGCAAGGTCACCACCCGAAAGAATGTGACGGTCGAATACACCGACAGCACCGGCGCGGCGCAGACGCTCGCCGTGGACAAGCTTATCGTGTCGATCGGAAGGGCGCCCAGGACCGACGGACTCAACGCCGGCGCAGTCGGCCTTGAAATCGACGCACGCGGATTCATCGCCGTGGATGACGACTGCCGCACCAATCTGCCGAACGTGTGGGCGATCGGTGACGTGGTGCGGGGGCCGATGCTTGCGCACAAGGCGGAGGAGGAGGGCGTGGCGGTGGCGGAACGCATCGCCGGGCGCCACGGCCACGTCGATTTCAACACCGTGCCGTGGGTCATCTACACCTCCCCGGAGATCGCCTGGGTCGGGAAAACCGAACAGCAGTTGCGGAGCGACGGGGTCGATTACCGCGCCGGGTCGTTTCCTTTCATGGCCAACGGGCGCGCGCGCGCCCTCGGTGATACGACCGGCTTCGTCAAGTTACTCGCGGATCGCGCGACCGACCGCATCCTGGGCGTGCACATCATCGGTCCCATGGCGTCAGAACTCATTGCGGAGGCAGTGGTGGCGATGGAATTCGGCGCGGCTGCCGAGGACCTCGCGCTCATCTGCCACGCGCATCCGTCGCTGTCCGAGGCGATGAAGGAAGCCGCGCTGGCGGTGGATAATCGCACGCTTAATCTGTAGTGAACAGGGAACGGTGAACAGTGAACAGTGAATTCGGAGTCGCCGGTCGCTCATCGGTTTTCCGGTTCACCGTTCACTGTTTACTCTTCACGCACCTCCATTGAACGACGCGCGAGTCCCCGACAACCGCTACGGCCACTACACCTTCGCGCAGGACAGCTCCGACGTTGCGCAGTGGATCGGGCGTCATGCCGCGGAGCATGGCTTCATGCTCGATGCCGCGCAGACCGCTGCGTTACCGCATTTCGAGCGGCTCTACGAGGATTTGATCGGTCTCGAGCAGATGGAGGCATCGCTCATCCGGTTGCTTGCGCGCAAGCGCGTGGTGAGCGGGCTTTACCTGTGGGGCGGCGTCGGACGCGGGAAGAGCTTTCTCATGGACAGCTTTTTCAACTTCGCTCCAGTGGCGCGCAAGCGGCGCATCCATTTTCACCGCTTCATGCAGGAAGTCCACCACGGGCTGCGCGAGTTGCAGGGGCAGGCGGACCCGCTCGTCCTGTTTGCGCGCGCTCTGGCGAAGGAGGCGCGGCTGTTGTGCCTCGACGAGTTTCACATCACCGACATCACCGACGCCATGCTGATGCGCGGGCTGCTGGAAGGCCTGTTCGAGCAGGGCGTGGTGCTCGTCACCACCTCGAATTTCAAGCCGGACGGGCTTTATCTGCATGGCCTGCAACGCAGCCAGTTTCTGCCGGCGATCGAACTCCTCAAGCAGTCTCTGGAAGTCGTCGGCATCGATAACGGCGTGGATTACCGCCTGCGCGAACTCGAGAAGGCAGGGGTGTACCATACCGAGGCCGACTCAATTGCGCGATTGGAGCAGGCCTATCTGAGCATCGCGCGCCACGACTCCGCTGAAGAAAGACAAATGGAAATCGAGGGGCGGCTGGTCAACGTGCGGCGGCAGGCGCGCGGCGTGGCCTGGTTCGATTTCCCCGAACTGTGCGATGGGCCGCGGGCCAAGGCCGATTACATCGAACTCGCGCGCCGCTACCATACGGTGCTGCTGTCGGGCGTGCCGCGGTTTTCAATCGACGACGCGGACAAGCTGCGCCGCTTCGTGTGGCTGGTCGATGAGTTCTACGACCGGCGCGTGAAGCTGATGATTGCCGCCGCAGCGCCGGCAGCGGAACTCGTCAACGGTGCGCGCGCGGAGGACAATTTCCAGGCGAATCTCAACGCCTCGCTCAACGAACGGCTGGTGAGCCGGCTCACCGAAATGCAGACCCGAGACTATCTCAGCCAGCCGCATTTGCCGTGAGGGATACCATGGAGCGCTTCAAGGCTTACCGCATTTTTCTGGACGATAACAAGGTGGCGGGGCGTGTCACGGATGTCGCACTCGACGAACTGTCGGCGGGCACGGTCGTGTTCCGGACCCGCTACTCGAGCGTCAACTACAAGGATGCGCTGGCCGCGACCGGCGCCGGCGGGAAAATCATCCGCAAGTACCCGCTCAACGCCGGCATCGATGCGGCGGGCACCGTGGTCTCGTCGGACGATGCGCGTTTCAGGCCGGGGGACGAAGTGATCTGCACGAGCTATGACTTCGGCGTGGCGCACGATGGCGGTTACAGCGAGTACTGCCGCGTCCCGGCGGAGTGGCTGGTGCCGCTTCCCCCCAGCCTCACTCTATTCGATGCCATGGCGCTGGGCACCGCGGGCTATACGGCAGGGCTTGCCGTGTGCCTGCTGGAGCAGAACGAGATGCAATCGAAGAACGGCAAGGTGCTGGTCAATGGCGCAACCGGCGGCGTCGCAACGCTGGCGATCGACATGCTGGCGGGACTCGGTTACCCGGTCACCGCGCTGACCGGGAAGGACGCCGAGCATGAATTTCTGCGCCAGCTCGGCGCCACCGAGGTGCTGCCGCGCCCGAAGATCGACCCGGGCAGCCGCCCGCTGGAGAAGGCATTGTGGGCCGCCGCGTTTGATTCAGTAGGAGGCGAACAACTGGCATGGCTCACGCGCACCATGCAACCCGGCGGACTCATCGCGAGTTTCGGCAATGCCGGGGGGATCGAGTTGAAGACCACCGTGCTGCCGTTCATCCTGCGCGGGGTGCGGCTGATCGGCGTGGATTCCGCTTATACGCCGATGCCGTTGCGGCGCAGGGTATGGGAGCGCCTCGCAACCGACTTGAAACCGCGCCATCTCGGCGACATCGCGTTCACCCTCGCGCTCGACGATCTGCCCGGTCACTTCGAGAAGATGCTCAAGGCCGGCAGTCGCGGCCGGGCAGTCGTCAGGATTTCGTAAGCTTTCCCCGAGTATTGTTGCGCCGGATC
>JACQGN010000232.1 GCA_016199545.1 Betaproteobacteria bacterium | reverse complement strand
GCCCATATCTGCCTGCGCGGTCGCATCCCGATTAGAGACATCGGGCCCCTGCTCCTCGCTTCGGCACATCCCCTCTCCCGAGCGGAGAGGGGAAATTCGAGGTGCAAATACCTTGTCAGGCATTTGCACAATAGGATATCGAGAGCGCAATGACCAAACGCATCTGGGACGACTTTCTCACCGAGAGGGACCGGCAGGTTTTCGCGGCAGCCGGGTACGGCGCGCCGCAGGGATTTGCCAAGCGTCCGGCGCTGCTGGTCATCGACGTCAATTATTTCTTCTGCGGCGATCACCCGGAGCCCATCCTCGAATCGATCAAGCGCTGGCGCAATTCGTGCGGCGAGGATGCCTGGCCCGCCATCAAGGTTATGAAGAGGCTGATCGACGGCGCGCGCGACAAGGGCGTGCCGGTGGTCTATACCACGGGCAATGCCCGGCCCGACCTGTGGAACCGAGGAAGCTGGCGCTGGAAGAATTCCCGCGCCGGCGAAGACGCCGGAGCCGGGCGCCCGCGGGAAGTGGACGGCAGCACGATCATTCCGGATATCGCCCCGGCACCGCAGGACATCGTGCTGAAGAAGGACAAGCCGAGCGCATTCTTCGGCACGCCGCTCGCCTCGTACCTGGTGCTGCTCGGTTGCGACGGCGTCATCGTGACCGGCACCACCACCAGCGGGTGCGTGCGCGCGACGGTGCTGGATGCCTTTTCCAACAACTACCGCGTCACCGTGGTCGAGGACGCCTGCTTCGACCGCTCGCAGGCCTCGCATGCAATCAGCTTGTGCGACATGCACGCGAAATACGCGGACGTACGCCCCAGCGCGGATGCGCTCGGCTACTTCGAGCAGTATCCCGCCGGGCAATTCGATCTTCCCCTGGGAAAGGGATGAGGCGCGATGGCAGACGCACCACGATATTCACCATGAACAGCATCGTCTTCCTCCACGCATTGCCTACTCGTACTTGATGCCGGCTGCCCGCACGAGCTTGCCGTACTTGGCGAGTTCCGACTGCAGGAATTTCCTGAACTGCTCCGGCGTGCCGCCGATGATGGTCGATCCCTCCACGCGCGCTGCCTCCCTCACGTCGGGCAACTGCAGGATGGCGTTTATCTCCCGGTTGAGCCGCTGGATCACGGGCTGCGGGGTGCGGGCGGGCGCGGCGATCGCATTCCAGGTGGTGTTCTCGTAACCGGGAACGCCAGCCTCCGCGATCGTCGGCACGTCGGGCAGGGCCTCGAAGCGCGTCGCGCCAGTGGTGCCGAGCGCGCGCACCTTGCCGGCCCTGATCTGGGGAATGGTGGGGCTCGCGACGTTGAACAGCACCTGCAGGTGTCCGCCCATGACGTCGGACAATGCCGCCGCGATGCTCTTGTGGGGAACGTGGGTCATCTTCACCCCGGCGAGCAACGTGAACAACTCGCCGCACATGTGGCCGAAACCGCCGACGCCCGTGGAACCGTAATTGAGTTCGCCCGGCTTCTGCTTCGCCAGCGCGATCAGTTCCTTCACCGTCGTCGCGGGTACCGAAAGATGCACCACCAGCACCCCGGGCGTGGTGGTGATGTGGATGATCGGGGCGAAGTCCTTCAGCACGTCGTACGGTAGTTTGTAGAGATAGCGATTCACCGCCCACGGACCGACCGGCGCGATGACGATGGTGTAGCCGTCGGCGGGCGCGCGCGCGACGATCCCCATGCCGATGCTCGCATTGGCGCCGGGCCGGTTGTCGACCACCACGGGCTGGCCAAAGCGTTCCCTCAATTTTTCGGCGAGCCTGCGTCCCTGGATATCGGGCGTGCCGCCGGGGAAGTACGGGACGACGAAGCGTATCGGCCGGGACGGATAGGCGGCGCCGCCGGATGGCGCTTGCGCGTTCGCCGCGCCGGCGAGTGCTGCAAATGCGAGAGCGAGCAGCAGGTGTCTCATGAGCTCGTGGCCGGCGGTGTTGGGGTCGCGTCGCGCATCCCAGAAATGCTGTCATTGCGAGCGGAGCGAAGCAATCCCGTTGCTGGCAACGTGACCGCGCCCACCGCGAGATCGCTTCCTCGCCGTCGACTCGACATGCCGACCTCGACACTCAACGCAGCATCTCCTCCACCAGCGCGAGGTTCGCGCGCCCGGGCCTCAACTCGCCCGCCCGGATCCTGCGGTTGATCGCGGTCACCGCCGCGTTCGCGGGCGTCGGCACGCCGGCTTCCTTGCCCTTGCGCACCACGAGCCCGCTCAGATAGTCGGTTTCAGTGTAGCGGCCCTTCAGATAGTCCTGCAGCACGACACCCCGCGCTTTCTTCTTGTTCGGCCCGAGATAGCCGTCGGGTTTGAGATAGGGCTTGATGAATTCCGTCATCCAGGCCGTGTCGTAGGACTTGGCTCCAAGCAGCACGATGTCGAACTCGCGGTTGAGCGTGCAGACTTCGCACAGGTGGTAGGCGTGGACGGGCGTTCGCAGGTCCTCGTCGGACATGACGACGCGCAGCCCGTGGGCCTTCATCGCCTCCACGTGCGCCGGCCATTGATCAATGATCGCGACGTCGTAACCCGCCTTGGTGAGATCCGCGCCGACGCTGCTGCCGATAGCGCCGGCGCCAAGAACGGCAATTCTCTTGCTCATGTCCCTTCCTCCAGCAGCCTGTCCGGACTTGAATCTGCGACAGGCTGCTCAGCAGTCAACCAGCACGCCCGGATTCATCACCGAGTGCGGATCGAGCCGGCTTTTCGCGCCCCTGAAAGCTTCCGCGAAAAGCGGCGGCCGCTGGCGATCGTACCACGGCCGGTGATCCCGCCCGATCGCGTGATGGTGGGTAATGGTGCCGCCCGCGTTCACCATCGCGTCGGAGCCGGCCGCCTTGATGGCGCGGAATTGCTCCGGCAGCCTCGCTTTGTCGCCGAATGCATGCCAGGTGAAGTAGGGCGCGGGCCCATCGGGATATAGATGTGTGAAGCGAACGGTGCAGGTGCCTTCACGCCCGGTCTCCTCGCGGATCGCCTGCCTGATCGCTTCCTTGACCTTGCGTTCAAGGTCGAAAAAACGGTCCCAGGTTATCGCGGTCTCGACTGTGTCGCGCATCATGCCGCGGGCGGTCGCGTGCACGCGGAAATACGGCCCGCGGATGAACTTGTCGCGCCAGTTGCCGGCGGCGCCCTCGCGCTGCGAGTCCCGTTTCTCCAACGCTTCAATATTCCACTCGCCGCCGTGATCGCCGCAGAGCTCGAGTGCGCGCTTCATCCATACATCGAGCAGATGGTCGGCTGACTCGAACGTGAGCACCAGCACATGAGCGGTTCCGTCACCTGCCTCGGTGAACAGGGCTTCGTCCTTTTCGATCAGCCGCGCATTGGCCGGGTAGAGGCCGGACTGGGTGAGCGCGCGCACGGCGTTCACCGCCTTTTCCCAATCGCGAAAGTGCACGGTCGTCGCCGCGCGGAACGAAGGGCGCCGGTGCAGACGCACCCAGGCTTCGGTGAGGATGCCGAGCGTGCCCTCGGAGCCGATGAACATGCGGTCCGGACTGGGGCCGGCGCCGGAGGCCGGCAAACGCCGCGTTTCGAGCGTGCCGGCAGGGGTGACGACCCGCAATGATTCGACGTGATCGTCGATATGGGTGTAGAGGGTAGCGTAATGCCCTCCCGCGCGCGTGGCGATCCAGCCGCCGAGCGAGGAGAACTCCCACGCCTGCAGGAAGAACCGCATCGTGAGGCCGGTCGGCTTGAGTTGCTGCTCGAGGCTGGGTCCCAATACTCCGGCCTGAATGCGGGCGGCGCGCGAAGTCTGGTCCACTTCAAGCACGCGCTTGAAGTGCCTGAGATCGATCGTCACCACGCCCTTGTGCCGGCCATCTGCCGGCGGCGTGATCCCTCCGACCACGCTCGAGCCGCCCCCATACGGTATCACCGCAACGTCGTTCGCGCCGCACCAGTCCAATAGCGCCGCGATATCGGCCTCGGTTTTCGGAATGGCGATGACATCGGGCGGGTTTGAAAAGTCGCGCCTCAGTATCATGCGCGCCAGCTCGTGTCCCGAGCGGCCGTAAGAATGCAGCAGGCGCTCGTACTTGTCGGTCGTGCACAGGTTCTTCAGACTGTCCGGCGCCGTGATCCGCGGCGCGCGCAACTCGATTTCGTCCGCGCGCGGCATCGGCGCGGGCTCGAAGTGGTTGATCTTGAGGAGCTTCGACCACGCGTCCTCGAACCACTGAAGCTCGGCCGGTGACACCGTGTCACCCTCGTAGCCCCACCCAAAAAAACTACGGCGCTTTTCGCTCATGTTTTCTCCCGCGCGGCGCTCGGCCCGACCGGTTCGATCGCTGATGCTAGGTCTGCTCCCAAACAGTGTCAACCAACCCGCAGCAGAGGATGAGATGCACAGCGCTGATCGGTAACCTGACCTGAGAAGTCGCGTCTTGACCTGAATCAAAGATTCGGTATTTGAGCTCTGTTATAGAAGTCTCGGACCGGCATCCGGCACCACCGGACTTGCTTGCCGCATATACTCACCATTGTCGAAGCGATCCGATGGAAGCGCGGCGCGACCGCCGCCCGATTTCACGCGAAAGGAGCGTCGATGAAAACGAGACTTCCGATTTTGGGTGGGTCATGAGCGGTATGGAATTGTCTGCAATACTGCACGGAGTCCGCATTCTAGACTGCACGCGCAACATCGCCGGTCCCGTCGCGACGATGATGGCGGCCGAGATGGGCGCGGATGTCATCAAGGTCGAGCCGCCGGGCGGCGACGAAATGAGACGTTGGCCGCCTTTCGTCAATGGCGAGAGCGTGTACTTTGTGAGCTGCAATCGCGGCAAGCGCAGCATCGCGATCGATTTCAAGAGCGACGAGGGCAAGAAGTTGTTTCACCGGCTGCTCGCGACCGCGGACGTGATGGTCGAGAACTATCGCCCCGGCACGCTGGAGAAATTGGGTATCGGCTGGGAAAACCTCAAGGACGCCCATCCGAGGCTCGTGTGGATATCGGTCACGGGTTACGGTCGCACGGGGCCGCGCGCGGGGGCGCCCGCCTACGATTCGATGATCCAGGCCTACACCGGCATCATGGGCATCACCGGGGAGCCGGATCGCGCGCCGGTGCGCAGCGGCGGCTCGCCCATCGACATTGCGACGTCGTATCTCGCGTGGGGCGCGATCGTGACCGGAATCCACACCGTGTCGAAGACCGGGCGGGGGATCCTGCTCGAGGTCTCGCTGATGGAATCCGCGCTCGGCTTCGCGCACGCCCATCTCCAGGGCGCGCTGGCGGATCTGCCGCTGCCCGGACGCATGGGTTCCGAGACGATGGGGATGTATCCGATGGGTGGGTTCGAGACGCGGAATGGCGAGTACTGCCTGGTGCAGGTGAGCAATGAACATCAGTGGCAGCGCTTCTGTAACCTTCTCGGCGCGACGGAACTCGCGGGCGATGCGCGGTTCGCGAACAATCCGCTGCGCGTGAAGAACCGCGATGCGCTGCGCCCGCTCATCCAAATCTACCTCAAGGCGCGCCCGGCGCAGGAGTGGGAAAAGGTGTTCCTTGCGGCCGGGGTGCCGGTGAGCCACGTGCGCGGCATGAACGACGTCGCGCACGACGAGCAGGTCATCGCGCGGAAGATGGTGAAGCCCATGCGGCTGCCGAACGGGCGCGAGATTCCGACCTGGGGCGTGCCCGTCAAGGTGAACGAAAAGATCCCGGCGGCCACGCTCAGCGTGCCGGGTGTCGATCAACATCGCGGCGAGATCCTCGCGGAACTCGAACGCATCGAGGCCGCCGCGAAGAAGCGGGTATAGCCATGGATTTCGGGTTGACGACAGAAGAACGGGCGCTCGCCGACGCGGTGAAGGATTTCGTCGATAACCGGGTCGAGCCGCAGATGGTGGAGATCGAGGCCACGAACCGGATCCCGGACGGGACTTTCGCGGAGGCGGCGGCGCTGGGACTCTTCGGGATCAGCATTCCCGAGGAGTACGGAGGCACCGCGCTCACCCGCTTTTCGCGCGCGCTGGTGCACCAGATGCTCGGCCGCAGCGGCTTCGGTTTCGCAGGAGCGATCGCAGCCCATACCGGCATCGGCTCCGACGGGCTGGTGGCGCTCGGCACGCAGGAGCAGAAGCGGCGGTACCTGCCGCGGATGGCGAGCGGGGAACTGCGCGCGGCGTTCGCGATCACCGAGCCGGAGGCCGGATCGGATGCCGGCAGCGTCCGCACGCACGCGCGCAAGAAGGGCGACCGCTACTACCTGAACGGCGTCAAGCGCTTCATCAGCGGCGGCGCGCGCGCCGGCCTCATCACGGTCATCGCGCGCACCAACACCACTGAGAAACCGAAGGAGCTGAGCGTTTTTCTGGTGGAACCGTCGTTTCCCGGATTCCGCGTCGGCGCCGTGTACGACACCATGGGCACCCGCGGGCAGCCCATCGCCGAGCTGGTGTTCGAGGACTGCGAAGTGCCGCAGCAGAACAGGCTGGGTGAAGAAGGCAAGGGCTGGCTTGCCGCGATGAAGATCCTGGGCGACGCGCGGCCGCTGGTTGCGGCCCGCTGCGTCGGCGCTTGCGAGCGCCTGATCGAGATTTCGACCGACTACGCGAAGAACCGAAAACAGTTCGGCCGGGCGATCGGCGAGTTCCAAGCGATCCAGTTCATGCTCGCCGACATGGCGACGCGCACCGAGGCCGCGCGCTGGCTCACCTATCATGCGGCATCGCTTGCCGATCAGGGGCGCGCGACGCCGGAGGTGATCTCGATGGCGAAGCTCTACGCGTCCGAGGCGCTCGCGTTCGTCGCCGACAGCGCGGTCCAGATCCAGGGCGGCTCGGCCTACGTCACCGGCAACCCGGTGGGCCGTTTCTATCGCGACGCCCGGGTCACTCGCATCTATGAAGGCACATCGGAGATCCAGCGGCTCATCATCGGCCGCGCGCTGCTGCGCCACTAGATGACTCCTTCCCCCTTGATGGGGGAAGGCGGGGATGGGGGTGGACCCGAGGAAGGAATGAGAAGTTCGACAGGAGACGGCGATATGGCATACAAGGACATCGTGATGGAAAAGCGGGGGCGCATCGTCTGCCTCACTCTCAATCGTCCGGAACGAATGAATTCCATCGGGGTCGAGACCGGCAACGAGATGCTCGAGGTCTTCAGGGAATACCGGGACAATCCCGACCTCTGGGTGATGATCATCGCTGCGGCGGGAGAAAAAGCGTTCTGCAGCGGCATGTACGTGACCGAGGCGGCGCAGAAGACCGAGGAAAAGGGCAAGACCGAGGGCTATACGATCTTCAAGCCGTGGACCGACATGATGCAGTCGATCCGCAAGCCTTTCATCTGCGCGGTGAACGGCTACTGCATCGGCGGCGGCTGGCATCTCGTCGCCGACAGCGACATCGTGATTGCCTCCGAGAACGCGCAGTTCTTCGACACCCACGTCAACATCGGCCTCATCAATGGCGTCGAATCGGCGGGGTTGGCGTTCAAGATGCCGCTCGGGATCGTGATGCGCATGGTGGTCGAGGGACGGCACTTCCGCGTCAACGCGCAGCAGGCGCTGCAGTGGGGCCTCGTTTCGGAAGTCGTGCCGCAGGACAAGCTCATGGCAAAGGCGTGGGAGATCGCCACCCACATCGCGGAGGATGCCGCGCCGCTCGCGGTGCAGGGCTCCAAGAAGGCCATCATGGGCGCGCTCGACCGCGGGCCGGCCGAGGGCATTCCCTACACCTGGACGGTGCTCACCGACATCCAGGACACGGAAGACACGAAGGAAGGCTTCCGCTCGTTCGTCGAGAAGCGCAAGCCGAGGTTTGTTGGCCGATAGCCAAAGCAGGCGCAAAGCCCCTTTACCGAGGGGAAGGGAGATTGACCGGCTGTAGGTGCGAAGGTAGGATTTGTGGAAATTCTGTGGAGGTGACACGACATGAAGTTGCACGTCTTGAATCCCGTTGCTCAGAAGGTCGAGGAAAAAGGTTCGTTGGCGCCCCGGCTGCAAAGCCTCGAGGGGAAACACATCGGTCTTTATTGGAATTTCAAGGCAGGTGGCGATGCGGCGTTAAGCCGCGCGGGTGAACTGCTCAAGTCGCGTTTCGCGGGATTGGAGACCAGGCTCTATGTAGGCTCGATTGGAGGCTCCAACCATTTCGTGACCAAGGAAGACGCGAAGAGAATAGCAGGCGAGGCCGTGGGAATGATCGGCAGCACCGCCGACTGAGGGAGTTGCACGTCGTGGCTTGCCCACGACATGTCGGAACTGGAGAAGGTGGGGGTGCCCACGGTTGCATTCGTGGCACAAACCTTCGAAAGGGACTGGCAGGCAAGCGCCAAGGTCTTTGGCGTGAAGGAACTTCCATGGGTGACCGTGCCACGCCCCTTTGTGGGTTTGAACGCCGAAGACATCCAACCATTCGTCGACGCCGCCTTCGATACGCTGGTGCAGAGACTCACGCAGCCGATGACGCACAAGGCGGCGGAAGAGGAAATGGCGCAGCAGGCTGAACTCATCACGCTCGAGGCGGACGACCGGTATGCTGCGCTGGAGCGCATGAACCGGATGTTCCTCGAGCAAGGGTGGGGCGACGGGTTCCCCCTCTGGGCGCCCACGCGCGCGCGGGTCGACGAGATGCTGCGCGGGACGAAGCGCTCGCCAGCGGAGACCGTAATCGTGCTGGCCCCGGGCAAGGGGCTCGCGACGGTGGAAAAGATTGCGGTCAACGCCGTCATGGCAGGGTGCCAGCCCGAACACCTGCCGGTGCTGCTCGCGGCGGTCGAGGCGATCGGCGACCCGCGCTTCATGATGCGCAACGTCGCCATGTCCACGGGCGCGCACGCTCCGATGATGTTGCTGAACGGACCGGTAGTCGGCAAGCTCGGCATCAATACGGGCCGGTGTGCGCTGGGACCGGGAGCGCCGTCCGCGGTCAATACCGTGCTCGGCCGGGCGATCCGGCTCATCTACATGAACGTGGGGCACGCCTACCCCGGGCACATGGATCTCGACACCCTGGGCAGTCCGACCAAGTACAGCATGTGCCTCGGCGAGAACATGGAGGCGAGCCCGTGGGAGCCGTTCCATGTCGAAAAGGGCTTCGAGCGCGAGGCGAGCGTCGTGACGATGTTCACGACCTATGCGATCAGCGAAGTCGAGGACAACTACGGCACCACGCCGCAGGCGATTCTGAACACGGCGTCTTTGAGCGCCTGTAATGCGGGCGTGAAGAGCGTGGGCTACTGGCTCTGCGGCTGGCGCGCCGACCCTGATGCCAAAGTCCAGGTCAAGGACAAGCACCTGTTGATCGTCTGTCCGGTGCATGCCGCGGTCTACAAGAAGGCCGGCTGGAGCAAGCAGCAGGTTCGCGATTACCTGTACAAACACGCGCGCATGCCGTTCGAGCACCTGATCGCCAAGACCGAGGCAGCCGCTTTCCGCAAGTCTCATCCACAGCTTCAGTGGCTCTGGGATTCGCCCAGGACGCTGATCCCGATACTGGAGACGCCGGACTGCTTCGAGCTAATGGTCGCGGGCGGCATGGGCGGCCGCAGTTGCTATTCGTACGGCGCCGGCGAGCCGATAAGCCGGCGCGTCGAAGAGTGATGTCAGCGAACCCTGCAAAAACGTCGGTGAGTTCCGGTTTCTGGATCAACTGGTGCAATCTGCCGGAAAACGGCCGTGACGCGTATCTGTCGTGGCTGTATGGAACCTACATCCCGAAAGTGCTGGCGCGGCCCGGTGTGCTGGGCGCCGCGCACTATGCATCGCTCGACAAGGTGCCGATGCCGCGGCAGGGGCGGCTCAAACCGACGACGGATCCAACGGTGCCGATATGCGCAGTGGCGCCTGCCTCGAAGCATGGGCTCGCTTCCTGGCTGCGTGCAGGTGCGCAAACTCGTCTCTGTCTCCGGTCGGGCAAAGCTCGCGCCGCACGCCCCCCATCGTCCCGCGCTCAGTTCCCCAGTCCCAGCCGCACCTGGAGCTCGACGCGCTTGTCGCCGCGGGCGACCGTGACGGTCACGGTCTCGCCCGGCTGGCGCTGCTCCAGCGCCGACAGCAGATCGTCCAGCGTGGCGAGTTCCTTGCCGCCAAGCGCAATGATGATGTCGCCTGCGACGAGGCTGCCGTCCCGCGCGCGCATGAAAGGACGTATTCCCGCCTGGTGCGCCGGGCCGTCCGGAAACACGCCGACGATCGCAACGCCCTTCGGCAATCCAAGCGAGCGCTGAAACGCTTCGGGAGCGGCCTGTATCCCCAGCGCCGGGCGGATGAATTTCCCGTCGCGGATCAACCGCGGCACGACGCGATTCACCTCGTCGACCGGAATCGCGAAGCCGATCCCGGCGGACGCCCCGGAGGGACTGTAGATCGCGGTATTGACGCCGATGAGGCGCCCCGCGGAATCGAGCAGCGGGCCGCCCGAGTTGCCGGGATTGATCGCGGCATCGGTCTGGATCACGCCGCGGATCGGCCGCTGCGGCACCGACTCGATCTCGCGGTTCAAGGCGCTGATGATGCCGGTGGTGAGCGTCTGATCGAGTCCGAAGGGGTTGCCGATGGCGTAGACTTTCTGTCCCACCTGCAGTTCGCGGCTGCCGCCGACGGTGATCGCCTTGAGTTTCTCCTTCGGCGCATCGATGCGCAGCACCGCGAGGTCCCGGTCGGGAAACGCCCCGACCAGCGCGGCCCGCCACGTGCTCTGATCGGCGAGCGTCACGCGCGCAGCGTTCGCGCCCTGGATGACGTGGAAGTTCGTCACCACGTTGCCACGGTCGTCCCAGATGAACCCGGTGCCGGTGCCGCGCGGAACCTGCATCACGTCGAGCGAGAGAAAGCTGCGCGCTGTTTCCAGCGTGGTGATGTGCACGACCGAAGGCGAGGCCGCCCTGAAGACGGCGATGTTGTTCTGCTCGTCCTCCGCGAGCGAACCGCGCGCTTCCACGCGACGCGGTGTCGCATCCACCAGCGGCTTCCCGCCCGGAGTGACTGCCGTTTTCCACGGCTCGAACCACAGCAGCGCCGCAATCACCAGGATCAGCAGGACAAACCAGGACCCTGTCAGGCCCGACACGCTCTTTCGCATATGGGTCACCTCTCCAGTCGGATCACCATGGTCGTTGTGCCCCGACCCCGCGGCATGCCGTGCGGGGCGCGCGGCAAATCGTGACCGTATCCGCGCGCATGGTAACTTATCCACCGGCCCCGCGAACCAGGGCAGGAATCTGCGCACTGGAACGGATCGACAACGGCCGCGCGGGAAACTACACTTGCGGGAACAAAACGCGGCAGTGGAGCCGCGGAACGTATTGACGGGAGAAATAATGACATTGCATTCGTGCCGGATTCTCGTTGCGGCCGCAGCGCTTGCCGCGTTCACGTGTTCGAGCCACGCGGCCCAGCCCGCACGCTCGGACTACCCGCAGCGGCCGATCCGGCTGCTGGTGCCGTCGCCGCCGGGCGGGCCGTCGGATTTCGCCGCGCGCCTCATCGCCCCCAAACTGTCGGAGGCGCTGGGCCAGAACGTGGTGGTCGACCCGCGGCAAAGCGTCAACGGCATCATCGCCACCGAGATCGCGGCGAAGTCCACGCCTGATGGCCTGACGCTCGCGATCGGCAACAACGGCACGCACGTCATCAATGCGAGCCTCTACAAAAAACTCCCGTACGATCCGCTGCGCGACTTTGCCCCGATCACGCAGATGATTTCGGCGGCCTCCGTGCTCGTCGGGAGCCCGAAGTTCACCCCGCGCACGTTTCAGGGACTCGTCGCGGCGGCGAAGAAGAATCCCGGCAAATACAACATCGGCGTCGCGGGTGCGCAGGGCCAGATCACGACCGCGGTGCTCAAGTACGCGTCGGGGATGAAGTTGAACGACATTCCGTACAAGGGCAGTGCGCCGACAGAGTTCGCGGTGATCTCGGGCGAGGTGGAACTCGCGTTCCTGTCGGTGCCGGTGGTGACGCCGCACGTGAAGTCGGGCCGGATGAAGGCATTCGGCGTGAGCACGGCGAAGCGCGTGCCGCTGATTCCCGACGTGCCGACCATCGCCGAGTCGGGCGTTCCCGGCTTCGAGTTCGGCAACTGGCACGGACTGTTCGCGCCCAGGGGAACACCGGATTCGATCGTTCGCCGGCTGCACAAGGAGATCGCGCAGATCTTCCAGGAAAAGGAGCTGAGGGCATTCGTCATCGCGCGCGGCAGCGACATCATCGTCAACTCGCCGGACGAGTTCAGCGCCAAGTTGAAGCGCGACGTGGAGCGCTTCCGCAAGCTCATCGCCGAGGCGGGCATCCCGCAGTTGTGAGCGGCGCCACCCTTCGCGCCATCACCCATTCCGCCTCGCAACGTACCCGCGCTTCATCACGTTTTGGACTCCAAATAATGGATACGCTGGCTGAACGTCTGAGCGCCTACGCCACGGCACTGCAATATCGCGATCTGCCCGCTGAAGTCACTCAGCAGGCCAAGCGGCTGATTATCGACACTCTCGGTTGCGCCCTGGGGGGCTATTCGAGCGAGCCGAGCAAGATCGCGCGCGATCTCGCCGCGGCTTTCGGCGCCGGGCGGGAGCGGGCCACGATCATCGGAAGCGGCCAGCCGTCGAGTCCGGATCTCGCCGCGTTCGTGAACGGCGTCATGATGCGGTATCTCGATTACAACGACGGCTACACGAGTGCGGTATCCGGTCACCCCAGCGACAATATCGCCGCAGTGCTGGCATCCGCTGAGGCTGCCGGCGCTGACGGCTCACGCGTGATCGCCGCCACGGTGCTCGCGTACGAACTCTACTGCCGCTTTTCCGACGGCGTGGACATCCTGCCGTTCGACCATGCCACGGTCGACTGCATCGCGAGCAGTCTGGCGTCGGCTTACTTGTTCGGCTTGCCCCCGGCGCAAATGGCTCAGGCCTTAAGTCTGGGAATCACGCCCAATCTCGCGCTCCATCAGCCGCGCATTGCCGTGCTGTCGCACTGGAAGGCCTGCGCCGCCGCCAATGCCTGCCGCAACTCGGTGTTCGCGGCCATGCTGGCGGCGCGCGGACTCACCGGGCCGGCGCTCGTGTTCGAAGGCGCCGAGGGATACTTCAATGCCGTCACCAAGGGGCTGCTCGAACTGGCGCCTTTCGGCGGCGCGGGCCGCCCGTTCAAGATCATGGAGTGCAGCGTCAAGCGCTTCCCGCTGGGCCAGTATTCGCAGACCGTCATACAGGCGGTGCTGGAAGTGCGCGAGAAGCTGCCCGACGTTCGCGACATCGCCGAGGTCCACATACGCACGCTGAAAAAGGCGATCACCATCATGGCCGGAGAACCGGAGAAGTGGTGCCCCACCACCCGCGAGACGGCCGATCACAGCATGGTGTACACGACCGGGGTGGCGTTGATGTACGGCTCGGTGCACCAGCGGCACTTCGGCGACGAATATCTGCACAACGCGGAACTGCTCGACCTCGTCAGCCGGGTCAAAGTCAGCGTCTCGGAAGAAGCCAACCGGCGCGCGCCCGAAGCCATGCTCTGCGACGTCGAGGTGGTCACCAAATCGGGCAAACGCTATTCCTCGGAAGTCGCCTACCACAAAGGGCACTACAAGAATCCGATGTCCGATTCCGAGGTCGAGGCCAAGTTCCGGTCTCTCACGCACGACCTGCTCTCGCCGGGCCAGACCGATCGTCTGCTGAACCGGCTCTGGCGCCTCGAAGAAGCAAAGGACGTGGGCGAGATCATGCGCCTGACGGTTGTCTAGTGTGATGCTTCGCAATTAATGAGACATTCCCTCCCCTTCAAGGGGAGGTGCGCCGGAGCGTGGAG
>JACQGN010000016.1 GCA_016199545.1 Betaproteobacteria bacterium | reverse complement strand
TTTTAAGCGGTGAACTTTACATGCTCCCTCCCTTGCGCGCAGCGCGGGGGAGGGTTGGGGAGGGGGCAGAACCGATCCAGCCCCCATCCTAACCTTCCCCCGCACGCGGGGGAAGGAATCTTAAGATAGTGCCATTGTTCTCTGTGATCTCTGTGGCTAACTGCCTTTGGGTTCTGATTTGAGCGGAGCGGGCTTCTCTGGCAAAACCATTACCGGGACACCATGCTGCAATTTCATTTGACCGTCCGTCACGACCAGGTCGCCGGCGGCGACGCCTTTCGTGATCTCGACTTCGCCCGGACTGCGGCTGCCGATGGCGACTTCGGCGAGCGCGGCCTTGCCCTCGATCACCTTGAACACGAAGTTCCTGTCGCCGCGCGGCACCAGCGCCTGCTCCGGCACCAGCACGGCGTTCGCCCGGCTCCCGAGTTCGAGCGTGACTCGCGCGAACATGCCGGGCTTCAGCCTGCCTCCCGGATTCGCGACGCGCGCCCGCGTCAGCACCGTGCGGGTCTTGTCGTCGACCGTGGTCTCCAGCGCGTACACCTGGCCCGTGAAATTTTCCCCCGGGTAGGCATCAACCCGGAGCGTGACGGGCTGGTCCTTGCGCAGCCGCCCCAGAAAAACCTCGGGCACCCTGAAATCGAGCTTCAGCGCGTCGATCCGGTCGAGGCGCACGATATCGTCCCCCGCTCGCACGTATGCGCCCGCGCTCACCTGTCGCAGACCGACGGTGCCGGCAAACGGCGCGCGGATCTCGGTCTTGGCGAGCCGCGCCTCGTCTTCCTGGCGTCTGGCGGTGGCTTTCCGGTACGCCTCGCGCGCGTCGTCGAGCGCCTGCTGGCTGATGAAGTTCTTCGTGAAGAGTTCCGCGGCGCGTTGCGCGCGCTGCGCACTCAAGCGTTCGTCCGCACGGGTCGCATCCACCTGTGCCCTGACCTCGGTCGCATCGAGCGTCACCAGGCGCATCCCGGCGCCGACCGTCTGCCCCTCTTTGAAGTGAATCGCGGTAACACGCCCCGCCACCTCCGGCCGGATGACCACCGACTCGTCCGCGAGCAGCGTACCGACCGCGGTGATTTCAGCGGTGACGGTGCCGGAGCGCGCCGCGGCTGCTTTGACCGACAGCCCCATCGGTTTCGCCGCCGGCTTCTGGCCCGGCTCGGCGCTCTGAGCGCCATGCGCGCATGCGAACATCAGTAGCGCGGCGACTGTGATTCGCGCAGAACACATCAACAATTCCTTGAACGTACGATCATAGCACGCAGGCAACGTCGCCACGCCCGCCTGTCATTGCGAGGCACGGGCTCGCCGTGCCGAAGCAATCTCGTCGCAAGCGACGCCGCGCGCCCGCCCGTCATCGCGAGAGAATCGAAGCGATCTCGTCCCAAGCGACGAACCGCGCCCGCCGCGAGATTGCTTCGTCGGCACAGCCTTCTCGCAATGACAACCCCGCATTCCGCATTCATCATTCATCATTCCGCACTCTGCACTCAGTGCAGTTTCACCCGCGGCTCGGTGCGGCGCGTGATCATGCGCGCAGCCGTGTCGAACAGCACCTTGGCGAAACCGTGAAGCGCGTGCAGATGCATACGGTAGAGCGACACGTACATGAAGCGCGCGAACAGGCCCTCGATGAATATCGTGCCGCCGAGGAGCGCGCCCATCAGGCTGCCCACGGTGCTGTACTCGCCGAGCGATACCAGTGATCCGAAATCGCGGTAGACATACGCTCTGAGCGGTGCGCCGCGCAGCCGCCGCGCGAGATTGCTCACCAGGTGCATCGCCTGCTGGTGCGCCGCCTGCGCGCGCGGCGGCACGCCGCGCTCGCGCCCCGGCCAGGGGCAGCTCGCGCAGTCGCCGATTGCGAACACACGGGAATCGCGTGTCGCCGCGAGTGTCTGCTCAACCACGATCTGGTTCAACCGGTTGGTCTCCAGTCCGCCGATGTCCTTCAGAAAATCCGGCGCCTTGATCCCGGCGGCCCACACCGTGAGTTCTGCCGGTATGGCGCGGCCGCTTGCGGTTCTCACGCAGTCCGCCGCGACTTCCGTCACGCGCTCGCCGGTGAATACCTGGACATTGATGCCGCGCAACAGTTCCTCGGTCGCCTTGGAAAGCCGCTCGGGCAGCGCCGGCAGAATGCGCGGCCCTGCTTCGATCAGCGTGAGCTTGACATCGCGTTCGGGATCGATCTGGTCGAATCCGTACGCCACGAGTTCGCGCGCCGTCCGGTGCAATTCCGCCGCGAGCTCGACGCCGGTCGCGCCCGCGCCGATGATCGCAACGTGGAGCTGTTCGGGGCGCAGCGGCGCGGTCTGCGCATTGGCGCGTATGCAGGCGTTCACCAGCCGGCGGTGAAAGAGTTCGGCCTCCTCGGCCGTGTCGAGGCTGATGGCGTGCTCGCGCGCGCCCGGCGTGCCGAAGTCGTTGGTATGGCTGCCGACGGCGATCACCAGCGTGTCGTAGCCGATCTCGCGGCGCTGAATGAGCTCGCGCCCTTCGTCATCGAACGTCGGCGCGATCTCCACCACCTGCCGGGCGCGATCGAGGCCATCCATGCTGCCCAACTGGAAACGGAAGTGGTGCCAGCGCGCCTGCGCGAGATAGTCGAGTGCATGATGGTCGAGGTCCATGCTGCCCGCGGCGACCTCGTGCAGCAGCGGCTTCCACAGGTGCGTGCGCGCGCGGTCGATCAGCGTCACGCGTGCACGCTCCTTTCTGCCGAGGGTGTCGCCCAGCCGCGTGGCGAGTTCCAGTCCGCCCGCGCCGCCGCCGACGATCACGATGTGGTGCACTGCCCTGTCCGCTCGCTTTCGGGAACGGTTTGAGTCTAACAGCTTGCCACCACGGCGCTGCGGTGTTCGCCCGGGGCGCCGCAGTGCCATAATGTGCGAACGGCTTCCTGCACGGAAGGAGCGTCAGTATGAGCCATGCCACGCTGGTATTCGAAATTGCCCCTCATGCCGGCCGGGAATTATCCAGGCGGGGAATGCTGGCCTGTGCGCTGGCGATCGCCACGGTGTTCACGGCGGACGTACTGACCCCGCTGGGCATCAGCTTTGCCTTCCTGTATGTGCCCATCCTGTGGGCGGCGCTGCTCTGGGCCAACCACCGGCAGGTGATGGTGATGGCCGCCGCTTGCACGCTGCTCACGATATTGGCTCCGGAATTCGGCCCGGACGGGGATCTCCGGGTGGACGTCATAAACCGCGCCATCGTGCTGACCGCACTCTGGTTCCTCGTATATTTCGGATCGGCGTACCGGAGGATGGTGGACACGCTGCAAACGCGCGAGAACGAACTCGCCGATTTCATCGAGAACGCCGCGGTCGGCATGCACTGGCTCGAGCGCGGCGGCACGATCGTGTGGGCGAACACGGAGCAGCTCGACATGCTCGGCTACGCCAGTGACGAATTCGTCGGCCGAAACATCGCGGAATTCCACGTTGACGAGGCGGTAAGCGGGGACATCCTGGACAAATGCGGCACCGAAGTCGAGCTCAGGGACTACCCGGCCCGGTTTCGGCACAAGGACGGTTCCGTCCGCGATCTCCTGATCGCCACCAGCTTTCAGCGAAAAAAGGGAGCGATCATCCAGGTGCGGTGCTTTACGCGCGATATCACGGATCGCAGGCGCGCCGAGCAGGCCGAGCGGAAAAGCGACGACCTCGCGGCGATCAACGACCGCCTGCAGACTGAAATCAGCGCCCGTAAGCAAGCGCAAATCGAGCTGGAAGAAGCGGAACGACGCTACCGGGAGCTGGTGGCGTCCGTGCCGGCCATCGTATGGCGCGCGGATGCGCACACGTTCCAGTTCAACTTCGTGAGCAGGCAGGCCGAGACCATCCTGGGTTACCCCGTCCGGCGCTGGCTGGACGAACCCGGGTTCTGGACGGATCACCTCCACCCCGAGGACAGCGCAGCAGCGGTCGCGTATTGCGTCAAGGCCACCTCGGAACTGCGCGCGCACGACTTCGAGTACCGCATGATTGCCGCGGATGGACGTACGGTATGGCTGCGCGACCTGGTGCAAGTGGAAGCCGAGAACGGCCAGGCCAGGGAATTGGTGGGCGTGATGGTGGACATCACGGACCAGAAGGAAGCCGAGAAGAAGCTCCGTGACAGCGAAGACCTGCTGCGCATGACGTTCGACCTGGCCCCCGACGGAATCGCGATCATCGGCCCCGATGGCAGGTTCCTCAACGTAAACGCCGCCTACCGGCGCCTGGTCGGCTACACCGGGGAGGAACTCCGCCACGTGACGGCGATGGAACTGACCCACGAGGACGACCGGTCTCGCAACTTGACGCTGCGCGACGAGCTTCGCGCCGGCCGGAGGGACAGTTACGAACTGGAAAAACGCTACCGCACGAAAGACGGCAGGCTGATCTGGGTCCGCGCCAAGATTTCCGCGGTGAGGGATGACCACGGCAACCTGCGTTTCACGGTCGGCATCACGCATGACATCTCCGAACAAAAACGCGCGGAGCGAATCCTGCTGGAGAGCGAAGAGCACTATCGCCATCTGTTCGAAATGAACCCCATGCCGATGTGGATTACGCGCACCGACACGTTGCAGGTGGCGGCCGTGAACGACGCAGCGGTGCAGCAGTACGGCTACACGCGGGGCGAATTCGAACGGATGACGGCGTTCGACTTCCAGCCACCCGACGGACTGGCGGCTTATGAAGCGTTGGTGACGCAGCGCCGTCCCGGGGAACCGACCGCGTATCGCCGAACCAAGCACTGCAGGAAGGACGGCGGCATCATCGATGTCGACGTGACCTCCCACCCCATCACCTACGCCGGAGCGCCTGCCCGCCTGGTGCTCGCGCACGATGTCACCGAGCGCCTGAGAGCGGAGGCTGCATTGCGGGAACGCGAGGAATTGCTGAGAGTGACGTTCGACGCGGCGCCCATGGGGATCAATATCGTGAGCCTTGAAGGCCGGTTCATACGAGCCAACGCCGCATACGAAAAACTGGTCGGGTACACGGAGGAAGAACTGCGTGCCATGACCACTTTCGATTTGAACCACCCCGATGACATACCTCGAAACCGGACGCTGCGCGCGGAGCTTCTTGCAGGAAAGCGCGACTTCTACGAGATCGAGAAGCGCTACCGCACCAGGGAAGGCAATCTGGTCTGGGTGCGGAACAGGGTGCGCCTCGTCAAGGACGCTCTGGGCTACGCGAGGTTTACCGTCGCCGCCGTGCAGGACATCACCGAGCGCCGGCAGGCCGAGCGCGAACTCCAGCGCCAGGCTGCGCTCAGCGACCTGCTGGAATCGCTGGCCGCCGCCGCCAACAAGGCCGCCACCCCGGACCAGGCGCTGGCGGCCTGCCTCGAACGCATCTGCGCCTACGGCGGATGGAACTGCGGAGACGTGCTGCGGATCGTGCGTCACGGTGATGCCTGGCGGGCAACGGGCACGCAGTGGCACTTCACCGATGAACGCGACCGCGAGCGTTTCAGCGACTTCATCCGGTTGTTGCAGGAGAAAAGCCTGAACGAACCCGACGGCGCATTCGTCAACCGCCTCATCCGCACGCGCGTCGCACGGTGGATATCCGATCTTGACCAGACCCGGTGCGGCCCCCGCCTGACGTGCGCGAGACACGCCGGCGTGCGTGCCGCCTTTGCGTTCCCGGTCATCGTGCACGACGAGGTCGTCGCCTGCGTCGAGTTCTTTGCCACCGAAGTGCGCGAGCCTGATGCTGCTTTATTGGAGGCGATCGGCAACGTCGCCAGCCACCTCGCACGCGTGATCGAACGCGATCTGACCGGAGAAGTCCAGGCCCACCTTGCGGCGATCGTCGAAACTTCGCCCGACGCGATCATGAGCCGCTCTCCCGACGGCACGATCCTGTCGTGGAACCCGGGAGCGGAGAGGCTGTTCGGCTACCGGGCAGCCGAGGTGGTTGGCAAGAAAGCACCGATCATCCCCGAGGACTGTATCGAGGAGACGCGGCGCAACCGGGAGCTGGTGAATGCGGGCCATGTCCTGGCGCAGTTCGAAACGGCGCGCATCACGCGCGACGGCCGCCGCATCCAGGTCGCGATCAGCGTGGCGCCGATCAGGGATGCCGCGGGCAACGTCTACGGGGCCGCGACGATCATCCGCGATATCACGGAGCGCAAGCGGGCCGAGGAGGCGCTCCGGCGCTCCGAGGAACAGTTTCTCAGGATGTTCCACTCCAGCCCGATCGCCATCAGCATTTCGACGGTGCATGACGGCCGGTTTATCGACGTCAATGACCGCTTCCTGGAATTCAGCGGATACCGGCGGGACGAAGTGATCGGCCGCACTGGTCTGGAACGGGGAATGTGGATCGAACCCGAGCGCCGGTCGGAACTGATGAATAAGCTCCTGGAAGGCGAATCCGTGCGCAATGTCGAGCTGAGATTCCGCCGGAAGTCCGGAGAGATCGCAACTGTGCTCTATTCGAAAGAAATCCTGCAGCTTGGCAACCGGCCCGTCAGTTTCACCATGCGCGTCGATATCACCGAGCGCAAGCGCGCGGAGCAGGAGCTGCAGCGCAGGACCGCGCTGGCAGAACTGCTGGAAGCGCTTGCCCGCGCGGTCAATGAATCGACGACTCCCGAGGCAGCGGTGCAGGCGTGCCTGCAACGCATGTGCGCGTATGGCGGATGGGCACTCGGACATTTCGCCCTGATGCCGGGGTGGGAAGTCGGTGACAAGCAGCACAGCTCGATCTGGCATGTGCCGCCGGATGCGGAACGCTACGCGGAGTTGATGCGGCGCGGCGATGATGTCGTTGGCGCCCGCGGCGGCCATGGCCGGTTTGCCGCGCTGGCGATCCGTGAGAAGAAACCGGTGTGGCTCGCCGACATTTCGCAGATAGGCGGTCTGTCCCGCCTGCGGTTAGCGGCGCAAGCAGCGTTGCGGTCGGTCTTTGGGTTCCCGGTGTTCGTGGGCGACGAGGTGATGGCGTTTGTCGAGTTCTTCGCGGCGGATGTGCGCGATCCCGATGATGCGCTGATTGCCGCGGCCGGCAGCATCGCCGCCCAGCTCACGCGCTTGGTCGAGCGCGACCGCGCCTTCCGGGCGACAGCCCGGCTCGCCGCCATCGTCGAGACTGCCACCGTTGCCATCATCACCCGCACCCTCGATGGCACGATTCTGTCATGGAATCCCGGTGCGGAAAAAATGCTCGGCTACACTGCCGCCGAAGTGACGGGCAAGCACATTGCATCCACTCTGCCGCCGGGGCGGCCACCGAACCTCGCGCGCAACAACGAGAGTCTGCTGCGCGGCGAGGTGGTGGCACGCGAGTCCGATCGCATGACCCGGGACGGCCGCGTGATAGACGTCCTCACCAGCCATTCCCCGATCCGGGACAGCGCGGGAAACGTCGTGGGCGCCTCGGTCATCCTGCAGGACATTACGGCGCTCAAACAGGCCCAGACCGCAGTGCGGAATAGCGAACGGCGCCTGCGCACGATCATCGACAACGTGCCCATGCTGATTGGCTACGTTGACGCGGCGCAGCGTATGCAGTTCGTGAACAAGGCCTACGAGGACTGGTATGGCATCCCGATGGCGGAATGCCCGGGCCGCACGGTGCGGGAGGTCGTCGGCGAAGAACGCTACCGTGAACTCGAGCCCGAAATTAAGGCGGCGCTCGCCGGCCAAGTCGTCAGCAGCGAAAAGCGTACCCGCGTGAGGCACCGGGAACAATACGTGCAGATCACGTACCATCCCGACCGCAATCCGACCGGACATGTCCGCGGGTTTTACGCGTTCGCCTACGACGTGACCGAACGGCGCAAGGCGGCGGAGGCGCTCGCAGCGGAGCGCAACCTCCTGCGCAGCGTCATGGACACGGTGCCCGATTCGCTGTTCGTGAAGGACCGGGAAGGACGCTATCTCCTGTTGAACAACATGGCGATGAGAGTTCGCGGCATCCGCAATCTGAGCGAGGGCCTCGGCCGGAAGGTCGGAGAGTTCCATGCGGCCGAGCTGGCCGCATCGCTGGAAGAGGAAGACTGCCAGGTGCTCGCCAGCGGCGATCCCATCGTGAACCGCGAACGGATGTTCATGCTTGAGGGTAAGCAGTGCTGTATGCTGAGAACCAAGGTACCGTTGCGCGATGCGGACGGAAAGATCATCGGCTTGATCGGCATTGCGCGCGACGTGACCGAGCTGCGGCGCGCGCACGAGGCGTTGCGCACGAGCGAGGCGCGCTTTCGCGCCATATTCGAGCACGCGGGGGTGGGCATTGCGGTGCGTCCCGCGCACGCGCGCGACAGCGCCTGGATCGAGGTGAACGAACGGCTGTGCGAGATGCTCGGCTACACACGCGAGGAACTCCTGCAATTGTCGACCATTGACATCACCCCGCCGGACGAACGCGACACTGCGATCGAGTACAACGAGCGGCTCCTGCGCGGCGAGCTCTCGAGCTACACGCGCGAGAAGCACTACATGCGCAAGAACGGAGAGAGTTTCTGGGGTCAGCTTTCGCTCTCCGTCGTGCACGGGCCGGAGGACCGGCCCATGCATGTCATCGCAGCCATCCAGGACATTACCGCGGCCAGGAACACCGCTGAGCGGATACGGGAGAGCGAAGAGCGCTTTCGCACCATCTTCGATCACGCGCCGTCGGGAATCGCGCAGAGCGACGCGTTCGACTACCGCTTTACGGCGGTCAACCCGGCCTTCGCCCGGATGCTGGGCTACGCGCAGGAAGAGATGATCGGCATGCCGGCGTCGGCGCTGGCTCATCCGGCCGAACCGGTTGACATCAAGGAGAACCGGGAACGCATGCTGCGGGGGGACCTGGAGCGGGTTGCCGGCGAGCATCGGCTGCTGCGCAAGGACGGCAGCGTGATCTGGGTCAACCGCACTGTAGTGCCGGTGCGATCCGCCTCCGGCGAGCCGCGGCACTTCATCGGGGTGTACGAGGACATCACGGAGCGCAAGGCCGCGGAAACGGGGCTGCGCGACTACTCGAAGCGCCTGCAGATGCTCTCGCGCAAGGTGCTCGAAGCCCAGGAGAACGAGCGCGCCTCGGTCGCCCGCGAGCTGCACGACCAATTGGGCCAGACCTTGAGCGCGGCGAAACTGAACCTCCAGGTCTTCCAGCGCCACCACAAGGACGTCTCGTTTGCCGCCAGCCTCAAGGACGCGGTTGACACCGTGGACCAGGCGCTGCAGCAGGTGCGCACGCTCGCCCTGGACCTGCGCCCGCCGCAGCTCGATGATCTCGGCCTCAGCACCACCCTGCGTTCGTATGCCGAACGGCTCGCAAAACCGGCCCGGCTCAAGTTGCATTTTTCGGCCAGCGAGCTGCCCGCGCTGCCGCCGCAGATCGATATCGCCTGCTTCCGCGTCGCACAGGGCGCGCTCACCAACGTCATCCGGCACGCACAGGCAAGCCACGTGTGGGTCGCGCTCGAAGTCGAAAGGAACATGCTGAGCCTGCGCGTGCGCGACGACGGCAACGGCTGCGATCTCAAGCACGCGCAGCGGCAGGCGTTGCGCGGCCACAGCATGGGGCTGCTCAGCATGGAGGAGCGCACCCTGCTGGCGGGAGGCCGGTTCCTGATCAAGAGCGAACCGGGAGCGGGAATGGAGGTTCACGCCGACTTCCCGGTCGTAGTTGAAGTCCTCGCGACGGCGGAGAAATGATGACACGCGACGTCCGTTTATCCTGCGCGCCGGCGCAGCGCGGTATGATTCCCTGATGCGTCCCGAAGCACGGCGGTGAAGCCGCGACGCATTTTGCTTGCTGACGATCACGCCCTGTTTCGCGCGGGCATGCGCTCGCTGCTGCAGGTGCTGCCGGATGTCGAAGTCGTGGCGGAAGCGGGCAATGGCCGCGAAGCGGTGGAACTCGCGAGGCAACATCATCCCGACCTGGTCGTGATGGACATCTCGATGAAGGAGCTGAACGGGCTCGACGCGACGCTCCGCATCAAGACCGAGCACCCCGGCATCCAGGTCATCATCCTCACCATGCACGACAG
>JACQGN010000223.1 GCA_016199545.1 Betaproteobacteria bacterium | reverse complement strand
TTCTTTCATCGCTTTTTCCTTCATCGCGATGTCGGGCTTCGGAATCTCAGGCTTGGCCACCGGCTTGACCGGTGGCGGCTCGGGAGGTTTCACTTCGGGCTTGAGTTCGGGCCGCGGCCGCGGCGGCTCGACTTTCGGCGGCGCGGGCGAAGGCAGATTGGCCCAAAGATCAACGATGTTGGCCTGCGGCTCGATGCGCTTCGGCCACGTCACGCCGAACACGAGCAGCACCAGAAAAACCAGATGCATGCCGAACGCAAACGCGCCCGAAATGACTTTTTCCTGCCGGCTGGGATAAGCGTAGGCGTGCATGATGCCGGGTGAGGCCGGCTACGGGGTGCGCGGCTTGGCGAGCAGGCCGACTTTCCTGACCTGGTTCTGCTGCAGCATGTCCATCACGTCGAGCACCGCTTCGTAGCGCACGTCCTTGTCGGCGGCGATCACGACCGCCTGCTCCGCGTTCCTCGCCTGTTTCTGGCGGATCGCCGCAATCAGCTCGTTGCGCGATACCTGGCGCTCGCCGGCGCCGGCCGCGCGGTCGCGCAGCCACAGCGTCTGGTCGGCGCGGACCGAGACTTCGAGCGGCGCCACCGCGGGTTTGGAAACCTTGCCGACCGACGGCAGCTCGACCTGGCCGGGATTAACCAGCGGCGCCGTGATCATGAAGATCACCAGCAGCACCAGCATCACGTCGATGTACGGCACGACGTTGATCTGGTTCATGAGGCGATGGCCTCTGCGCTTCTCGATCAGCATCGCACTATTCCCGTCGCGCGCGCGGCGCGTGACAAGTCAGTCCAGTCACCGTTCACCGTTCACCGTTCACTGTTCACTGTTCACCGTTCACCGTTCACCGTTCACCGTTCACCGATCTTCAATGCACCTGCCGTTGCAGGATGTTGGAGAATTCTTCCATGAACGACTCGAAGCGCGTGGCGAGCCGGTTCACGTCCCCGGCGAAGCGGTTGAAGGCGACGACCGCCGGAATCGCCGCGAACAGCCCCATCGCGGTCGCGATCAGCGCCTCGGCAATGCCGGGCGCTACATGCCCGAGCGTCGCCTGCGCCACGTTCGCCAGCCCACGGAACGAATTCATGATCCCCCACACGGTGCCGAACAGGCCGACGTACGGACTCACCGAGCCCACGGAGGCGAGAAACGCGAGATAGGCTTCGAGCCGGTCCAGCTCGCGCTGGTAGGTCGCGCGCATCGCGCGCCGCGTGCCGTCCATCACCACCGCGACGTCGAGCCCGGGCTGCTTGCGCAGTTTCGAAAACTCGCGGAAACCCGCCTCGAATATGCGTTCCAGACTGCCCGCCGCCTCGCGTGAATTGACCGCGCGCTGGTAGAGCTCGTTCAGGTCACCGCCGCTCCAGAATTCCTTCTCGAACTCGTCGGCGAGCCGCGACGCCCGCCGCAGGATGAAGACCTTGAGGAAAATGTAGTACCACGAGAAGAGCGAAGCGAGCAGCAGGAGCGCCATCACGAGCTGCACGAGCAGGCTCGCATTGGCGAGGAGGCCCAGCACCGACATGTCATGGGTAACCGCGGGGTTCACGCTGTTGTTCCTATTCTTGTGATGATCGCCTTGGGTATCCTGACGGGCCTGAATGCGGCCCGGTCCACGCATGCCAGCTTCACCTCGGCGCTGACTCGCACTTCCTCGTCGCAGATCACCCGCTGCGCGACGACCATCAGACTCGCGCCCACCTTAACGAGTTCCACCGTCACCCGCAAGCTGTCGTCAAACGACGACGGCCTGAGATACTCGATCGAAAGCGATCGCACCACGAACACGACGCCGTCACGCGCCGCCAGCTCGCCCTGCCCGAAGCCCAGCGCGCGCAGCCACTCGGTGCGCGCACGCTCCAGAAATTTCAGGTAATTGGCGTAATAGACGACCCCGCCGCTGTCGGTATCCTCGTAATAAACGCGAACGGGCCACGAAAAGGGTTGAGCGAGACGTGCGGAGTGAGGAGTGAGGCGTCGGCCCGGGCATCCAGCTTGCGCCGATGGCCGCCCAGTCAGGTCATCATTCATCATTCCGCATTCATCATTCTTTGGGCGCGGCCCAAAGGTCCGCCGTACCGGCGCCCGGCGGCTGGGCGAGGCCGAAGTGGCGGTACGACAGCACCGTGGCCATGCGCCCGCGCGAGGTTCGCTGCAGATAACCCTGCTGGATCAGGAACGGTTCGAGCACGTCCTCGATGGTGTCGCGCTCCTCACCGATCGCGGCGGCAAGATTGTCCACGCCGACCGGCCCGCCGCCGAATTTCTCGATCACGGCGAGCAGCAGCTTGCGGTCCATGACGTCGAAGCCGAGCGGATCGACGTCCAGCATCTTGAGCGCGGCATCCGCAACCTCGTGGGTGATCCGGCCCTGCGCCC
The DNA here is from genome assembly GCA_016199545.1 of Betaproteobacteria bacterium. Lineage (GTDB taxonomy): Bacteria > Pseudomonadota > Gammaproteobacteria > Burkholderiales > SG8-41 > DSOT01. The sequence continues at coordinate 27,639 of JACQGN010000223.1, read as the reverse complement.
TCACCTCGGCGTAGTCGCGCACGCGCCGCAGCAGGCGGTTCGACACGCGCGGCGTCCCGCGCGAGCGGCTCGCGATCTCGCGCGCGCCCTCGGCGTTGACCTCGACCGCGAGCAGGCGCGCCGAGCGCTGCACGATGCGCGTCACCTCCTCGGTCGAATAGAACTCCAGCCGCGCCACGATGCCGAAACGGTCGCGCAGCGGATTGGTGAGCATGCCGGCGCGCGTGGTGGCGCCGATCAGCGTGAACGGCGGCAGATCGAGTTTGACCGAGCGCGCGCCCGGCCCCTCGCCGATCATGATGTCGATCTGGTAGTCTTCGAGCGCGGGATAGAGGATTTCCTCGACCACCGGCGAGAGCCGATGGATCTCGTCGATGAAAAGAACGTCGTTCGGCTCGAGGTTGGTGAGGATCGCCGCGAGATCGCCGGCGCGCTCCAGCACGGGGCCGGAGGTGTGGCGCAGGTTGACGCCCATCTCGCGCGCGATGATGTGAGCGAGCGTGGTCTTGCCGAGGCCCGGCGGACCGAAGAGCAGCACGTGATCGAGCGATTCCTTGCGCTTGCGCGCGGCTTCGATGAAGATCGACAACTGCCCGCGGATCTTTTCCTGCCCGATGTACTCCTCGAGTTGCCGCGGCCGCAGCGCCCGCTCGAATGCTTCCTCCTGCGCCGAGGCCGGCGCGGCGGAAATCAGGCGGTCGGTCTCAATCATGAAGCAGGATCGAGGATTCAGGATTGAGGATTGAGGGAGCGTCGCAAACCGCTGAGCATCTTGCCAATCTCGTCTGTCCCGGAGAGCACTTCGCTCTCCTCCCTTGGCTTCAGATAGCCGAGTCGCACGGCGATGCGCACTAATGTCTCGAATTCCATCAAGGAACCATTGGCGATAGATAAATGGTTCAGGTAAGCCTTGGTCGACTTTCTCCCGTGCCCTTCGGCGATATTGGCGGGAATGGAAACAGCGGCGCGCTGTAACTGGCCGATCAGCCCAAACTTTTCGCTGGCGGGAAAGGTCGCCGTCAATCGGTAAGTCGAGGTAACGAGATCCATGGCTTTCTGCCAGACGAGCAACTCACTGTACTTCACCGGTCATCTCACCCCTCAATCCTCACTCCTGGTCTTGGCACCCCAATCCTCGCTCCTCAATCCTAAATCCTAGTTTTTCGAGAGAAGCTTGAGCGCCTGGCGGATGCCGTCATTCACGCTGACGCCGGCGGCCAGCTGCTTCACCGCCCAGCCGGCCTCGCGGTCATTATAGCCGAGGGCGAGCAGCGCATTAACGATGTCAGCGCCCTCGCGCGCGCCGGCAACGGGCGCGGAGATGGCGACGACGTCGAGCTTGTCGCGCAGTTCGAGCAGCAGGCGTTCGGCGGTCTTCTTGCCGATGCCGGGAATCTTGACGAGCCTGCCGCTCTCCTGGGCGTTGACGGCCTGCTGCAGCTCGGAAACCGACAACCCTGAAAGCACGGCGAGCGCAATGCGCGCGCCCACGCCGGAGATGCGAAGCAGTTGCCGAAAGACCCTGCGTTCCGCCTCGCTGGCGAACCCGTATAGCTGGTGTGCGTCCTCGCGCACGATCAGGTGCGTGAGCAAGGTGACCTCGCCGCCGGCCGCCGGCAACTGATAAAAGGTGCTCATGGGCACATCCAGCTCATAACCCACGCCCTGCACGTCGATCACCACCTGCGGCGGATGCCTGGCGATCAATCTGCCGCTCAGTCTCCCGATCACACGAGTCGCCCCCGGCGCATGCGATAACCCGCAGTCGCAAGCCGCCCCATCCCCTGTCCCCCGTGCGCGTGGCAGATCGCGCAGGCGAGCGCGTCGGCGGCATCGGGATTCGGGTCGCCCGCGAGCTTGAGCAGGCGCTTGACCATCTCCTGTACCTGATCCTTCGCGGCGTGGCCCTTGCCGACGACGGCCTGTTTCACCTGGAGCGCGGTGTATTCCGAGACCGGCAGACCATGCATGACGGCGGCGCAGATCGCGGTGCCGCGCGCCTGTCCCAGCAGCAAGGTGGACTGCGGATTGACGTTGACGAAAACTTTTTCCAGCGCCACTTGCTCGGGTCTGCACCCGGCGATGACTTCATCCAGTCCGTCGAGTATGGCTTTGAGGCGCTCGCTCAACGCGCCGGCGGGCGTCCTGATGCAGCCGCTCGTAACGTAGGCGAGTCGCTGTCCCGATTTGTCGAGGACGCCGAATCCGGTGATGCGCAATCCCGGGTCGATGCCGAGGATGCGGACTGCTGGCGCCGCCGCAGCGGCGACGGAAAGACGAGAGACGATAGACGAAAGACGGACCTGCCGGGTCACTTGCCAGCGCTCCTCTTACGCTCAGCCGCGATAAACCCGCCGAGAAGCGCGAAAACCCGGTCAATCAACTCGGAAACATCAACCACATCTGCAACATACTCCAATTCCTTCGCCAGCACCGCGTAGGTGTCCAGCTCATTGAGAGAACCACGTGCGATGCTGAGAAAGTGCAACCGCTCCTTGGGGCCGGCGCGCGCTACGCCTTCCGCAATGTTCGCAGGTACCGAGACGGCCGCGCGGCACATTTGACCGGTCAGGCCGAACGCTTCGGTTGCAGGAAATTTTGCGGTCAGCCGATACGCAAGCTTAACCAACGCGATGGCTTGCTGCCACAAAACCAGGTCATGGTGCCTTCGCGTCACGCTTCGGCCCCCTCTTTCGGCCGCCTTTCGTCTCTCGTCTATCGTCTTTCCTAACCGCCATCCATTACGGCGGTGGTATAGACTTCCTGGACATCGTCGACCGCTTCCAGCGCGTCGAGCAGGCGCTGCATGCGCGCCGCGTCGTCACCGGTCAGGACGATTTCGTTCACCGGTTTCATGGTGACTTCGCCGAGTTCCGCCTTGAATCCCGCTCTTTCGATCGCGCTCTTCACCGCCGAGAACTCGTGGGGGGACGTGATGACTTCGATCGAGCCGTCATCGTTGGTCACGACGTCATCGGCGCCGGCCTCGATCGCGGCATCCATCAGTTTCTCTTCGTTCGTGCCGGGCGCGAACACCATCTGCCCGCAGTGCTTGAAGAGGAAGGCCACCGACCCGTCGGTTCCCAGATTTCCACCGTGCTTGGTGAATGCGTGGCGCACATCGGCCACCGTGCGATGCTTGTTGTCGGTCATGCAGTCCACCATGACCGCGGCGCCGCCGATGCCGTAGCCTTCGTAGCGGACTTCCTCGTAATTCGCGCCCTCCAGGCCGCCGGTGCCGCGTTTGATGGCGCGTTCGACGTTTTCCTTGGGCATGTTCTGGTCGTAGGCCTTGTCGACGGCGAGCCGCAGCCGCGGATTCCCGGCCGGATCGCCGCCGCCCAGCCGCGCCGCCACCGTAATCTCCTTGATCAGCCGCGTGAAGATCTTCCCGCGCTTCGCATCCTGGCGGTTCTTGCGGTGCTGGATATTGGCCCACTTGCTGTGTCCCGCCATGCGGCGCCTCTGCCAACTCCTGACTGCGTGAATAAGTCGTTAAAATAGCGGGAATTTTATCATAGCCCTCCACGCGAGCCGCCCATGTCCGAACCGCTCCGCATCGCCAAGGCCGAAGACGACATCGTCCTGCTCCCCGGGCTCGCCAATCGCCACGGTTTCATCGCGCGCGCGACTGGCACGGCAAGACCGTGACACTGCAACGGATGGCGGAGGCGTTGACTCTATCCCAGTCATTGGGCGAGCCGCGCGAGTGAGCCAGCGCGACCGCCCCGGCGGTTACCTCGCGGCCGGCCTGCTCCTCGCAATCGGCGGCGTGGTTTGCTTTTCGCTGCGGCCCATCCTGATCAAGCTTGCGTATGCGTATGTCGTCGATCCGGTGACGCTGCTCGCGCTGCGCATGACGTTCGCCGTGCCGTTCTTCCTCGCTGCGGCGTTCTGGGTGCGAGGCCGGGCTAGCGCGCGCCCGCTGGCGCGGCGGGAGATCGCTTCGGTGGTCGTGCTGGGGTTGCTCAGCTACTACCTCTCGAGTTTTCTCGATTTCCTCGGGCTGCAGTACATTTCCGCTGGCCTGGGCCGACTGCTTCAGTTCATCTACCCGACCGTGGTCGTCATCCTATCAGCGCTGTTTCTCGGCAAGCGCGCGACGCGCCGCGACGTTATCGCGCTGGTGGTAACCTATTCCGGCCTGCTGCTCGTGTTCTGGCAGGCGCTCGGCGGCGAGCAGCGCGACCTCTTTCTGGGAGCAGCACTCGTGCTGGCGAGCGCGACGTGCTACGCAGTCTATCTCGTGGCCGGAACCGAAGTCATCGCGCGGGTGGGTTCCGTGCGTTTCACGGCGTACGCGATGATCGTGGCGAGCATCGCCTGTGTGGCACAGTTTTTCCTGCTGCGACCGCTCTCGGCGCTCGACGTTCCCGCGGCGGTGTATGGGCTGTCGTTTGCGATGGCCGTGGTCAGCACGGTCATTCCGGGGTTCATGGTTTCCGAGGCGCTGCGCCGCATCGGCGCCAACAAGGTGGCGATCATCGGCGCCCTCGGCCCCGTCACCGCGATCGTGCTGGGCTATCTCGGGCTGGACGAGATCATGACGCCGCTGCAGATCGCGGGCGCCGCACTGGTGCTGGTCGGCGTGGTCGTGATCAGCCTCAGGCCATCCCCGGGCGGCACGCGGGCCTAGAACCTATTCGCATCTGCGCGAAAAGGCTTCTCCCGGCGCAAGCCGTTCCGCGCAGCGCAGCATGCGCGCGATACCGTGATGGTTGTACTTCTCGGCGAACTCGGCTGCAGTGTGCCCGCCGCGCACCCGGATGCGCGGGTTGGCCCCGCGCCGCAGCAAAGACATCGTGGTTTCCCGGTGACCCTGGATCACCGCCATCATGAGCGGCGTGTTGACGTAGGCGAGAGCCTCTTGCTGATCGGCATCCGCGTCCACTTGCGCCCCGCGCTCGATCAGGAAGCGCACGATCCGGTCGTGGCCCTGGTATGCGGCGTAGGCGAGCGGCGTGTAATGATAGGGCTCGTTTTCGATGTGCGCGCCGGCCCCGACCAGCAGGCGTACCGCCTTCTCGTGCTGCTCGTAGGTGTTCGAGCCACGCTCGCGGTCCTCGTTGAAGAAGAACGATGCCAGCATCAGCGCGGTATCGCCGTCCGGCGTGCGTGCGTTGACGTCGGCGCCCGCCGCCAGCAGAACCCGTATCACGTCAAGCGCCGCGAAGCGCGCCGCGACCGTGAGCAGCGGGACCCCTTCCTGATAACCGAGCGCGGGTATGCGCTGGTTGGCAGTTATGATTTTCCCGCGCAAGCCCGCATCCACGTAGCCGGCATCGTCCGCCGTAATGGCATTGTGGAGGCGGTCAGTGTCCAGCGAGCGCAGGTCGCCCGGCTGATGGGCGCAGCCGGTGAGGCCTGCCGCGAGCGCGATGCACAGAACAATCGAAAGCCTGTATGACCCGTTCATCCGCCTCCTCCGCGTGGGTTCTTCTCCACCGTCGCCGGACGCTCACACGTTGAATCGAAAATGCATCACGTCGCCTTCCCGGACGACATAGTCCTTGCCCTCGAGCCGCATCTTGCCGGCTTCCTTCGCGCCCTGCTCGCCCTTGCACGCGACATAGTCGTCGTAGGCGATGACCTCGGCGCGGATGAAGCCCTTTTCGAAGTCGGTGTGGATGACTCCCGCCGCCTGGGGCGCAGTATCGCCCCGGTGTATGGTCCAGGCACGCACTTCCTTCGGGCCGGCAGTGAAGAAGGTCTGAAGACCGAGCAAGGCGTACCCGGCGTGAATCACACGATCGAGCCCTGGTTCGGTCATGCCCATGTCGGCAAGAAAAACGGCCTTGTCCTCCTCACTCATGTCGCCGATCTCGGCCTCGATCGCCGCGCACACCGCCACCACCGGGGCATTCTCACGCGCGGCGCGCTGCCGTACCGCCTCGAGATGGGGATTGTTCGCGAACCCGTCTTCGCGAACGTTTGCCACGTACATAGCCGGCTTCGCGGTGAGCAGGCACAACTGCCGCAGTATCGCCTCCTCTTCAGGATAAAACGCGACGGCGCGCACGGGCCGCGCTTCATTCAGCACGGTGCGGCATTTCTCCAGCACCGCCACGAGTCGCTGCGCGTCCTTGTCGCCACCGGCGCGCGCGACCTTCTCGTAGCGCGCGAGCTGCCGTTCCACCGTCGCAAGATCGGCAAGCGCGAGCTCGGTGTCGATGGTTTCGATATCCGATAACGGCTTGATGGCGCCGGTGACGTGCACCACGTTGGGATCCTCGAAACACCGCACGACGTGCGCGATGGCGTCGGTTTCGCGGATATTGGCGAGGAACTGGTTGCCCAGGCCTTCACCTTTCGATGCGCCCGCGACCAGGCCTGCAATATCGACGAATTCCACCACTGCCGGGATCACCTTCTGCGGCCTGGCAAGCGCCGCGAGCGCGGCAAGCCGTGCGTCGGGCACCTCGACAATACCGATGTTGGGCTCGATCGTGCAGAACGGATAGTTTTCAGCCGCGATCCCGGCCTTGGTAAGGGCGTTGAAGAGCGTTGACTTGCCGACGTTGGGCAGGCCGACGATGCCGCATTTGAGGCTCATGAAATAGTAAGCAGTCAGCAGTTAGCAGTAAGCAGTAAGCAGTAAGCAGTAAGCGGTTAGCGGTAAGCAGTCAGCAGTAAGCGGAACATGCAGCGAGCGACACTGCTCACCGCTCACCGCTCACCACTCACTGCCCACCGCTCACCGCTCACTACTCACTGCTCACCGCTCACCCTTGTTTTCGTATGAAGCCGCAGCATCGCCGCTTCCAGTTTGTCTTCGGCGATCAGGGGCCAGACCTCGAGGCCGCGGGAGATCGCATCATCGATCGCGGCGTGATCCGCGGCGCCCGGTTTGTGCAACACGTAGTCAAGCACTTCCTGCTCGGTCGCCGTCTGGTTGCGCGGGTGGCCGATGCCTATTCTCAGACGCCAGAAGTCTTTCGTCCCCAGTTGCGCGGCGATATCGTTCAGGCCGTTATGGCCACCGGTGCCCCCGCCGTTCTTGAGCCTCACGGTACCGGGCGGCAGGTCGAGTTCGTCGTGGACGATGAGTAACTGCCCGGGAGCGAGCTTGTAGAAACCGGCAAGCGCGGCGACCGACCGCCCTGACTGGTTCATGAACGTAGCGGGTTTCAGCAACCAGAGTTCGCCGCCCGGCGCCGCCACCTTGGCGACATCACCGTGAAACCGCGCCTCATGGCGGAATTCACCATGCGCGGCGCGAGCGAGGCGTTCAATCCACCAGAAGCCGGCGTTGTGCCTCGTCGCCTCGTACTTCCTTCCGGGATTGCCGAGCCCGACGACGAGCTTCACCGCGGGCCTTCAGCCTGCCACGAGTTCCTGCATGGAGTGCCTGCTGCGAGTCGCTGCTGCGGGAGAGCCGGCCTGCCAGGATGCAGCCGTGAGACGGTAGAGCACCTGTCGCGCGCCGCCGCGCGTGATGTCGCGCTCGTAGCGCATGCCGGTTTTCTCCATCACCCGGCGCGAGCCGTGATTCGCCGGCAGCGCGAAGCCCACGATTTCGCCCAACCCCAGGCGCACGAATCCCTGGGCGACACTCACGCGGGAGAGCTCGGTCGCGAGTCCCCGGTTCCAGAATTCCGGCAACAGCGCGTACCCGACTTCCACTTCGGGCGCATTATCGACGGTCACGCGCCGCAGTCCGCCGCGCCCGATGAAACGACCGGTTGCGGGTTCGCGGATCGCCCACCACCCGAAGCCGTGCCGATCCCATTGCATGGCAAGTTTCTCGACGAGCGCCGCGATCTCGCCGTCGGCCTGCTCGCCCCCGAGCGCTCGCGCCACCTGCGCTTCGCGGTGCATGGCGAGCATGTCGCCCAGGTCCCCCGGCACGATCCGCGTCAAGAGGAGCCGGGGCGTTCTGAATCGTTCCTGAAGTTGCATCATCGTCATCTCACATCATGCGCAATTGGTGCGGCAGCCACGCCGCAAAATATGAAAGGCCCGCCACGTTCGTGAGTCCGAACACGGCGGGCCGCACCCGCCGGGAGCCGGAGTCGGCCTACTCTTTCTTGGCCGCTTCCTTCTTCTCGGGTTCCTTTTTCTCGGGCTCCTTCTTCTCGCCCGGAACTGCCTCGGCAGCCGCCTCGGCTTCCGCAGGGGCTTGGCCCGTGATCTCGGTCACCGGCGCGGCCACTTCCTCTTCGATCACGATCTCCTTCGGCACCTGCACCGTCACCACCGAGGGATTGTCGTGCTTGAGCTTCGGCGTCGCTTCGACGCCCTTGGGCAGCGCGAGTTCCGTCACGTGGATCGAATGGCCGAGTTGCAGCTCCCTGACGTCGACCTCGATGAATTCCGGCAGGTCGTCGGGCAGGCACTGGATCTCGATGTCGTTCATCACGTGCTGCACCACCCCGCCGCCGACCTTGACACCCGGGCAGATGTCGGCGTTCACGAAGTGCAGCGGCACCCGCATGTGGATCTTCCGGTTCTTGTCCACCCGCTGAAAATCGACGTGAAGCACCTGTGGTTTCCAGGGGTGCATCTGGAAGTCCCGCAGCAGCACCTGCTCCTTGCCGCCGTCCACGGTCATGTCGAGTATCGAGGCATGAAACGCCTCCATCTTGAGGTGCCGCAGCAGCGCCTGGTGGTCGAGTTCCACCGCCTGCGCCGCCTTGTCCGCCCCGTACACGACCCCCGGGACGCGTCCAGTCGCGCGCAGGCGGCGGCTCGCACCCGTTCCCTGTTGCGCGCGCGGGAATGCCATGATTTCGATCGTCATTTCAGTCTCCAAAAAAAATAGCGTTCAGCTCTGAATAATCGTTACGGAGCATTCTGGCACCCGATGCCGCTCGTCCATCCCGGCAAATCCGACGCTGAACGCTGTTTTTTTACTCTACAAACAGCGAACTTACCGAGTCTTCCGCGCTGATGCGGCGCATGGTTTCCGCGAGCAGACTCGCGACCGTGAGCACCCGGATGCGCTTACAGGCCCTGGCTTGGTCCTGCAGCGGTATCGAATCCGTCACCACCACCTCATCGAGCGCCGAGTTGCCGATACGCTCGATCGCCTTGCCGGACAGCACCGCGTGCGTGCAATACGCCAGCACCTTTTCGGCCCCGTGCTCCTTCAGCGCCGCCGCGGCTTCGCACAGCGTGTTGGCAGTATCGACCATGTCGTCGACGATGACGCAGGTGCGATCCTCGACGTCCCCGATAATGTGCATCACGGTCGCGACGTTGGGCCGCGGCCGCCGTTTGTCGATGATCGCGAGTTCCGCCTCCAGCCGTTTCGCGAGCGCCCGCGCCCGCACCACGCCGCCGACGTCCGGCGATACCACGACCAGATTCTTGTAGTCGTGTTTCCATACGTCGCCCAGCATGATCGGCCCGGAATAGATGTTGTCCACCGGGATGTCGAAAAAACCCTGGATCTGCTCCGAGTGCAGGTCCATCGTGAGCACCCGGTCCACGCCCACGCTGGTCATCATGTTCGCCACCACCTTGGCGGTGATGGGCACCCGCGCCGAACTGGGGCGCCGATCCTGCCGCGCGTAACCCATGTACGGGATCGCAGCCGTGACACGGGCGGCGGATGCGCGCTTCAGCGCATCCACCATGACCAGCAACTCCATCAGATTGTCATTCGTCGGCGCGCACAGCGACTGCAACACGAAAACGTCCTTGCCGCGCACGTTCTCCAGTATCTCGACCATCACCTCCCCATCGCTGAAGCGCCCGATCTTCGCGCGCCCCAGATGGATGTTGAGGTGTCCCACCACGTCCCGGGCAAGCCCGGGAATGGCGCTGCCGGTGAACACCATCAGTCTGTCTAAGGCCACCCTCGCACCCCCGGAGAAGCTAAGCAGGCCGCCCGTTCGAGCCGCCCATGCAAAATCTGGCTGGGGAGGTAGGATTCGAACCTACGCATGCCGGAATCAAAATCCGGTGCCTTAACCAGCTTGGCGACTCCCCAATGGCCGTCAACGCGCCGACGACCCACCCCGCGGGTCGCTCGTTCCGTCTAATCCTGCCGTATTCAGCGTGCGAGATCGCGCATGGGATGCTGTTCCAGCCCGCGCGCTACGAATCCCGTCATGGAGCCGGGCAACTTCGCCAGCACCTCCCGCGCCTCGCCGGAGCTGTCGAACGCGGCAAAAACACACGCCCCCGACCCCGTCAACATCGCTCGACCAAACTGGTTGAGCCAGGCGAGATGCCGCCCGATCTCGGGATGCTCTTGGCAGACCACTGCCTGGAGGTCGTTTTCGTTCGGCCCGACCGCTGAAAAGCTTTGTATTCTAACCATTTTTGTGTCTCGTTTCAATCCCGGATGGGCGAAAATGCGCTGCGTGGAGACGGTCACCGGCGGGGCAAGCACCACGTACCAGGCCGGCGGCAGGATGACGGACCGCAGTTCCTCCCCTACCCCTTCAGCCCAGGCGTTTTCGCCAAAGACGAAAACCGGCACATCGGCGCCGAGTTCAAGCGCCAATTCCAGCAGGCGCGCGCGCGCCAGATCAAGTTCCCACAGGCAGTTCAGCGCCAGTAAGGTGGTCGCGGCATCGGAACTGCCCCCTCCCAGCCCTCCGCCCAGCGGCAGGCGCTTGTCCAGCGTGATATCGACGCCAGCCTTCGCGCCGGCGCGATCCCGCAGCAGACGTGCCGCGCGCAGCGCCAGGTCCTGCTCCACGGGTACGCCTTCAACGGCATTGACCCTGTTGATCGCCCCGTCGCGGCGCACGCGAAACGTGAGCGTATCGCCGTAGTCGATGAACCGGAACACCGTCTGCAGCAGGTGATAACCGTCCGCACGCCGCCCCACCACGCGCAACATGAGATTGAGCTTCCCCGGCGCAGGGAAACTTCGAGCCTCGGCGTTCATGGTGGAGACGCGACGCCCCGCCAGGTGTCGATCACGAGCCGGATCTCGTGCGACGCGCCCGCAAGTTCAAGCCTCCGCGGGAGCCCGTCGTACTCCTGCGCGGCGTAATAGGTCAGCGCGACGCGCCAACCGCCCTGTTCCAGCCGGGCGATACGCTGGTCATCGCCACGCACCACGGCCCCCGGCGCGCTGCCGGGTGCGATATCGCCGCGCACCCAGTATTTGAGATTCGCCACCGGCAACTCCCAGCCCAGGGCCCGGCGGGTGAGGCTCTCGACGCTCGCCGCACGATATTGCCGCTGATCCGCCGCAGTGAGAACCGCACCGTCGCCGCTGTCGACAATGTGGGCCAGCGCCTGCCCGGCAGGACTCGACAGCCAGATCTCGTCCCGTCCCGATGCGTGCTGCCAGCGCAAGGCGGAAGAAAACGCGCGCCCGTCGAAACTCACGAACACCCGTCCGCTGAAATCGAACGGCGTGGACGGCGCAACGGGAACGCCGGAGTCGAATGGCACCGTCGTGCATGCTGCCGCCAGAAGGACGCACGCAAGCGCAACCGCTCTGATCCCGATCATCGGGCTACGGGCTGGCGGTCCTTGAGAAAACGCCTGATCGTTTCCTGCAACAATTCGCTCGCCGGATGCTGTTTCAGCGCCTCGTTCCAGACCTTGCGCGCCTCGTCGCGCCGGCCCGCCGCCCACAGCACTTCGCCCAGATGCGCGGCGATCTCCGCGTCGGGGCGTTGCGCGTGGGCGCGCCGCAGGTAGTCCAGTGCCGCCTCGTTCTGTCCGAGGCGGTAGAGCACCCAGCCCATGCTGTCCATGATGAAGGGATCTTCCGGGGCGAGCTTCAAGCCGGTTTCGATCAGGTCGCGCGCTTCATCCAGGCGCTCGTTGCGGTCGGCGAGCGTGTAGCCCAGGGCGTTGTAGGCATGCGCGTGATTCGGACGCAGCTTGATCAGCTTGCGCAGGTTGTCCTCCAGCACATCGATGCGCTTGACCTTCTCGGCGATCATCGCGTGGTCGTATAGCAGGTCGGGATGCTCGGGCCTTGCCTCGAGCGACTGGCCGAGCAGGTCAAACGCTTCCTGGTACGCCGACGCTTCGCGCAGCAGGTTTCCCTCGGCGAGTATCAGCTGCACGCGTTGCTGGTCATTCTGCGGCCCGACCTGCTGCAGATACGTTCGCGCATCCGCCAGCCGGCCCTGTTTGGCGAGCACCCCGGCGTAACGGGCTTTCGCGGCGATGTACTGCTCACCATGGGTGACCGAGCCGTACCATTTCAGCGCCTCTTCGAAGCGCTTGCGTTCCTCGTTCACCTGCCCCAGATACAGGCGCACGGCGTCGGGATCCTTGTAATTCGCATCCAGCGCGCGTTTGAACTGCAGCTCGGCGGCATCGTAGTCAGTCGCCTGCAGCGCGAGCAGAGCCACCGCCATTGCGACATCGGCATTCTGCGGATAGTCATTGACCAGCGCCTCGAACTGCTTGCGCGCCTCCGCGTAATTCTTCTCGGCTACCAGAAGCCGCGCATAGTTGAGCTGCACGTCCTTCGCCTTGGGATAACGCTCGAGATACTCCGCAAGGAAGGCGAGCGCCTCGCTGTTCGAGCGCCGCTGCAACGCCTGGGCCTGGAACAACGCCGCGACTTCCCAGTCAGGGCGCAGCTCCAGCGCTGCACGCGCCTCGGCGAGCGCAGCGTCCGCCTGCTCCGCGTTCCACGCCGCCTGCGCGACCGCAAGGCGCGCCTCCGGCACCTCCGGGTAAGGCTCGGCCAGGGCCTGCATGAGTTCCCATGCCGCCTTCTTGTCCTTGTGCCGGGAAACGAGAGCGGCAATCTGCAGGAAAGTGGGACCCACGTTCGCCTGGTCTGCCGCGAGCCACCCCTGAAGATGCGGTAAAGCTTCGCTCAACTTTGCCTGATTCACCAGCAACGCGGCGATCACCTGCCGGGCCCGCTGCGACCCGGGGTCCGACTGCAACCAGATCCCCGCAGCCTCGAGCGCCGCAGGGATCACCCTTGCATTCCATGCGACTTCGGTCGCACGCTGCGCAACGCGCGGATCGCGTGTTTCCCGCGCGAGTTCGAGATATGCCGGCACTGCGACCTGGGGCTGGCCGCGCTGCAATGCGATCTCCGCCAGCATCATCTTGAACATGACCTGCTCGGTGAGTTCGCTCGCCGGCAACCGCTCCGAACTTCGCGCGGGCGAAGCCGCCTCACCGCGTTGCGGCGCGGCTTCGCTCTGCGCGAGTATGCTGTCACCCATCGACCGGGCGGGAGGCTGCTGCACGCACGCACCCAGCACGAAGCCGGCGAGCACGAGGACAGCTATGGTATGTATCATCGTCTGCACGCAAGCAGGGCGGCGCGCCACCGAATTTGTCCGATCCCGGCTTATAAGCCGTACGCGCCGCTTCATTAACGCCCACATATTGGGTATATTTTCGCACACCGCACGCCACCGCGCCGGATTGGATCATTCCCCATGTTAGTTGCCGATGTCAGCTGAGCCAGGCGCCGCCACGATCGAGGCGCGCGGCTTGACGCGCAAGTTTGGCGCCCATACCGCCGTCAAGGGCATCGATCTCGAGTTGAAACGCGGGGAAGTATTGGGTTTCCTTGGCCCGAACGGCGCCGGCAAAACCACGACCATGCAGATGCTGACCGGCAACCTGGCGCCGACCGGGGGCGCGATCAACATCTGTGGCATCGACCTGCTCGAAGCCCCGGTTGCCGCCAAGGCGAGGATCGGCTATCTCCCGGAGCATCCGCCGCTCTACCGGGAATTTACCGTCGATGAATACCTGCTGCTCGCTGCGAAACTCCACCGGGTGCCGCGGGCACGGTGCCGTGAGGCAGTCGAGACGTCCAAACGGCGCTGCGGCTTGGCGAACTCCGGCGCAAAACTGCTCGGCACGCTGTCGCGGGGATTTCAGCAGCGCGTCGGCATCGCACAGGCGATCGTGCACGGCCCGGATGTGGTAATCCTCGATGAGCCGACCGTGGGACTGGATCCGCACCAGATACGCGAAATCCGCAGCCTGATCCGCGAGCTTGGGGGAAAGCACAGCGTGATTCTTTCCACGCATATCCTGCCGGAGGTCGAGGCGGTGTGCGATCGCGTGCAGATACTGCACCACGGCAACGTGGTCTACGGCGACACCATCGCCGCGTTGAAGCGATCTCGCGGCGGCAGCGCCGTTCTGCTGGGTCTGCAGCGTGCCCCGTCCCTGGACACGCTTGCTGCCATACCCGGCATCGCGCAAGTCCACGCCGTGTCTCCCGTGCTGTTCCGGGTGGACTTTCGCCCGCATGACGACGCGACCGAACGGCTGGCGGCGCAAGCTGCGAAGAACGACTGGGGCCTGTTCCAGATTTCACCCGTGCACACCAGCCTGGAAGATGTGTTTGTCCAACTGACCCGGCACGAGGAAGTCGATTGAGGGATTGAATGATTTTCACCATCGCGGGAAAAGAGTTGAAGGCGCTGTTCGCTTCGCCGCTGGCGTGGGTGGTGCTCACCTTCATGCAGGTGCTGCTCGCCTACAGCTTTCTGCGGCGCCTTGATGATTTCCTGCAGATTCAGCCGCGGTTGATTCGAATGGCGAGTCCACCCGGCGTAACCGAACTGGTGGTCGCGCCCACCTTCGCCACGGCCGCGGCGATCCTGCTGTTTGCAGTGCCGCTTCTTGGCATGCGGCTGATCGCGGAGGAGCGGCGCAACCAGACCATGGTGTTCCTGATGTCGGCGCCGGTATCGGTCACCGAGATTGTGCTTGGCAAGTTCGTGGGCCTGTTCGCGTTCCTCATGCTCATTATCGGGCTGGTCACGGCCATGCCGCTCGCGCTTGGGGGAGGCACTGCCCTCGACTATGGTTTGCTCGCCAGTGTAGCGTTGGGCCTGAGCTTGCTTGCGGCCGCCTTTGCCGCCGCGAGCCTTTACGTCTCCTCGCTTACCGCGCACCCGCTGGTGGCTGCAATCGGGGCGTTCGGGGTGCTGCTCGCGATGCTGCTCATGGGAGAAACGGCGGGTGACAGTCTGCGCGCCCGCAACTGGCCGGTGCCGGCTGCATTGATCCAGGTGTTCTCGCCGCTCAAGAATTTCGAGCCGCTCGCCAAAGGCGTCATCGATACCTACGCCGTGATCTGTCTGCTGCTGCTTGCTGCCACGCTCCTGGCGCTCACGATCCGGGAACTTGACGGGCGGCGCCTGAAGGGCTGATGGAAATTACACGCCGCTCCCGCATGGGGTTGCGCGCACAACACGGGTTGTTCGCCGTGCTTCTTGTGGCGCTCGTCACGTTGATAGCGTATCTCGCCGGCGACTACCGGTGGGAATGGGACATAACCCGCAGCGGACGCAATACGCTCTCCCCGGCAACACTGGAGGTGATCAATCGGCTCGACGGGCCGCTCGCCGTCACGGCCTACGCCGTGACTCGCGACGCGGGGGGCAACAACCCCCAGAAAATCGTCGCAGAACGGTTGCACCCGTACCTTCGCGCCAAGCGCGACGCGACGCTCACCCTGGTCGATCCCCGCGAAGAGCCGAGAAAGGCGGCAGCCGCCGGCCTGCGCACGCCGAACGAGATGATAGTCGAGTACCGGCAACGCTCCGAGCATCTGGCGCTCGAAGAATTCAACGAGCAGAACTTTGCCAACCTGCTGATGCGGCTCGCGCGGGGCGCTGACAGCCGGGTGATGTGGCTTGACGGCCACGGTGAAAGAAAGTTGAACGGCATCGCCAATCATGACCTCGGTGACTTCGGGCGTTTGCTGCAGAAAAAGGGATTTCGCGTGGCGAGCCTCAATCTCGCGGTCGCCCAGGACGTGCCCCACGATGCCGCGGTTCTGGTCATCGCGACACCGCAGGCCGATCTGCTGGAAGCGGAGGTCGGCAAGATCAGGCGCTATCTCGACGCTGGTGGCAATCTGCTGTGGTTGATCGACCAGGAACCGCTGCGCGGCCTGGAACCCGTCGCGGAAATGCTGGGCCTGGTACTCACGCCGGGCACCGTGGTGGACTTTGTGTTGAAGCCGCGCAGCGGCCCGCCGGTATTCGCAGTCGGAACCGGCGCCAATTACGGCCGGCATCCGGTCACCCGGGGATTCAGCGTGAACACGGTGTTTCCGCACGCGCGCCAAATCGCCATCCAGGAGCGCGAGGAATGGCGCGTCGCGCCGCTCGTCGAGGTTGCGCAGCGCGGCTGGATCGAACTCGACAAGCTCGAGCCGGAGGTGAGTTTCGACAAGGCACGCGATATCCCCGGGCCGGTCACGATCGCGCAAGCCTTCGAACGCAGTGTGGGTGATCGCTCGCAGCGGGTGGTGGTGGTGGGCACCGCGCACTTCCTGTCGAACACCTACCTCGGCAACGGCGGCAATCTGGACCTGGGGCTCAACATGGTGAACTGGCTCGCCGGCGCGGACACCCTGGTCACCGTGCAACCGCGGGCCGCCACGGACGCGAATCTCGCTATCGACCAGATCACGCTGTATCTGATCGCCATAGCATTCCTGCTGGTGCTGCCACTCGTCTTCATCGTGACCGGTACGGTCATCTGGTGGCGGCGGCGCAGGGCCACATGATGCGCAACGGCACTCCCGCGTCGACGAAGATCAAGCAACCCTTTGGCGGGAGCCTGGTTGTCGGCCAGGCCGGCAGACTGTCCCCATGAGCCGGCTGTCGCGGGCCAATCTGGCGCTGCTGCTCGCGGTCGCCGGCCTGGGAACCTTCATCTATTTCAAGCCCCCGCGCGAGGAGTCGACGACTCACGCCCTGTCGACCCGGCTGCCGGCTCAGGCGAGGAGCATGCGGATTGAGCGCGAGGGCCGCCCCGCCATCGCGATCGAGAAGAAGGACGACATCTGGCGCATGACCGCGCCGCCAGGCGCCGAGGCCGATGCGGAACAGGTTCAGCGGTTGCTGGCGATACTGGCGGCGCGCTCGACGCAGCGATTTGACGCGAGTCGTCTCGATCGCTTTGAGCTGGATCGGCCGCGAACCCGGCTGGTGATCGACGGAGAGCGTTTCGCGTTCGGCATGGTGAATGCGGTGTCGGGCGAACAGTATGTACTCACCGGCGGCGCGGTCTATGCCGTCGCTTCGCGCTATGGCGGCGCACTGCCTCGGGATGCCGCGCAACTCGCGCGCAGGCAACTGCTTTCCAAATCCGAAGTGCCGACACGCTTCGAGATGGGAGAGTTTTCCCTCCGGCAGGACGGCGGAAAGTGGTTGATCATGCCGGCGCGGGAGTCGTTGAGTCAGGAAGATCTCGCCCGCTGGGTCGGAAACTGGCAGCTCGCGGCGGCGGCGCGCGTCGCGCCGCTTGTGCCGCATCCCGCGTCGACCGAGGTGAGAATCAGCCTCGAATCGGGAGCATCGGTCACGCTCGGCATCATCCGGCGCGAGCCCGAAGTGGTGATCGCGCGCCACGATGAGAAGCTCCAGTATCACTTTCCTGCAGCCAGCGCGCGCCGCCTGCTCGCTCCGCCCGGACCGGCGGCGGCGAAGGATCGATTGCGTGACCGGTAACTCACAGAGCATCGAATTCGGGTCGGATCACGGCTCGCCGATCACGATTTTCTCATCCTCCAATGCCTGAACTGCCGGAAGTCGAGACCACGCGCCGCGGCCTGGAACAGCACCTCGTCGGGCAGAGGATTGCGCGCGTGACTATCCGTAACGCGCTGCTGCGGAAACCGGTGCCGCCCCGGCTCTCCGCTCGCCTTTCGGGTACCACCATCCGTGCGCTCACCCGCCGCGGAAAATATCTGCTGATCGACTGCGGTGCGGGCACCCTCATCCTGCATCTCGGCATGTCCGGCCGGTTGTGGCTGGTGGACGCGGCGACGCCCGCGGAAAAACACGATCACTTCGATCTCGTCCTCGCGAACGGCAAGATCGTGCGGCTGCGCGACCCGCGGCGCTTCGGACTGGTTCTGTGGCAGACGGGGGACCCGCTGCGCCATCCGCTGCTCGCGCACATCGGCCCCGAACCTCTCTCGGACGAATTTGACGGCGCATGCCTGCACCGCGTGATGCTCAAGCGCGGTGCAGCCATCAAACATGTCCTTATGGATGGACATGTCGTCGCCGGTGTGGGGAACATTTACGCGAACGAGGCGCTGTTCCGCGCAGGCATCAATCCAAGACTTCCGGCGCAGCGTCTCAGCCTTGCGCGCTGTCGGCTTCTTGTGCAAAAACTCCGCGAGACCCTCGCTGCAGCGATCTACGCCGGCGGCAGCAGCCTGCGCGACTACGTGGGCGGCGACGGGATGGCCGGCAACTTCCAGAAAGCGTTCCTGGTCTACGGCCGCGCGGGAGAACCGTGCTCCCGCTGCGGCACGCCGATCAGGGAAATCCGGCAGGGGCAGCGCTCGACGTTTTACTGCCCGAGCTGCCAAAAGCGGTGAAACGTGAAATGTGAAACGTGAATGTTGCAAAGAGCAAGGAGACCTCGCTGCTCTGGTCTTGCGTGTCACGTTTCACATTTCACGTTTCACTTTTCATTCCCGGCCTCCTGGCCGGTGAGGCGCAGATACTTCTCGTGCAGCTGTGCCGGCGTCTCGACGTGCCGCGGATCGTTGGGGATGCAATCCACCGGGCACACCTTGCGGCACTGCGGTTCGTCGAAGTGGCCGACGCATTCGGTGCACTTGTGTGGGTCGATGACGTAGATTTCCTCGCCCGCCGAGATCGCGTCGTTGGGGCATTCGGGCTCGCACACGTCGCAGTTGATGCACTCGTCGGTGATGACCAGTGCCATTACTTGCCTCCTAGGAGCTTGTCGGACTTAAGATGCGACAAGCTCCTTAGGCAAAACCGGCCGCCCCAAAGACGTCCAGAAACGATATTCAGCGGCCCGAACCGCAAGTCACTGTGCGTCCTCATGCCGTTTGGAGATGGTTTGGAGTCGCTTGGCATGAAATCTCGGCCGGTTTTGCTTTAGCAGCCTGTGCGGACTGTTAAGTCCGACAGGCTGCTAGCTCCTTGATCTTGGCCTTGAGCCGGCGCGCGACGTAGGGCGAGACGAACTTGCGCACGTCGCCTCCCAGGATCGCGATCTCGCGCACGAGGGTCCCCGAGATGAACATGAACTGCTCCCCGGGGGTCATGAAGACCGTCTCAACCTCCGGGTACATCCCGCGATTCATCCCGGCGAGCTGGAACTCGTACTCGAAGTCCGAGATCGCGCGCACGCCCCGCACGACGATTCGTGCCTTCTGCTGCTGCGCGAATTTCATCAGCAGTCCCGAAAAACCGACCACGCTCACGTTCTCCAGATCCGTGAGCGCTTCGCGCGCGATATCGACTCGCTCGCTCAGCGTGAAAAGCGGCCGTTTGGCGCGGCTGTCCGCCACCGCGAGCACCACGTGATCGAACAGGCGCGCTGCGCGCCGCACCAGGTCCACGTGGCCGCGCGTGATCGGATCGAAAGTCCCGGGATAGACCGCTTTGCGCTTCATCCTAGTTCCGTTTCAGGAGTTGATAGGTCACCTGCCCGGCGCGGGCCTTTCTCCACACGTCCCACCCCGCCGCGAGCGCCTCCGCGCCACCGCTCTCACAATAAACCAGCGCTCCGTCGTTGAGACGCGGCAGCAGGAGCGACAGCATGGTTTTCCATCGCTCCATCCGGAACGGCGGATCGAGGAAGACGATATCGTATCGGGCACGGTCGCTGCGCAGGAATTCTAGCGCATCCGCTCGCGCAAGTTCCACCTGCTTGGCGCCAAGCGCCGCGCGGATTGTCTCCAGCGTCTTGAAGGCGAGCTGGTCCCGTTCGACCATCATCACCCGCTGCGCGCCGCGCGAAGCGGCTTCGAACCCGAGCGCGCCGCTTCCGGAAAAGAGATCGAGACAATCGCGTCCGGTAAGGTCCTGCCCAAGCCAGTTGAACAGCGTCTCGCGCACCCGATCCGGCGTCGGCCGCAGATCCGCACGCGGCGTAAAGCGGATCAGGCGGCTGCGCCAGGCGCCTCCGATGATCCGGACCTGATTGCGTTTCAACCGCGGCCCGCCGCGCGTGAAGTATCAGCGCACTGCCGACGCCGCCGCGGTGTCCTCCGCGCCAACCACGACCGTCACCATGCGCTCGGGGTCGAGCCGCGCGAAAGCGCGGCGGATGTCGCCCACCGTCACGCGCTCGACATTCGCCACGAAGTCGTCGAGGTAAGTGAGCGGCAGGCGGTACGCTCCAATCAGATCGAGGTAGCCGTGGATCTTGCGGTTGCTGTCTATGCGCAGCGGAAACCCGCCCACGATGTTCTTCTTCACTGCCGTCAACTCGGCTTCCGTCGGACCGTTCGCGAGGAACTCGCGTAACGTCGCGCGCACCAGGCTGAGCGCCTCCTGTGTCTGATCGCGCTGGGTCTGCATGCCGATCAGGAACGGGCCGGATTCTCTGAGCGGCGAAAAATAGCTGTACGCCGAGTAGGCGAGGCCCCGCTTCTGCCGCAGTTCCTCGTTGAGGCGCGAGACGAACCCGCCGCCACCCAGGATCTGGTTGCCGACGAAAAGCGCAAAATAATCGGGATCATCACGACGCATCCCCGGCGCGCCCACCAGGATGTGGCTCTGCGTGGCGGGATGCGCGATGTAACGCGTCACCGGCTCGGCCAGCGCGCCGACCGGGGGCAAGTCGGGTACGCGCACGTCGCCTTCCTGCAGGCCCGCGGTAAGCTGCTCAGCGATCGCCTCCGCCTGGTCGCGGCTTGCATCGCCGATCATCGCCACCACCGCATGGCGCGCGACGTAATGCCGGCGGTAGAAATCGAGCAGGTCCTGGCGAGTGAGACGCTCCACGCTCGCCACGTCGCCGGAAGACCGCTGCGAATAGGGGTGGTCGCGGTACAGCAGCCGGTAGAACGTCACCGAGGCGAGGGTGTCGGGTTTGGTGTCTGCCTCCCTGATCGCGGACGCAAGCCGCGCCTTCTCGCGCTCCAGCACCGCCTCCGGAAATACGGGGCGCGCAAGCAGCCGTGCGAGAATATCCAGCGCCTGCTCCCGCTCGGCGTTGCTCGACAGCGTGCGCAGCGAAAGCCCCGCATGATCGGTGTTGAACTGCCCCCCGAGCTGCGCGCCGACATCCGCGAGCCGGCTCGCGATGGCCTGCTCGTCGAGACCCTCGGCACCAAGGCGCAACAAGCGATTGGTCATGCTTGCGGTACCGGATTTCTCGCGGCTGTCGAAGGCAGCGCCCGCGGGGAATCCCACGCTCACGTCGAGCATCGGCAGGCTGCGGTTTTCGACGAAGTACACGCGCGCGCCGTTTTTTGCCTGCCAGTGCTGAATCGGCAGGATGGCATGCGCCCAATCTGCCGCCGAGAACAGCGCTGCCGCTATCCAGAAAAGCACGACCCGTCTATTCCACATGCCGTAGTCCCGCCGGCGGACGAAAGTCCCGGCGCCCGCTGAGCGGCTGGGGATCGAGATAGGCCACGGTAAGCTCGTCATCTCCGAAGTACCGGCGCGCAACGTCCTGTACCTGCGCCGGCGTGACCTGTTTCAGCTTCTCAAGTTGCAGATCGAGCGTCGTGTGCGGGAGGCCCGCGATTTCCATCGCGCCGATCTGGCGCGCCTGGAAAAACATCGAGTCCCGCTGGTAGACGTAACTCGCCACCGCCTGGGCCTTCACCCGCCGCAGCTCATTCTCCGCCACGCCTTCGTCCGCGATGCGCCTCAACTCACGACGCAATGCCTGCTCCAGCTCCGCGACGCTCCTGCCCGCCGCTGGAACGCCATCCAGATAGAATACGCCCGGCCCGCGCCCGACCCCGTCGTAACTGGCAGACGCGGAGTTGGCAAGGCGCTCGGTGCGCACCAGCACATGCGGCAGGCGCGAGGCGGCGTTTCCATCCAGGATATTCGCCAGCATCTCGAGCGCGTACGGCTCCCAATCCTTTTCGGGATCGGCAAGCTTCGGCGCGCGGAACGCCATGACGACGTAGGGCAACTCTGCCGCGGCTTTGACCGAAAGGCGCCGCAATCCGCGCTGGGGGGGTTCGTCCTGCGGCTTGCGTACGGGCAAGGCTCTGGGCTGGATCGCGCCGAAATGTTCCCGTGCCATTGCGAATACCTCGTCCGGCGTGACGTCACCCACCACCACCAGTATCGCGTTATTTGGCGCGTACCACTGTTCGTAGAATGCGTGCGCATCCTCGGGCCGCATGTTCTGGAGGTCGCTCATCCAGCCGATGATCGGATTACGATAGGGATGCGCCAAAAACGCAGTTGCCATCAGCCGCTCGTAGAGCGTCGCCCGCGGCCGATCGTCGGTGCGCCAGCGCCGCTCCTCCATCACCACCCGGATTTCCTTGGCGAATTCCTCCGGAGTCAATACCAGGTTCGCCATCCGGTCCGCTTCCAGCTTGAATGCAAGACCAAGCTGGGACTTGTGGAGCGTCTGGAAGTAGCCCGTGTAGTCCTTGCTGGTGAATGCGTTGTCGCGCCCGCCTGCAGCGGCGATCAGCTTAGAAAACTCGCCCGCCCCGAGGTTACGCGTGCCTTTGAACATCATGTGTTCGAGGACGTGCGCGACGCCGGTGGCGCCATTCACCTCGTCCACGCTTCCCACTTTGTACCACAGCAGCGACACCACGACGGGCGCACGGTGGTCGGGTTTGACGATGATCCGCAGGCCGTTCGAAAGCGTATGCTCCACGGTGCCGGCAGCTTCCGCCGTGTGCGCGAAGATTGCAACGAGGAGCGCGAGCCTTGCGATCAGGCGCAGCGGCAGCGACAGGCGATTCATGGTTGGGGCGGCTGGGAGCGGTTGTGATTCGGGTAAAATTATAGCGGGTCGCGGTCGCGTTTGAGTCGGGCGCCGACGGCGTTGGCGGCCGCGACCCGCATTCTACGCCCCTCAGACCCGAGATTGCATGCGAAGTTTCCTCAAATCCCGTGGCGACGCCGACTCCGGCGGCTGGTTTGCCCGCTTGAAGCAGGGGTTGTCGAAGACCCGCGTGCAGTTCAGCACGCGGCTCGTGGGTCTGTTCAGCAGCGGACGGAAGCTCGATCCCGCTTTCTATGACGAACTCGAGGCGGCCGTGCTCGCTTCCGACGTCGGTGTCGCGGCGACGAGCGAGTTGCTTACCGCCTTGCGCGCGCGCGCGAAACGCGAGGGCTTCACCGAGGCTTCGCAGCTTAAAGCCGCATTGCGTGATGCACTGGTCGATTTGCTGCGCCCGCTCGCGGTCCCCCTTGACGTCACGCGACATAAGCCGTTCGTGATCATGCTGGCCGGCGTGAACGGCGCGGGCAAGACGACTTCGATCGGCAAACTCGCCCACTACTACCAGACGCAGGGCCGGAAGGTATTGCTTGCCGCCGGCGACACCTTTCGCGCCGCCGCACGCGAGCAGCTCGCCGTGTGGGCCGAGCGCAATGACATCGCCATGATCACGCAGCAGGCGGGCGACGCGGCGGCCGTGATCTTCGATGCCGTGAGCGCGGCACAGGCGCGCGGCGTCGACGTGCTGCTCGCGGACACCGCCGGACGGCTGCCGACGCAGCTGCACTTGATGGAAGAGATCAGGAAAGTCAAACGCGTCATCGCCAAGGCGCTGCCGGGCGCGCCGCACGAGGTGCTGCTGGTGCTCGACGCCAATACCGGGCAGAACGGTATCGCCCAAGTGAGGGCGTTCGACGCGGCGCTTGGTGTCACCGGGCTGGTGCTCACCAAGCTCGACGGCACCGCCAGGGGCGGTGTAATCGCCGCAATCGCCCACATACGCGCCCGCGGCGGATCGGGAGGAACCATTCCCCTGCGTTTTGTGGGAGTCGGCGAGGGCCTCGATGACCTTCGTCCGTTCAGTGCCGAGGAGTTCGTCGACGCACTGCTCGAGGATTGAGGAGCGAGGAATGAGGATTGAGCAAGGTGAGTCGTCAAGGGAAACATGCGTGCCTGGCTCCTCAATCCTGAATCCTTAATCCTGAATCCTCAATCCTGAATCCTCGATCCTGAATCCTCGATCCCATGATCAGCTTCACCGCCGTTTGCAAACGCTATCCCGGCGGCGTCGAGGCGCTGAAAGATGTGTCGTTCACGGTCGCCGACCGCGAGATGGTGCTGGTTACCGGTCACTCGGGAGCGGGCAAGACGACGCTGCTCAAGCTCATGGCGGCGATCGAGAGGCCCACCAGCGGCAGCGTGGTGATCAACGGCCAGAACGTGGGGACGCTCAGGCGACGCGCCATCCCGTTTCTGCGGCGCAACCTCGGGCTCATCTTCGAGGACCACAAGCTGTTGTTCGACCGCAACGCGTTCGACAACGTCGTGCTGCCGCTCAACATCGTGGGATACGATTCACGAGAAGCCGCTCGCCGGGTGCGCGCGGCGCTCGACAAAGTGGGCCTGCTCCACAAGGAACGGGCATACCCGATCACGCTTTCCGGCGGCGAGCAGCGTCGACTTGCCATCGCGCGCGCCATCGTGCACCGCCCCGCAATGCTCCTTGCGGACGACCCTACCGGCAACGTGGACGCCGAACACGCGCGCGAATTGGGCGACCTGTTTCGATCCTTCCATCAAGTCGGCGTGACAGTGGTCATCGCGACCCATGACGCGCTGCTCGCGCAGCATCTCGCGTCGAGAGCGATCGCTCTCAGGAGCGGCGGGATCGTCCCGGAGTTCCCGCGCACATGAGAACCTGGCTGACCCAACATGCCCGCACCCTTGCCGCGACATGCGCCAGGTTCGCGCGGTCGCGGATGGCGAGCCTGCTCAATATCGCTGTCATTGGCATTGCACTTGCGCTGCCGGTTGGAGGCTACGTCATTCTGGGCACCCTGCAGCATCTCGCACGCACGCATGGCAGCACACCGCAGCTGTCGGTGTTTCTTGCGCTTGACGCCAGCGGCGACGATGCGGCGGCGGTGCGGGACCGGTTGAAGCGGCATGCAAGCGTGCTGAAGTTCAGCTTCGTGCCGCGCGATCAGGCGCTACGCGAGCTCAAGGCGAGCGCAGGGCTCGCAGATGTGGTAGATAGCCTGCAGCACAACCCCTTGCCGGATGCGTTCGTCGTTGACGCCAGGGATGGCGGGGCCGGGAATCTGCAGAACATGCGCGAGGAGTTTCGCAAGTGGCCGAAGGTAGCGCATGTTCAGCTCGATACGGCTTGGGCCACGCGCCTGGATGCATTGCTCAGGCTCGGTAAGTTGGTGGTGCTGCTGCTGGCTGCGGCTCTGGGCATCGCCATGGTCGCGGTCACCTTCAACACGATCCGCCTGCAGATCCTCACGCAACGCGAAGAGATCGAAGTCTCCAGGCTGATCGGCGCCACCGACCCGTTCATACGCCGCCCGTTTCTCTATTACGGGGCCGTGCTCGGTGCTTTCGGTGGCTTGGCCGCTTGGGCCCTGGTATGGGCTGGCGCCTACGTGTTGAACCACAGTTTGACCGAAATCGGCCAGATCTACGGCGCCAGCCTCAACCTGCGGCGGCTCACTCCGGAGGAGAGCACCGGCATCGTGCTGTTCTCAACGTGGCTCTGCTGGCTCGGGGCATGGCTCTCCGTCCAGCAACACCTGGTTGCCGTAGATCCTGTCTAGGGCGCGGCACGCGTGTAAATAACGTGCTGATTCTATATCGATTTTATAGACGGCCTTGCGCGCCGCCAAAGCGGCAGCGGCAGGAACTTTGCGCCGGTCTGGCACTCTCATGGCAGGAGTGCTAGACTGGCGCTTCAAGAAGGAGGATTGATTATGACGAGCTTAGCGTTGCCGGTTCCAGCCGTTGCCGGCAGCCTCGAAAGCTATATCAGCACCGTCAATCGCTTTCCGATCCTGACCCGGGAGCGGGAGACGGAGTTGGCGCGGCGGTTTGGTCGCGACGAGGATCTGGGGGCTGCGCGGGAACTGGTGGTGTCGCACCTGCGGGTGGTGGTCGCGATTGCCCGCGGGTATCTGGGTTACGGCCTGCCGCATGCGGACCTGATCCAGGAGGGCAACATCGGTCTGATGAAGGCGGTCAAGCGCTTCGATCCGGAGCGGGGCGTGCGGCTGGTGTCGTTCGCGGTGCATTGGATACGCGCAGAGATTCACGAATTCATCCTGCGCAACTGGCGCATCGTCAAGATCGCTACGACCAAGGCGCAGCGCAAGCTGTTTTTCAACCTGCGCAGCCTCAAGCAAAACCTGGGTACCCTTGGCGCCGACGAGGTGGAGGCAGTTGCCAAGAAACTCGGCGTCAAGGCCGAGGAAGTGGTCGAGATGGAAACCCGGCTTGGCGGCCGGGATATTGCGCTCGAGCCGATGGGCGACGGAGAAGACGAATCATTTGCCCCGATCGCCTACCTGCGCGCGGAGGACGCCGAACCCAGCCGCCTCCTCGAGCAGGAGGAAACGGCGCGCCTGCACGCCAACGGCCTTGAGCACGCGCTCGAGGTGCTGGATCCACGCAGCCGCCGGATCATTGAAGCCCGCTGGCTCAATGAATTCAAGGAAGCGACCTTGCACGATCTCGCCGCCGAATTCGGCGTATCCGCCGAGCGTATCCGCCAGATCGAGGCCAAGGCCATGGCGCGAATGAAGAACGTCATCACGGCGGCAGCCTGAAGCTTCGCCGGTTTCACAAGAGCCCCGGTGTCGCCCGGGGCTTTTCTTGTACCAACGCCACAACTCGCACCGCGCACACGCCCGGGAACGGTGGCTCGGGCACGGGCTGCTCCGCGCGGTTCTTGTCAGGAATCAAGAAGAATGCGTATGTCGTGCAACAGCAGCGCGGCCCCCGCGCCGTAGCGCGCGTACAGCCTCAGGCGACCCTCGCGATCAAGGATATAGGTTCCCGCGGAGTGGTCCACGCTGTAGGTTGTCGAGTCCTTCAGCGGCTGCTTCTGGTAGAAGATCTTGAACGCCTTTGCGGCGCGCGCGGTGGCCTCGGCGTCGCCGTAAAGCCCCAGGAAACGCGGGTCGAACGACGGCACGTACTGCCGCAGCACCTCCTGGGTATCGCGTTCCGGATCGACGGTGACGAACAGCACCTGCATCCGGTCAGCGTCCTTGCCCAGTTCCCTTGCCACGGCAGCAAGTTCGGAAAGCGTCGTCGGACAGACATCGGGGCACTGCGCGAACCCGAAGAAAATGACCACGACCTTGCCCTGGAAATCCGCGAGCGCGCGCGGCCTGCCGTTGTGGTCCAGAAGATTGAGCTCCCTGCCTAGATTCGCGCCGGTCACGTCGGTCAGCTTGAACTGAGGCCGGGTATCGGGTTGGCCGCAGCCCCCGGCGACAATCGCGATAACCAGCAGGCACGACCCAATCATCGATCGCCGTCTCATGGCGCCACCTGGCATGCGGCCCTCGGCGTACTACAGCACGACGCGCAGGTAATGGTCGACGAGGAGCGACGCAAAGAGCGCAGCAAGATAGGTGATCGAATAGCGAAACGTGCGCCGCGCCAGCGCGTCGCTGTAGTCGGTGTAGATCTTCACCGCGTAATACAGAAACGCGAACCCGAGGACCAGAGCCGACGCGAGGTAAATGAGACCGCTCATCCGGGTCACGAACGGCAGCATGCTGCAGGCGAACAGGATGATGGTGTAGAGCAGGACGTGCAGGCGCGTATAGCGGTCGCCGTGAGTGACCGGCAACATCGGCACGCCGGCCTTCGCGTACTCATGCTTTCGGTAAAGCGCAAGGGCCCAGAAATGCGGCGGTGTCCAGGCAAAGATGATCATGAACAGCAGCAGCGCGTCAGCGGTCACTTCCCCCGTCACCGCGGCCCAACCGAGTACCGGCGGCATGGCGCCGGATGCGCCGCCGATCACGATGTTCTGCGGCGTCATCGGCTTCA
>JACQGN010000220.1 GCA_016199545.1 Betaproteobacteria bacterium | reverse complement strand
GCTTTTCTCTGAGCGCGGGGGCGGTACCCGCATCGCCGATCACCCCGTCGATCGCGCTCGCGCGCTGCCAGACCTCGAACTGGCCGCCCATCGCCTGCAGGTAGTACCCGATGCTCGCGCAGCCCGATGGCAGCATGACAAGGCAGGCCGCAACGAGACGTTTACTCAGGCTAATATGCATCGCAGGTTGGAGTGAGTAACGCGAACCCCGACAATTCGCGCGACCGTCGGGATACGCTGCGCTTATCCCAGCCTACATTGTCTCGTCATCTGGCGCGTCCTTCGTAGCGCGTGACAAGTGCGGGATCGAGGTGGCCGACGTCGCCCCACGATTCCATGCGCCACATGCCTTCCTCGTAGGAAAACGCATTGATGCTCGCGTTCACCAGGGGGACGGGACGCGGCTCGTGGTAGCCGAGCCCGTGCGCTTCGCGGTAGACCGCATCGAGCACCAGTCCATGAGTGACGACGACGACCTCGGCTCCCGCATGCCGCTCACCGATTTCACCGAGGCATGCGAGGCAGCGCTCCCAGAATGCGCGCGCGCTCTCGCCCCCGGGCATGACGTAATCGGGGTCACGCGCGTCAAAGCGCGCGAAATCCTCCGGATGACGCTCGGCCATCTCCGCGTAGGTCAGCCCCTCGAAGATGCCGAAAGAGCGCTCGCGCAACCGCGCGTCCGAAACGACCTCGCGTCCGCTGCGCTCCGCGATGGCGCGCGCGGTCTCGCGTGCCCGGGAGAGATCGCTGCTGTAGAGCGCGTTGAAGCCGCCATCGGCGAGGCGCAGGCCGAGCGCCGCCGCCTGAGCACGCCCGGCCACCGACAGCGGGGTGTCGATGTGCCCCTGCATGCGGCGCTCGCGGTTCCATGGCGTCTCCGCGTGGCGGATCAGGATGACACGGGTCATGGGCAATTCGCGGCAGTCGCAGCGGTCATCGCGCCGATCACGATTTCCTCGCTGCGCGTTCGGCGTCACGTTGCTTGCGCTTTTCCTCTTTGTCGCGCTTGGCCGCCTCCTGCTGCCGCCTTCTTTCCTCGCGCGCCTCTTGCTGCTCGCGACGGCGTTGTTCCTGCCCGGCTTTCATGCGCTCACGCTCGGCTGTGCCCGCCTCGCGCCCGGCCCGTTTCTGCTCCACCTCCGCCCGCCGCTTCCGCGTGACTTCGTCCGCCTTGCGCGCCGCAGCCTCGCGCGCGGCCTTCGCCTTGCTGCGTTCGGCGTTCTTCCTGGCGCGCTCCGCCCTCGCCTTTTCCTGCACCGCCCGGGCATGCTCCCTGCCGCCGGGGTTCTGCAGCTTCTGCAGGTGTTCCCGCGACCGCTGAAGCTGCTGCCGGTCGCGGGCGACCCGCGCGCGGGCGTTTCTCACTTTCTCGGTTGCTGCGCGGACTTTCTGCCTGTCCCCCGTCTTGCGCGCATCGCCGAGCGCCCGGTGATCACTTTTCAGCTGGGCGCGGCTCGCCGCGAGTTGTGCTTCCCCGGTCTTGAGCTTCGCGCGCGCCGCCTGTTGCGCATCTTCACCAGAAGGCGGGCTCACCGCCGCCCCCCGCGCCGCAATGGAGAGAGTGAACAGCACGGCGAGCGCAACGGCCGCAGCGGCCTTGATGAATCTCGAGAAAATGGCATCCACCATGGTCAGGGCTTCCAGGGATCAACGCATGATTATAGCCACAGGTATACTCGCGGCAGCACCCGGCCGGCAAGAACAACCCTGGTTTCCGCATGCCTGACCTCGAAATTGTCGTATTCGCACCGCTCATCATCGTCGGCGCGTATGTCATCTTTGCCATCACGGGCTTCGGCTCGACGCTGATTGCGGTGCCGCTGCTCGCCCATGTCCTGCCGCTGAAGTTCGTGATCCCGGTGGTGGTGGCCCTGGACTGCGTGAGCTCGGTCCGCATGGGCGTGAAGCTGCGCGCCAGCGTCTACAAGGCGGAGATCCTGCCGCTGCTGCCCTTCATGATCGCCGGCATGCTGGGAGGCGTGTTCTTCCTGCTGCGTGTGCCTGCCGACGTGCTGCTCGGTGCGCTGGGGACACTGGCCATGCTGTTTGGCATCAGCTATGCAGCGAAGCGCGGCGCCGTGATGCGTCTCGCGCGTTGGACAGCCGCGCCGCTCGGTTTGTTCGCCGGCACCGCGTCCTCGGCGTTCGGCGTCGGCGGGCCGATCTACGTATTCTTCCTCACCGGGCGCGGGGCGACACCGGATCAGATCCGCGCCACCATGCCGGTGATTTTCATCTTCACCACCATCGCGCGGATCGCCCTGTTCGCCGCTGCGGGGCTGTTCACTGTGGAAGTGCTCGTCACGTCGGCGCTGCTGCTGCCGGTGATGGCGCTGGGCCTTTACGCCGGCAACCGCCTGCACCTCAATCTCGCGCGCGAGCACGTGATCCGGCTCATCGGCGCACTGCTCACCGTGAGCGGCTTCTCCCTCATCCTGCGCGCCGTCGCTTAATGTCCCTTCGGGACCTGTTCACCCCTTCCCCCTCGACGGGGGGTTGGGATGGGGGTGGGATGGAGTGGCAAACGTACGGGGCCAGTCCCGAAGCGCCCCAGCTCGTACGTCCGTCTAAGCCACCGTGCCTACTTCCACTCTGACATCCGGCGTCGCAACTGCGACGCTGCCGTAGAGTGGTCAGCGGTTCTTGAAGCGCTGGATGAGTGCCGCACCCTGCGCTTCCGTCACGCCCCTGAGATTGAATCGAAGGTGGACGGAGTTGAGAACCGACAGATCGCTGCGCACGGGATTGCCGCGATCGAGCGTGCCGTCGATCTCGACGCTCACACCGCGCAGCGGAACCTGGTCCGCCCTGGCAAACGACTGCAGCAACTCCACTCCGCAGGCAGCGATGCCGCTGAGAAAGAGTTCGGCGGGAGTCACCTCCTCGCCCGGACAGCCGTTCTGCACCGGGCCGTCGATCACGAAATGATGGTTACGGACGTTGCAAAGCACTCGTCCGTGCGTGTCGGTCGAGCGCGCGTTGACGGCATAGTTTCGGACTTCACCTTGAGTCATCCTGCGTCACCTCCTGTAATCCTCCTGAACTCCTCCGACTCGTTGAACCTTTTCTCCATCCCCGGCACGGAACTCTCCCGGCAAGTGCACCAGCGACAGCCCTTGGAGCTCCAGTCGACAACCAGCATCCCGGGGTTCGCTGCGCCGCCAGCCGCATGCCGAAAATCCTAAACCCATATGCCGGGGTATACAAGCGTCTCCCATCGCCTCGTCTTCCGGAGGGCGAGGGGAAACGCCGGGAAACGTGGCTCATCCGCGACGAGTTCAGATTATTCCCTGCTCCACCGCTCCA
This sequence comes from Betaproteobacteria bacterium, assembly GCA_016199545.1. Classification (GTDB taxonomy): domain Bacteria; phylum Pseudomonadota; class Gammaproteobacteria; order Burkholderiales; family SG8-41; genus DSOT01. The sequence goes on along the minus strand of JACQGN010000220.1, from coordinate 33,391 downwards.
TGACTTTCGCCACGGCGCGCGCCACCGAGGCTCGCGCCTCGCTGCGGTCGCACCCCCGCGCCAGGAGACCGTCGTATTCAGTGTGCCGGTGGCGAACGTGAGCCTGCACTGCCAATTCGATCGCCGGCGCGTCAAACAGCTTCGCGCGGGCGGAGCGTCCGACACGCCCGCTGTACTTCTCGCACGCGTGCCTCGCAATCTCCCCGGCCTCGCGGGGTGGACAGCCCGGGTACCGGGATTGAATCTGCTCGGAGAACTGGGCGACATATTGCATATCGACGCGCTCGCGCGCGTGCGAAGCCCGCTCCCGTGCAGCGCGCCGTTGCGCTTCGTCGTCGAGGCATTCCTTTTCGGCGCGCTCGAGCGCGGGCGCTTCCACGAGCACGCCCTGACGCTCGTAGCGGCGGCGGGCGCGACTGAATCGCAGGACGACCGCTGACAACGTGGAGTACTTCCCGCTGCGGCGTGTCAGGGCCGTATCGCCGCGCGGCAGAAACACCAGATGATCCAGATCAGCGCACTCAAGGCAGAGCGCTTTCTCCTGCTCCATCCGCAACAGGCTGCCTTTCGGAAGCTCGGCGCCGCATTCTCCGCATGTGGACGGCTGGAGAATGGAGAACACCACGATTTTGCCGCCTGCCGCAACGGCGTTGCTGTCACCCGGCGGTATCAATTCTGTCATCGGCTCACCATGCGCTACAAACGGGTATCCGGGTCTACCGCCTGCGGAGAAATTCGCCGATGCGGCGCACGCCCTCCGCGAGCACGTCGAGCGACTTCGTGTACGAGAAGCGAACATGTTCGTGCGGCCGGTTGGCGCCGAAGTCGATGCCGGGCGCGATCGCGACGCCCGCCCGCTCCAGCAGATCGTGAGTGAATGCAAAGCTGTCCGCCGTGAGTCCAGCGCAGCCGGCGTAGACGTAGAATGCGCCGTCGGGCGTGTGCGGGATGTCAAACCCCAGCGCGCGCAGCGCCGGCACCAGGTAGTCGCGCCGCTCTTTGAACTCCGCGCGGTGCGCTTCGGCGATAGCGAGGGTTTCCGGGAGGAAGGCGGCGAGCGCCGCGAACTGCGCCGGCGCCGGCGGCGAGATGAAAATATTCTGCGCGAGCTTGTCGACTTCGCGCAGATAGCGCTCGGGCACGACCAGCCATCCCAGCCGCCAGCCGGTCATGTTGAAGTACTTGGAGAAGCTGTTGACGACGAACACGTCGTCAGCGAACGTGAGCGCGCTGGTGGCCTCCCCCTCGTACACCAGGCCGTGGTAGATCTCATCGACGATCAGCGTTCCGCCGCGCTCCCGCGCAAGCTGCACCATCGCCTTGAGGTGCGCGGAAGGCACGATGGTGCCGGTCGGATTCGAAGGTGACGCCACGATCGCGGCAGCGGTGCGGCTGCCCCAGTGCTGTTCGAGCAGCTCGGGCGTGAGCTGGTAGTTGCCGTCGGGTCCGACCGCGACGCCGACCGGCTCGCCTTCCAGCAGGCGCACGAAATTTCGGTTGCAAGGGTAGCCGGGATCGGCGAGCAGGACCTGGTCGCCGGGATTCACCAGCGCGCCGAGCGCGAGCAGCAGTGCACCGGAGGAACCGGTGGTGACCACGATGCGCGAGGGTGCAACGTCAATGCCATCGCGCACGCGGTAATGCCCAGCGATGGCTTCGCGCAATTCCGAAAGGCCGGGGGCGGGCGTGTAATGGAGCTCGCCCTTCCGGAGCGCGGCAATGCCCGCTTCACAAATGGGCTTCGGCGTCGGGAAATCGGGCTCGCCGACTTCCATGTGGACGATGGAGCGGCCCTGCGTCTCCAGCTCGCGCGCGCGCGCCAGGATGTCCATCACGCGGAAGGGCGCGATTTCCGCCATGCGCCGCGCGAGCGGCGGTGTGCTATTGGCCATGGGGACACTCAGCTAAAGCATGGACACGAAGGACGCGTCATTGCTTTTTGTCCTGACTTCCAGAGAGACTCAGCGGGCCCGATCCCGTGCCCATGATGAAAACGAGCGCTCCCATGATCGTGAGATTCTTGAAGACGCGCTTGAGACCCATAGTCCTCACAACCGTTGCGCCTGCCTTCGTTCCTTTGCGTCCATTGCGTTGAAGCTTGCAGCTACCAGCTGCTCGACGCCCCGCCCCCGCCGAAATCGCCACCGCCGCCACTGAAGCCGCCGCCCGAGCTGCTGAAACTGCCTCCCGCGCTGCCGCCGGACGACCAGCCGCCGCCTGAGGATCGTTTCCGGCTGCGGTACGACGATCCGCTGGAAAAGTTGCTCCTGGGGGCGTGGCGTACTAGGACAAACAGGGCCAGCATGAAGATGATGAACGCGGGAGTGATGCCGAGCTCCGCCGCCCCGGTAATCGCCCAAGCGACGACGCCGGTGGCGCCCCCGGCCACCGCGGAGCCACCGAGCCAGCCGAACAAGGCGCCTCGCAAGCGGTCCACCACGAACAGTATGACCAGACCGAAGACGACGATGTAGACGAAGTCCAGCAAGTCGGGGCTTGAGGGTTGGGATTTGCCCGCCGGCTCCAGCAGCGGCTCGCCCTCCACGACCTTGATCAGGCGCTCGATGCCGGCGCTGATGCCGCCTGCGAAATCGCCCTTCTTGAAGTAAGGGGCGATGATGTCGGCAGTGATGCGCTTCGCCACCGCGTCGGGCACCGCGCCTTCGAGGCCGCGTCCGACTTCGAGCCGCATCCTGCGGTCGTCCTTGGCGACGACCAGCAGCGCGCCATCGTCCACTCCCTTACGCCCGAGCTTCCACTGCTCGGCGACGCGGATCGAATACTGCTCAATCGCTTCCGGCTGCGTCGTCGGGACGATCAGGACGGCGATCTGGCTGCCCTTGGCGGACTCGAACCCCGCTAGCTTCTGTTCGAGGGCGTCGCGCTGCTGCGGATTGAGTGTGTTGGTGAGATCGGTGACGCGTGATGCGAGCGGCGGTATTGCGACTTCAGCACGCGCGCTGGCGATCAGCAGACATGCCAAGAGGGGAAAGAGCAGGAAAAACCTGTTTTTCCCGACCTGCGACGAGGTGAGAGAAATAAGGCTCGCTCGTGCCTGCACGTTGTCACCCCCACCCTAACCCTCCCCCCTCAAGGGGGAGGGGACACTTGCTGTACTACTTCGCCTCAGGTGCGGGCTTGCTGAAATCGACCTTCGGCGGCTTGCTGATCTCTTTCTCGTTCTCGACCGTGAACTGCGGCTTCTCCTTGAACCCGAACAGCATCGCCGTCAGGTTGCTCGGGAACTGGCGCACGACGACGTTGTACGCCTGCACCGCCTTGATATAGCGGTTGCGCGCCACGGTGATGCGGTTTTCCGTGCCTTCAAGTTGCGCCTGCAGGTCACGGAAATTCCGGTCGGACTTCAACTGCGGATAGTTCTCGGCCACCAGCAGCAGCCGCGACAGCGCCGAGGACAGCGCCCCCTGCGCCTGCTGGAAGCGCGCGAACGCCTGCGGATCGTTAATGAGTTCCGGGGTCGCCTGGATCGATCCCACCCGCGAACGCGCCTCGGTCACCCCGAGGAAAACCTGCTGTTCCTGCGCAGCAAACGCCTTGACCGTTTCGACCAGGTTGGGGATGAGATCGGTGCGCCGCTGGTACTGGTTGAGCACCTCGGCCCAAGCCGCCTTGATCTGCTCGTCGGTCGATTGCAGCGTGTTGTAGCCGCAGCCCGACAACAACGCGGTCGCCGCGAACGCCACTACCGCTGGAAACCTCCTGCCCATGATCGTTCTCCGTTACGTGACTGATGAATCGTGACTCGTGACTCGTGACTGGTGACTCGTGACTGATGAATCGTAACTCCAGATGCGTGACTGGCAACGTTCTTGCCGATTGCGCCGCACCGGTCACGCCCTATCAGTCACGCCCTGTCAGTCACGCCCTGTCGGTCACGCCCTGTCGGTCACGCCCTGTCGGTCACGCCCTGTCAGCCACGCATTTTCGCACTAAATTGTGGGGGTCACCCGCTCCTTCAAGCCGCGCATGGTGTCCACGGCAAAGCACAGATCGGCCCACGCCTTGGCCTTGTCGGGCAGGCTGCGCAACAGATACGCGGGGTGATAGGTCACGATAAGCGGAGTGCCACGGTACTCGTGCACCTTGCCGCGAAGGCTGGCGATCGTCGCCTCGCGCCCAAGCAGATTCACCGCGGCGACCTTGCCGAGCGCCACGATCAGCGCGGGTTGGATGAGCTCGATCTGCCGCTGCAGGTACGGCTCGCACGCCAGCGCCTCCTGCGGTTGCGGGTTGCGGTTGCCGGGAGGGCGGCATTTGACGATGTTTCCAATATAGACGTCGTGACCGCGCTTGAGCTCGATCGCCGCCAGCATGCTGTCGAGCAGCCGGCCGGCCTGGCCGACGAACGGCTCGCCCTGCGCGTCCTCGTCCGCGCCGGGACCTTCACCTACGAACAGCCAGCTCGCCTGCTCGTCGCCGACGCCGAATACCGTCTTGTTGCGCCTGGCATGCAACTCGCAGTCCACGCAGGACGCGACACACGCCTTGAGCTCGCTCCAGTCCATCCGCATGATGCGCGCCCGGCGATCGTCGCGTAGCGCAGGCGCCCCGCCTGCACGCCCTGGAACGTGCTTGGCTGCTATCGAACTCGCTCCCCGAAATCCGCTGGAAAACGGATACTCATGGGCGGCACTTACCAGTCCGGCCTTCACCGGGTTTTGCAAGACGTACTCGTGGCAACGGTCGAAGTCCCCGGAGTCGCGAACCAGATGATCGTAACTTTCCGGTTGCCAGAACGCCCCTTCTCGCCCCAGTATTCTGTTTGCTTCATGTGCGCTGACCGATTTGACTCCCTGCAGGACCTCGGACAATGAATGCTTGCCCAGCGGTTCGATCAGGAGATGGACGTGATTCGGCATGATGACCCACGCCCGGAGGCGATAACGACTGCCATCGAAATGCAGCAGTGCGTTTCTAAGGGCATTTGCGATCTCCGGGACGGCGAGCCACGCTTCGCCGTAGCCAGCGTCGAGGTGCTCGTCGATCTGCGACGACCTTTGTTCGGGAGTCAGCGTTTCCAGTTGACGCAATACGTCGCCCGGCAACGAGTTTGCGAGGCGAAACGTGACAAAATAGACCCCACCTTCCGCCTTGAGATGGGGCAGATAACCGCGACTGTGAACTCCTTGCGCCAGCGGCGCCGCTGCAGGCGAGTCGCCTGCGCTACCGCTTCCCCCCAAGGGCGCATCACCTTGGCGCAGCCGCCAGCGGGGCCACAGCCCCATCTCCTTCAGCATTTCGTCGCGCCGGCTGCTCATAGCACGCGCTCCAGCACCCGTGCGTCCTCCCGGCCCCCGTGCGCCGCGTAATAGTCTTGGCGCGTGCCGATCTCGCGAAACCCTGAGCGCGCGTAAAGGGCGCGCGCCGCAAAGTTGGAAACGCGCACTTCGAGGAAGATCCTTTGCGCAGCCCGCTCCTTCGCGAGGGTGATCGCGAACTGCAGCATCGCACTGCCGAGCCCCATGCGCTGCCATGCCCCTGCGACGGTCAGGTTGAGCAGGTGCGCTTCACTCGCCGCAACCGCGACGACGCAATAGCCGACGATCGCGCCGGCACGTTCCGCCACCCGGCAGGGATAACCCGCATTCAGCGAGTCGACGAAGTTGCCGCGCGTCCAGGGATGCGTGTAGACGGCATTCTCGATCGCCATGACAGTGGCGAGATCGGCCTCGCTCATGCGGCGATAGCGAAGCATGGTTTCGAGCTGCGCGCTCATCGCTGTTCGTGCGTCTTCAATGCGACCCTGTCGCGGATGTAAAGAGGCGCGGCGAGCGCTGCGTCCACGCCGCGGCCCGCCTCGAACGCGGGCAGCGCAAGGCGCGCAACTTCCTGCGCGCGCGGATGCAGGTCGGCGTCGAGCCCGCCCAGGCATCCCGCGTAACGCGACATCAGATCTTCGCGATAGACTGCGAATCCGTTGCCCGCCGCGAACCAGGCGTTCCCCGGGAGCGGCGGCGCGGCGTGCGGCGGCACCACGCTCGGGCCGTGCACGACGCGCCAGGCGCCTTCACGCCGTTCGTACGCCGCGTGGTAGATCTCGTGCATGCGTGCGTCGATGCAACACACAACGCGATCGGCCGCGGCGCGTTCCGCCATCGCGAGCGACGTCTCAATTCCGACCACCGGAATCCGCGCGGCAAACGCGAGCCCCTGCGTCACCCCGCAGGCGATGCGCAGCCCGGTGAACGAGCCGGGGCCCGCGCCATACGCGATGCCGTCGAGCGTCATCACATCCATGTGATGGCGCCCGAGCAATTCATCGACCATTGCCAGAACGAGCTCGGAGTGCCGCTGCCCGGCATGCACCTCGCGCGCATCCAGAGCCCCGTCTCGCCATAGCGCGACGGAGCAATATTCGCTCGAGGTGTCGAGGGCGAGAATGTTCAAGCGATGAGGAACCGCGGCCGGTCGTCGGCGTGGGAAGTGTTACGAGTGCGGCATTTTAACCCCCGGCATGCCGGCGGCGGGCGGGCGGCGGTCCCCCGCAAGCGTATAATTCGCGTTCCCGGTTTCCCTTCCTGCCCAGCCGCAAGGCACTCTTCCGTGACAGCCTGCAATGGCGCCCCCGTGACAACGGTACGCTGCTACAATAGTTTCAGGGCTTCCCCCAGGCGGCCTGCTTCGGCCGCCGTACACCGGAGGAATCGTTGAAGCTGATCCGCGACTTCCTGGAGTCGTTCGTCATCGTCGTGCTGGTGATCGCCGGCATTGGTGGCCTCCTCTATCACACGTTCCGGCAGGCGGGTTGGGGCGCGGCCGCGCTCGACAAGGCATTTGAACTCTACCTGCTGCATCCGGGTGCCATGATCCCGGCGACCATCGTCGCGGTCATCATCGGCGCGATCTGGTACGATCACCGCGTCGCGCACGGCAGGTACAACAAGAAGTACCCCACCTACGTGCTGTATGCCCTGATGGCGGCCGGCGTCTACTTCATCGGCCGCTACGCGCTCCGCGGCTCGCTGTGACGCGGGCGCTCGCCCCGCGGGGCGAGTCAGGTGAGTCGTTGTCACCACTTGCCTGGCTCGGAAACGGTAAAGCCGCGCTGGATTTTCGACCGGAAGCATTCTGAAAGCGGCATCGCGGTCTCTGCCGGTCACGAACCGAGCGCGCGACGCAGCTCCCCGGTCACGCGCGCGCCTTCAGCGAGGATGAACGCGATTTCGCTGTTGGTGGTGATGAAGCGCGCGCCTTTGCGGATGAATTCTGCCTGGCGCGCCACGTTGCGATCGCCGCCCACGCCCGGAATCTTGCCGTGCGCCTTCGTCACCGCGATCACGCGGTCCAGCGCGGCGATATGCTCGGGACTGCCGAATGCGCCCGGCATGCCGAGGCCGGTGAGCAGGTCGTTCGATCCGACGTGGATCACATCGATGCCTTCGACCGCGGCGATCTCCTCGACGTTTTCGAGGCCCTCGCGGGTCTCGATCATGCACACCACCAGCGCGTTATCGTCGAGCGCCCGTACCAACTGCCCCATCGGCACCGCTCTATAGTCGAGGATCGTGTAGGCGCCGGCCGCCGACCGTTTGCCGACCGGCGGGAATCTGGCGCGGATCACCGCCCGGCGCGCCTCCGCCGCCGTGCTCACGTCAGGGAATACGATTCCGGTCACACCGTTATCCAGCAGCACCTGCGTGTCGGGATCATCGACGCTGCGCACCCGCACCAGCGGGGAAATCCCGCAACCGAGCGCCGCCTGGGCGATGTGGCCGATCGTCTCCACGCTATAAAGCGAGTGCTGGGCGTCGATGAAGATGAAGTCGTGGCCGCACGTTTTCGCGATGCGGGCGATATCGCCCGAGCGCGCCAGCCTCACGTTCATGCCGAGCGCGACCTTGCCCGCCTTCAGCAATTCCTTGACGGGATTGGGAATGGATACCGCTTCTGCCATATTGGTCTCCGTGGAATAATCGTTCGGCGGTCGGCCCCGTTGAACACCTGCTCATTCGATTCGTGCCGGCCGCGGCGCGCGCTATTTTGCGGCGAGCATGTCCCGCAGGCCGCGCAGGGCCAGGTAGTAGCCGAAGATCCCAAAACCGGTGATCACGCCGCGGCACACCGGCGCAATCTCCGACACCCCTCCGCGCCGCGCCGGATTCGAGATGTGAAGCTCGATGGTGGGAAACTTCACCTGCGCGATTGCCGCCGCCAGCGCGGGATAGCCCCTCGTAAATCCGGCGGGATTGATGATCGCGGCGTGCGCGCCACGATCGTGCGCGGCGTAGAAGCGGTTGATCACCTCGCCTTCGACATTCGAGTGGAAGATGTCCACTTCGATACCCAATTCACCGGCGTACTTCCGGATGTGCTCGTCGTATTCGGGCAGCGTCATCGGACCGAAGATTTCGGTCTGGACTTTTCCGCGCATGTTCATGCCCGCGCCGTGAACGATCAGTACTTTCGGCATGTCCTGCCTCCTCGGAACCGATGATCACCCAAGTGTAACATTCAACCGTGCAGCGCGCCCGCCGCGAGGTTGCTTCGTCGCCTTCCGCCTCCTCGCAAAGACAGCGCTCGGCGTTCTCCGCAGGGCGCTAATGCGCCAGCTCGCGCATCACGCGGAAGAGATCTGCTTTTCCCTCGAAGCCGATGCCAGGCAGTTCCGGCATCGTGATATGCCCGTTCTCGACCCTGACCCCGTCTGGAAACCCGCCGTACGGCTGGAAGAGATCGGGATAGTTCTCGTTTCCGCCGAGCCGGAGGCCGGCTGCGATGTTGAGCGACATCTGGTGCCCGCCATGCGGAATGCAGCGCTGCAGCGACCAGCCCGAGGCTTTCACCACCTCCAGCATGCGCAGGTATTCGCACAGGCCGTATGACAGCGCGCAGTCGAACTGGAGCCAGTCGCGGTCCGGACGCATGCCGGCATAGCGCAGCAGGTTGCGCGCGTCCTGGTGGCTGAAGAGATTCTCGCCGGTCGCCATCGCCCCCGGATAGAATTCCGCGACCGCCGCCTGGAGCGCGTAGTCGAGCGGATCGCCCGCCTCCTCGAACCAGTAGAGGGGGTACTGCCGCAGCATCCTGGCGTAGTCGATCGCAGTGGCGAGATCGAAGCGGCCGTTGGCGTCGACCGCCAACGTCGCCCCCCCGTCGATCTCGGCAAGCACCGCCTCGATGCGCCGCTGATCCTCCGCGATCTCCGCGCCCCCGATTTTCATCTTGACCACGGTGTAGCCGCGATCGAGGTAGCCGCGCATCTCCGCGCGCAAGGCTTCGAACCCCTTGCCTGGATAGTAATAGCCCCCCGCGGCATAGACGAAAACCCGCGGATCGGCTGCGACTGCATATCGTTCCGCGAGCAGCCGGAACAGGGGCTTGCCCGCGATCTTCGCCACTGCATCCCACACCGCCATGTCGATCGTGCCCACCGCCACCGAGCGCTCGCCGTGCCCGCCCGGCTTCTCGTTCATCATCATCGTGTTCCAGATGCGGTCAGGATCAAGGTTTTCGCCCGTGACGTCGAGAAGCGTCGTCGGATCGGCCTCGAGCAGGCGCGGCGCAAAGCGCTCGCGGATCAATCCGCCCTGCCCGTAGCGGCCGTTCGAGTTGAAGCCGTAGCCCACCACGCGCTTGCCGTCGCGCACCGCGTCGGTCACGACCGCGACCACGCTGGTCGTCATTTTCGTGAAATCGATGTAGGCGTTGCGGATGGGCGACGAGATCGGCTTCGTGATCTCGCGCACGTCGATGATGCGAACGCTCATGCTGCCGGCCTCCCCGTATCAGCGCAGGCCACTCGATTCGAACGCCCGCACGACACCCTGGTCGATCAATCGCCCGATCTCGGCGCCGGTATAACCCAAACCCTCCAGCACTTCGCGCGTATGCGCGCCGACCTGGGGCAAGTCAAGTCGCGTGCCGAAGCGTTTCCCGTCCATCTCGATCGGCAGTGCCGGAACGCGGGTCTTGATACCGTTGAGCAGAGTGAGCTCGGCGAGTCCGCCGGAAGCCTTGAGGTGCGGGTCATCGAACAGGTCTTCGGGCTTGGCGATCGGCGCGTAGGGCAATCCCAGCTCTTCGCACTTGTCGAGCACCTGCTGCTTGGTCATCGCGCCGAATATCTTCGTCACGACCGGAATGATGCGCGGGCGCGCTTCGACGCGCCGCGGATTCGTGGTGAGCGAAGGATCGGCCAGCAGTTCCTTCAGCCCGAACGCCCCGCAGAAGATCTTCCATTGCGTGTCGGTCACGACGCCGACGAACACCCGCTCGCCGTCGGCGGTCCGGAAGGTGTCGTACACCGCCCAGGCCCGGATGCGGTCCGGCATCGGCGCCACGGGCTTCCCGGTCATGAATCCCTCCATCATGTGCTGCCCCATGAGGAATGCGCAATTTTCAAATAGCGCGCTTTTCACGTACTGCCCGCGGCCCGTCTCACCGCGCTCTCGTATCGCGGCGAGGATGGCGATCGCCCCGAACATGCCGCCCATCACGTCGTTGACCGATGCTCCGGCGCGCAATGGGCGCTCCCTGCCGCCGGTCATGTAGGCGAGCCCGCCCATCATCTGGGCCGTCTCGTCGAGCCCGGCGCGATGTTCGTACGGCCCGGGGAGAAATCCCTTGAGCGAGCAATAAATCAGATCGGATTTCACTTTTTGGAGCGCTTCATAGCCGAAACCCAGTTTGTCCATCGCACCGGGACGGAAATTCTCGGTCACGACATCCGCGCTCTTGATCAGATCGAGCACGATCCCGCGCCCCGCGTCCGACTTGAGATCGACCGCGAAGCTTTTCTTGTTGCGGTTGTAGGTCGGAAAGAAGCCCGCTCCCGAGGCCGTCAACTTCCGCGTGTGATCACCATCGAGCGGTTCGATCTTGATCACTTCGGCGCCCAGATCGGCGAGCACCAGGCCACAGGTCGGGCCCATGACGACATGGCAGAACTCGACGACCCGTAGATTGGACAACGGCAATGAACCAGGCATGTGTTTTCCATTCCGAAAAGAACGGGGAGCAGTACGCGCAAGCTAACCAGGACCCGCGGCAAAAGCAAGGGCGGCGTTGCGCACGACACATTCGCGGAGTAGGCTCCCGTCTTGCGCAATCCCTCAACAAAAAGGAGATCCCGTCGTGAGCACCGCCATCAAACGTCACCAGCCCGGCGCGGTACTGTCGCGTTGCGTAGAGTACGGCAGCCTCGTGTTCGTCGCCGGCACCACTGCCGACAACAAATCGGCGCCATGCAAGGCGCAGACCGAGGAAATCCTCAGAAAAATCGACGCGCATCTCGCCGCGGCCGGCAGCGACAAGACGAAAATTCTCTCCGCCAACGTGTGGCTTGCCGACATCGCGGAGAAGGAACAGATGGATGCGGCGTGGAAGGCCTGGGTGGACCCCGACAACAAGCCCGCTCGCGCCTGCGTCGAAGCCCGGCTCGGCTCCCCCGACACGCGCGTGGAAATCATGGTGACCGCCGCCAGGTAAGAGAGCTTGGAAAAAATCTCCTTCCTCCCCTTGTGGGGGAAGCGCCTACAAAACACTCCTTCCCACCTTTGCGGGGGAAGGTTGGGATGGGGGGCAGTGAATGAAAGCGCTCATCTTCGACGTCTTTGGCACGTGCGTCGATTTTCGCTCCAGCATCATGCGCGAGGTGGGGGCGCTCGCCCGCACCAAGGGATTTCGGGTCAACGCGGACAAGTTCGCCGATGCCTGGCGCGCGAGGTACCGGATTGAAGCGCCTCAAGAAACGCTACATCATCGCGACGCTTTCGAACGGCAAAGTTGCGCTGCTCGTCAACATGGCGAAGCACGCGGGCCTGCCGTGGAACTGCATATTCTCGGCCGAAACATTTCATCACTACAAACCTGACCCCGAATCCCAGCTTCATCAGTGGGCGTCCCGGTCGGCACGGACCAACTGTTCGGTACTGGCGGCTGCCCTGCGGCGCATGTTGCGCAACCTGTCCATCGCGGCCGCAGCCTGGCCGCGGCTGCGGCGCTGCAGTTCCCTGCTCACTGCTTCGCTTATCAATCTGCTGCGCTCGCCTTGGGGAATCTTCTGCAACTCCAGCCAGACGGAGTAGTCAATCATTACGCTAATGCGGTGGCCCATACCCTGCTCCCGACGTGTACCTGGTACACACAATTCTTACACATTTACATCCCGTGAACGAGCATCAACCCACAGCCAAGATTTTGGCGAGCCCGGCAGGCGTGTCGGGCGCAACTACGCTACCGGGCAGTTCGAATGCGGCGCCGGGCGTGTAGCGATAGCCGTTGTGTTCGCGCACGTATTCGATCGGCGCGCCGCAGTTGCGCAGTTCCTCGATGATGCGCTTGACCGTGGCGCGCGAGCACCCGTCAAGTTCGCGCTCCAATACCGTGCGCGGCACCGGGAAGCGGCGCGCGGAGAGGATGCGGTGAAGGCGGTAATACCGGTGGAAACGATCCATGCTCACCCTCCTTTCGCGCGAGCATGCGGTTTCATTATAGGCTGGCGTGCAGCGTCACTTTCGGATCATGGGGGCAGTGAGCAGACGTAGGGTGGGGAGGCGGGGCTTGTATCAAAATGACGTCGAACCACTGTCACATTCTTCCACCTCCACCCACACCCTAACCCTCCCCCATCGAAGGGGGAGGGGACTCGGGTTGCCTCCCATCGAAGGGGGAGGGAACTCGGGTTGGCTCCCCCATCGAAGGGGGAGGGAATTCGGGCTGGCTCCCCCGTCGAACGGGGGGACTCGGGTTGGCTCCCCCATCGAAGGGGGGACTCGGGCTGGCTCGCCGATCGAGGGGGGGACTCGGGCTGGCTCGCCGATCGAGGGGAGAGATCGGGTTGGCCCCCGGTCGTGGGAGAGAAAACTCATGTAAGCCCCAGCCGGGCGCGCAGGTCGCGGATGATGGACTCGTCCATGGGCGGCTGCATGTTGCGGCCATGGCGCTCCGCCTGCAGGACGAGCGCTTCGACCATTTCGCGTCCGTCGGGGTCCTTCATCGCATCGCGCGGGCTCCTGCCGCCAAGCGCCGGAATCTCCTGGTCCACCCAGCTCTCGAAATGGCGGCGCAGGTGCTCCTGCAGCGCCGCCTTGACTTCCGGCAGCGCGGCGAGCCGCTCGTGTTCCTCCTGCGCTGCGCGCGCTTTCCTCCCGCCGCGTTGCTTCCCCGCACGGGCCAGTGCGGAGTCCATGGACTGAATCTCGGTTGCAAGGTGTTTCGCCCTGGCAGCGGGACGGCCTTCGACGATTTCGCGGATGCGGATCGCGCGCTCCCTGGAATTCACCTCGATGGTGAGCCTCTCGCCGTCGATGGCGAGGTTGCCGAGCACGGTGTTGTCCCAGCTCTTGTTGACCGGGTTGCCGCGCTTCTTCCATGGAAACTGCACACGGCGCAGCAGTCCCTGCCCGTCGAGCTTCGCTTCGGCGAGCAGCTCAGCGTCATCGACATCGAGCGCGAGGTCCTTCAGCGCATCGAATGCCGCCCGCGGGGATTCGATTGCGAACACCAGCTTGTGGGGGCTCAGCGGATCGCCGTCGGTGTTGCGCAGTTCCGGCATCCGCGGTTTGAGCAGGGCATCGGCAAGGGCATGGTACAGCTCGATCAACTCAAGATCGTACTCGCGCAACGCATCCGGGGTGAGCGGCGTGCCGGACTCCCGGAACACCTTGCGCAACTCCAGTATCGGGGCCTTGCGGTCGGGTGGTATGACGACCGTCGAGCAGGCTTCCATGAGAGTGAGGTCCTCCAGCCGCGCGATCTTGGCGAAGAGGATGTCTCCCGCCTGCACGCTGCCGGAGGCCGAGCGTTCCGATACGCGGCAGTCTTCTCCCGTGATGATGTCGCGCAGTGTGAAGCCCCGCCCCGGCTCGCAAGTGATGACGTCGTAGAAACTCAAAGGCGCCGCCACGCACGCCTCGATGTAGCGTTGAGCGAGGGGCTCGAGGCGCCGCCCCTTGCTGCGCAGGTAGGCCTGGGCGGCGCTGAGCTCACTGCGCGCGTCGGCGTTGACTCCGGTTTCCGTAAGATCCGGCGTCCAGTTGTAATAGAACCAGGGCATGAAGACAGGGATGTGCGGCGATTTCGCATCGAACGGGACTTCCTTCCACAGCGTGAATTCGTCCCAGGCTTCCAGCAGTCCGGCGCGGCCGAAATAGCCGTCCGCGAAGCGCAGCAGGTCGGTCGGCAGGGACTCGATCGCGCGCCGCAGCCGGCGCCAGGCGAGATCCGATGGCGAGGTCTCGATCTCCCCGCCACGCGCGAGGCAGCAGTGCTTGTATTTTTTCCCGCTGCCGCACGGACAGAGGTCGTTGCGCCCGATCTTCATTTCGTCTCCGATGAAGGGCTCTGGAACGGGTCGCCCCGGAGCAAGTTGGAACCCAGATGAATATTGATTTTACTGCACCACGGTTTTCTCCTGGGCGGCGAACGTGCATTCGATCGAGTATTATCGGCCGCACCTGAGAATTTTCGTGTATATATAGCGCTAGGCGGCCGCGGGTTTCGTTGCGGCCCCGCACCCGGAGACGTGCCATGACGACAGCGACACCCACTGCCACGCTTTCGCGCGACGACACCGACGCTATCCTCGACACCGCGGCCCATTGGCGCGCCGGGGGTCGCAAGGTCGCGTTCGCCACCGTCGTGACCACCTGGGGGTCTTCCCCACGACCCGTCGGCAGCCAGCTCGCCGCGGATGAGAAGGGCGAATTCGTGGGATCGGTATCGGGCGGGTGCGTCGAGTCGGCAGTGATTTCCGAGGCCCGGACGATCCTCAAGGGCGCGCCGCCGAAGCTGCTCGAATTCGGCGTCTCGGACGAAATGGCGTGGGAGGTCGGACTCGCCTGCGGCGGCAAAGTGGAAATCTTCGTCCAGTCGCTCGCCGGACAGGACGATCTGCTCGCGGCGCTGCGTCGTGTGCGCGCGTCGCGCAGGCCGGCGCTCATCGCCATCGACCTGGCGGATGGGCGGAGCGCCCTTCTTGCCGAGAGCGAGAACGCCGGCGATGTGGGGCTGCGCGACACCCTCGCCGCAGACGCCGCACGCGCGCTCACTGACGAGCGCAGCCGCGTCGTCGAGCGCGACGGCCGGCGCTATTTTCTGCAGGTGTTCTCGCAACCGCGGCGCCTTGCCCTTGTCGGCGCCGTGCACGTCGCGCAATCGCTGATCCCGATGGCGGTGGCCGCGGGCTACGACGTCACCGTCATCGATCCGCGCAGCGCGTTCGCCGCGGAGAGCCGCTTTCCGGGCGTGACGATGGTGTCGCAGTGGCCCAAAGCAGCGCTCGCTTCCTTCGGGCTGGACCGGCGCAGCGCGCTGGTTTCGCTCACCCACGATCCCAAGATCGACGACCCCGCGCTCGCATCAGCGCTGCGGTCGGATGCGTTCTACATCGGCGCGCTGGGCAGCCGCAAGACGCACGCCGCACGGCTCGGCCGCCTGAAGGATCAGGGTTTCAGCGACGCTGAACTCGCCCGCATCCACGCTCCAGTCGGATTGCCCATCGGCGCCATTTCACCGGCCGAGATCGCGGTCTCGATCCTGGCCGAGATCACGCAGGCCATGCGCGGCGCACCAAGGCTCGCGCAGGTGCGCGAGGAGGCGAAGGCGTAATGACGCGGGGTGAGCACCTGTGACCGTACCTGCAGTCGTCGCGAGTCGGAGAAGGCCGACGAAGCGATCTCGCGGCGGGCGCAGTTACGTTGCCTGCAACGAGATTGCCACGGCCCGGCGGGCCTCGCAATGACAAAATGGCAGCGGGTGGTTACTCGCGCTTGCCGGCGGTGCGGGTGTCGATGCCGGCCATCTTCGCGAGATCGCGGTGGATGCGCACCACGCGCTCGATCTGCCCCTTGGCGGGAAAGCGCTCGTAAAAGCCCTCGACGCGGAAGCCGCGGATCTGCTCGCCCCACGGCGCAAGGCGCTCCTCCCAACGTTTGAGGCGTCCCTCGGCCGGGTCGGCGTCTTCCCGCGCCAGGTCGGCACACACCCGGATCATGGCCTTCAGCGTGACGGGCTTGGTGACCATGTAGCCGTCATGGCCCCAGGCATCCCCCCAGACCTTCTGCGCGGCCTTGAGGAAGTCGCGGGTGATGCCGTAGTAACGCTCCTCCTCGCGGTAGCTGTTGTGCGCACGGGCGATCTTCTTCCAGTCGACGCTCACCCAGCGGTGCAACTCGTTGAAGAGTTCGGCCTGCAGGATCCACTTGTCCTTGAGGCTGCGCCCCCCGAGGCGGTTGATGCGATAGCGAAGCGGGCTGTCCCCTTCGGTATAGAGATCCTCCACCATGCGTGCGGCGAAGCGCCGGTCGGGATCGGCCCACGACACGCGTTCGTAGAGGTCCACCAGGTGGCTCTTGTTGATACGCGTCGGCGTGGAATTGATGATGACGAACATCTCCGCGGCGAAATCCTCGCTGCGCCCGTCGAAGATCACGCACGGGACATGGATGCCGGCGGCTTCCTGCGGGTGTTCCTTGAGATAGAAGCGCAATGCCGCGAGGCGATGCTGGCCGTCGATGATCAGGTACCTGGCATCGGGTTCCTGGAGATGACCGACGTCGGCGTGGGCATCCGAGACGGCGAAGCGCAGCGTTTCCGGCGTAAAGAGCAGCACCGTACCCGGAATCGGCGGCTGGGAAACCGCCATCTCGTAGAAATTCTTGAGAGACCGGATCTTGGCGCGTGAAATCTGGCGCTGGAACGCCTCGTCGGTGCGCTCGACGCGCGCGATGAACTGGGCGATCTCGTCGGTGTAGGGCACCGACTGGGGCGCGATCTCCTCCCCTTCGCTGTAATACCGGCTGATGAATCGGACCTTGTTGAGGACCTCCGCAGCGGGATAGCTTGCAAAATAGAAGATTCCGTCCTTCTGGCGTATCCGCGTGGCCAGCATGTAGTTTTCTCCCGGTGTCCTCGCCGTTCCGCATCGTGGGAAGACGTTATAGGTGACATTCTAGCGTTACCGGGCCGACAACGCGAGGAATCGGGCCAAAACGTTCATGATGTGGAAGATGTCCACGGGGACGAGGCCTCCCGGCCGACCCCATGGCGGGACGCCGCCGGACGGGCGGACCGCGGGGATGAACGTCAGGCTGCCGCAGCGCGACTATGATCTGAGGAGGTCAACCGGCGTAAAGCGGGCATTGAGCACCGGTGCGGACGGCACGCCCCACCAGCGTTCCAGCACGGTGGCGTAGAGGTCACGAAAATCCACCGCGAACGGCAGATTGCCGTTGCCGTCCAGAAGCCTTAGATAGATCACCATCGCGGGATCCCTGGCGATGGCATGCAGGAACGCACCGAAATTGCCGAGCGCATGCCTGCGCAGCAGCAGGTTCTGACGGTACATGAGCTGCGGCGAGCGCACCTTCTGCTGGCTCGACACGAAGTGGTTGTGCCAGAACAGAGTCATCTTTTCGCTGAGCGGAGAGGGGGTGGTCAGCATCTCCTGCAGCCACCATCCGCGCAGCTCGATGCCTTTGCGCACCTGCTCGCGGCGAAAGCGCATGCGCTCCTCGTCGGAGAGCGTGCGGATGCGGTGCGGCGACTCGTACGGCTCGCCGGCCCACGCCGGCGGGGGAGTCACCCTCGGCTTTGCGGTCCACGCGAGCAGGCGGTGCGCTGCCTGTTCGCGCGTGAGCCGCGCGAACGCGGCGACGTCGTCCACATTGGCCGCAAAACTGGTACGGTTGAGAAGGTGGCGCGCGCCGTCAAAGCCGAGCGGTTCGGCCGCCACCGCGGTCGAGGCGGCAGCCCATAGCACCAGTACCGGGAAGCCCCTGAGCAGGGTTCGCGTCACGGCACCGGGGCCGGGGTCTTACAGGGATCTGCCCTTGCGCGAGCCGCGGGCCTTGCGCGCGGCCATGACCTCGTCCATGGTGATCTGCCCGTCGCGGTTGGCATCGATGGTGTCGAAGTGGCGCACCATCCACCACATGCCCTTCTCGGCCTCGGCGCGGGACAGGGCGCCGTCTCCGTCAGCATCCGCGTTTCTGAAGCGCTCTGCCATGCGCGCTTGGCGCTCCTTCCGGCACTGCTCGGGGTTGGCCTTGCACTGCTCGCGGTGCTGTTCCATCCGCGCCCTCAACTCCTTGCACCTCTCGGCGTTCTCGGCGCACCATTTTTCGCGCCGCGCCTGGCGCTCGGCCCGGCATTTTTCCGGGTCGGCCCTGCATTGCTCGCGCCGGGCCTGCATTTCGGCACGGCACTTTTCAGGATCGGCCCGACAGCGTTCCCGCATGGCCTGGCGTTCGGCACTTGGCGGCCGCGCGCCCTCGGATTTCACGGTCACGCCCGGCAAGCCCTCTGCCGCCCATGCCGGAAACGCCAGCATCGCCAGCGCAGAAAAGAATAATATCGCCTTGTTTTTCATGCGTTTCTCCAAATCCTGGTCAACTCATCTGCGTTCGGAACGCCGACGGTAGAGTTCACGGTTGGCTTTGTCGAGGTCGCGGCGCAGGTCGCGGCGTTCCTCATCGGTGAGCCGCCCCTGGGGGCGCGCCCGGCGATCCACCTGGCGCTCCCGGCGGACGTCGCGGCCCTTGTCACCCCTGAACTCCCCGGGCGGGCCTTGCTGCGCCCGGAACTCCGGACGCACGCCAAAGCGTCCCCCGCGTTCATGGTCCGCCGTGGCCGGCAGGGCTGCCAGTCCAAGGGTGAACATCATGGCTGCGAGGAACGCCTTCATTTACCGCCATTCCTTCCCGCGATCAAAACCGCCTCTGGGCGTCGTGCGTCTCATTATAAATGTGCCGGCCCGCCGAGTTGAGGTCTTTCCGCATCTCGCCGCGCTCCCACGGAGTCAGCACGCCGTCCGACCGGAATACCCGCTCCTGCCGGCGCAGGTCGCGCTGCTCCGAGAACAGCCGGTTGGCCTCGTGCCGGGTCAGTTCGCCCGAACGCAGGCCCTGCACGATGCGCTGTTGCTGCTGGTGCTGGCGGCGGTCGATCCACTGGCCCCCGCCGTAGGTCGGGCGGCCGTGATCGTTCCCCCAACCGTAGTGGCGGCCACGGTTGTTCTCCCAACCATAGTGGCGGCCACGGTTGTTGTCCCAGCCGTAGTGGCGGCCACGGTTGTTGTCCCAACCGTAATGGTTCCCACGGTTGTTCTCCCAACCGCGGTGCTGGCCCTGTGCGCGACCGAACCGGTCGTTGCTCGCAAACCGTCCGTCGTGGCCACGTCCCGCACGGAACCGGTCGTCGCGGCCTGCCCAACGCCGGTCGCCGTCATGCCGTTCGCGCCGGACGTCGCGGCTCTGGCGGTTGAAATCGTGGTTGAAGTTGCGCCCGTCTCCGCGTGCGACCTGGCCATCGGAACGGGAGCGCTGCTCGGTGCGCCTCACGTCAGTCGTCCCGCGCTGAAAGCTGCGGGTCTGAGCGCGCGCAACATCGCCGGAACGCACCCCTTGCTGCATGCGCTGTGTGCTCTGCTGCCGGGCACCAGTGCCGCGCTCGCGCTCGGCCGCAAAGACCTGGGCCGACCCCGCCATCGTCAACAACGCCAACATGAGTCCGCTGATAGTCTTGTTCATACTGCCTCCTGATTCGTGGTGTGGTATGTAATGAGACCTTGCTGACACGAGCAACGCGCCTTTTTCGGTGAGCGTTGACCCATGCTAGTCCGCGTCTGTAAACAAGGTGTTACCCGGGCGCGGTTTTCTGTAACCAAGTGTTTCCCGGGCGCGTCGTGAAATACATTTTTACACTTGCCTCCAGCACCTTTTCCCGCCCTGTCGCATCGCAACAGATCCGCGAGAGCAGCCCATGCAGTGCCGCCCCCGCCCCCCCGGGTTAGCGCGGCCAGGGAATGAAAAGATCCGGCGTCACGATGTGCACGCCGGCTGCAGGCGCCGGATAGTCCCTGTACACCGGGACTGTTTCCACGTACTCGCGGACAACCACACGGTCGCGATACACGTGACGACGATGATGGCGATAGTTATAGCGGTGTTGTTTCTCCCAGTGTTTCCCGTGCCCGTACCCATGGCCGTAGCCGTGGCCGCCGTGCGCCCAGACCGGAGCAACCGCCAGCAGCGCGCCGGCAACCAGTGCATTGACAAGCAGTTTAAGTTTCATGGCATTCTCCTTTGCAACAATCCCCTGCCTGATCATTTATGTCTATCTTGTGCAAACCGGCACTGACTGCTCCACCGGTCCGTTGCTGGTTAGACTAACGCGACCCTCACCATTACTCATTGCATAACCGCATGATTGTGTAACAATCTGTTTCATATCAGGCACAGGAAACGGACTCTTACAAAATCGGAGCGCATCCTGAGCTTCGATCGCTAGGATGAATCATGGCTGAATCCAAGACGAAGATCCTGGTCGTCGACGACGACCTGCGATTGCGGGATTTGCTCAACCGCTACCTGACCGAGCAGGGGTACACCGTGCGGGCGGTGGCCGACGCAACCGAGATGAACCGGCTGCTCGCGCGCGAGCGCTACGACCTCATGGTGCTCGACTTGATGCTGCCCGGGGAGGATGGTCTCTCGATCTGCCGGCGGCTGCGCGGCAACAACGAGAACATGCCGGTCATCATGCTCACTGCCAAGGGGGACGAGGTCGATCGCATCGTCGGCCTGGAGGTTGGCGCCGACGATTATCTCGCCAAGCCGTTCAATCCTCGCGAACTGGTCGCGAGGATTCAGGCCGTGCTGCGGCGCCGTCCCGCCCCGAGCCCTCCGGGAGCGCCCGCCGCAACGGCGCAGGCGGTCGAGTTCGGCGCGTTCCGGCTCGACCTTGCCACGCGCAGTCTTACGCGCAGCGGCGAGGATGTCCCGTTGACGACCGGCGAGTTCGCGCTGCTGAAGGTGCTCGCGCAAAACCCGCGCGTGCCGCTGTCCCGGGACAAGCTCATGGAACTCGCCCGCGGACGCGAATTCGGCGCGTTCGACCGTTCGATCGACGTCCAGGTGTCGCGGTTGCGCAAGCTGATCGAGCCGGACCCCGCCAAGCCGGCCTTTATCCAGACCATGTGGGGGTTC
Source organism: Betaproteobacteria bacterium (assembly GCA_016199545.1). Taxonomy (GTDB): domain Bacteria; phylum Pseudomonadota; class Gammaproteobacteria; order Burkholderiales; family SG8-41; genus DSOT01. The sequence continues at coordinate 12,443 of JACQGN010000220.1, read as the reverse complement.
GGCTACGTCTTCATTCCCGACGGCAAGGTTGTGGCCCGTGACCCGTGACCCGTGACCCGTGACCCGTGACCCGTGACCCGTGACCAGTGACCAGTGACCAGTGACCAGTGATTTGACGACATTCGTGATGTTGACGTTCTCCGGTCACCGGTCACCGGTCACCGCTCACGCCTTATCATGAGGTTATGGCCGCGCACGTTGTTGTGGCGCAGCGTGTTGCTCATCGCGCTGGTGCTGGTTGTCGCGAACCTCGCCTGGTGGCAGATCTTCCGCGTCTCCGAGCGCGAGCCGCGGGCGCGCCAGGCCGCGCAGCAGCTCGTGAGCATCGTCAACCTCACGCGCGCGGCGCTCGTCACGGCTCAACCCGCGAAACGCTACGATCTGCTCGCAGAGCTGTCGCAACAGGAGGGCATCCAGGTCTACGCCGGCGAGCCGGACGAGCGCATCGCGCCGCTGCCCGATCGCCCCTTTCTGCAGGTCATCGCATCCCATCTGCGCGAGAAGCTGGGCCCCGATACCCGCATGGCGCTTGCGCGCGACGGCGTGCGCGGGCTGTGGGTGAGCTTCCGGATCGATGGCGACGAATACTGGGTGTTGCTGCCGGGTTCGCGCATCGAACGCAACGAGCCGTTGATCTGGGTCGGACTCGGCGCCCTGGTACTCGTGCTTGCGCTGACTGGAGCATTCCTGATCGTCGCGCGCATCAATCAGCCTCTGCGCGAGCTCACGCGCGCCGCTGCGCAAATGGGCCAGGGCACCATACCCGCGCCGGTAACGGAAACGGGCCCTGCCGAAATCTGCACCGTCGCCCGCGCGTTTAACCAGATGGCCTCCGATCTCAAGCGGCTCGACGAGGAACGCGCACTGCTGCTGGCGGGGGTGTCGCACGATCTCAGGACACCGCTCTCCCGCATCAGATTGGGTCTCGAAATGCTCGACGACAAGGGTGCGACCGAGATCAAGTCGGACTTGGTGCAGGACATCGAAGATATCGATGCCGCAATCAGCCAGTTTCTGGATTTCGCCCGGCTGGCCGATGCCGAAGCCATGGTGGCAAACGGCGACTTGAATGCATTGGTGCGAAGCGTGGTCGCGCGCTACGAACGCTCGGGGCGGAATGTCACGATGCAACTCTCCCCGCTGCCCCCGCTCGCGCAGCGACCGGTCGCGATCCAGCGTCTCGTCGCGAACCTGATCGACAATGCGCTGCGCCACAGCGGCACGGCCGTGGAGGTCAGAACCGCGGCGGACGCCGGCGTCGCTACGATCGAGGTCCTCGATCGCGGACCCGGAATCCCGCGCGATCAGGCCGAACGCATGTTGCAGCCTTTCACTCGTCTCGAAAGCGCCCGCACCGGGCCGGGAACCGGTCTGGGCCTCGCCATCGTCGCCCGAATCGCGAGCATGCACGGCGGCGAGGTGCGCTTGTTGCCGCGTGAAGGCGGCGGCCTGCGCGCTCGCGTGGAACTCCCGCTCGGCGCCGGCGCTCAAGCCGCGCGGTGACCTCGCCACGTCAAGGCGACCACTCCGGGGCTGCCAGCGCCCAGCGGCCGATCGTTTCATAGGCCACCACGCCTTGGCGCGGCGCCGACCGAATCAGGACAAACTCGGAAGCGTGCCACGCGATCTCGCTGAAGTCCCGTTGCGCCGGCGCGCGCACCGCCTTGCGCAGCAGGGTAATGTGGGGAACGTAGTCGCGCGCCTCGGTACGAATGCCAAGATCGCGGGCGCCCGCGCCGAGCCGCAGGCACAGTTCGCGCAGCGCTGAGGGGCAGAGTTTCGTTCCGGCGCATACGACGCGGTTGTGGCGCCAGTATTCCGCGGTGTTCAGAACAAGATCGACGGGCGGACCCTGCATCGCGCCCGCCATGTGCTGCAGCGCCGGCACGAGGTCGGCCCGGACATCGCCAAGAAACACCAGCGTCAGGTGAATGTTGTGTTCCTGCACCCGCCTTCCGCCGCATTGCTCGTGCACCGTGCGTGAAAGATCAGCAAGCGCCGCGCGCGTCGCATCGTCGGGCCACAGCGCGAAAAACAGGCGCGCCGAGCCACGCGCCCGGGGCGGCCCGGGTGCTAATCGGCGCACGCGGCGGTTTTCACGTCCTTCCATGTGACGAGCGCCACCGCTTGCGCGGCGACGCCCTCGCCGCGTCCGATACTGCCCAGCTTCTCGCCGGTCTTCGCCTTCACGTTCACCGCGGCGGCGGAAAGCCCCAGGTCCGCGGCGATGTTCTCCCGCATCCGGGAAATATGCGGCGCCATCCTCGGAGCCTCGGCGATGATGGTTGAATCGACATTGACGACCCGCCAGCCCTGCCGGTCGAGCATCTGCGCCACCGCGCGCAGAAGCGTGCGGCTGTCGGCATCCTGGTAGCGCGGGTCGGTGTCCGGAAAATGGGCGCCGATATCGCCAAGGGCAGCCGCGCCGATCAATGCATCGCAGACTGCGTGCAGCAGCACATCGGCGTCGGAGTGGCCTGCCAGGCCGCGGTCGTGAGGAATTTCGACCCCGCCGATGATGAGTTTGCGCCCCGCGACGAGCGCATGAACGTCAAAACCCTGCCCGATTCTCATCTAACATCCGTCATGAGCCGCCGATGAACGCAGATTAACGCAGATATTTCCAGGTGAACAGTGAACCGTGATCCGTGAGCCGACAAGACATGTTTCGCGACCTTGGGTTCGTCCGATCACCGTTCACGGCTCACGCACTTCCAGTCCCGGTGCTATCGGCGTTTATCTGCGGTTCCATGCTCGCCAGGATCAGCTCGGCGAGCGCGAGGTCTTCCGCGTAGGTCACCTTGATGTTGCGCGCGCTGCCCATGATCAATCGTGGTTTCAGTCCGAGATTCTCGATCGCGCATGCTTCGTCGGTCACGGCCGCGGGCGGAATCCCCCGCAACGCCTCGATGAGCAGGCGGTAGCGGAACATCTGGGGCGTTTGCGCCTGCCACAGGTTCTCGCGCGACTCGGTCGCGAGCACCTGCCCTTCCCGATTGGCGCGCTTGAGGGTATCGGCAACCGGTATCGCAAGCAGCCCCCCGGTTTCATCGTCCGCGAGTTGCTCGAGCAAGCGGTCGAGCTCGGGCCGCCCCAGGCACGGCCTCGCCGCATCGTGCACCAGTACCCAGTCCGACGCCTCGATGGCATCGTTGGCGGCGAGCAATCCGTTGAAAACGCTCGCCGCGCGCGTCTCTCCGCCGCAATAGAGCGGCGTCAGTTTCCCGGCAAACGCCCGCCAGTCGTGACGCGAGAAATGCCCGTCGCCCGGGGCCAGCACCACAAATACCTGCCCTATCAGCGGGTGCCGGCTCAGTCGTTCGATCGAATGGGCAAGCAACGGACGCCCTGCGAGATCAAGGTATTGCTTGGGCACGGCGTCACCCATGCGCGAACCGCCGCCGGCCGCGGGAATCAGCGCGGTGAATCTGGGCATGGGGTGGGGACCTTCAAGCGCGTCATTATCGCGGCGCCACTCGCGCGGGGCAAGGACGCGGGACTATAATGGTTTGCATGCTTGAATTTGCGGCGCGCGCCTGCATTTAAGGACATGCCCCCGACCATGCAACAGCGTATCCGTCCTCCGGCGGTCGCCGGGATGTTCTACCCGGCGGATGCGGCGACCCTCGCGCGTAACCTCGACGCCATGCTGGGGAACGCAGGCGAGCCCACGTCGCGGATACCCAAGGCGATCATCGCGCCCCATGCCGGGTACATCTACTCCGGCCCGATCGCGGCCAGCGTTTACGCCGCCCTGCGCCCTGCGCGCGAGCGCATTACGCGGGTGGTGCTGCTGGGGCCAACCCACCGCGTCGCCGTGCGGGGTCTCGCGTTGCCCGATACTGAAAGTTTTGCGACGCCGCTCGGCGCCGTGGATATCGACAGTAATGCAGTGGCCGAGTTGAATCGTCTGCCCCAGATCACGGTCAGCGGCGCAGCGCACGCGCTGGAGCACTCGCTCGAAGTGCACCTTCCGTTCCTGCAGAAGGTGCTGGCGCGCTTTTCGCTCGTCCCCCTTGCCGTAGGGCAGGCCCGCGCGGAGCAAGTGGCTGAGGTGCTCGAAATCCTGTGGGGCGGTCCCGAAACTCTGCTCGTGGTGAGTTCCGACCTTTCGCATTACCTCTCCTACGCCGAGGCGCAGACGACGGACCGCGGCACCTGCGAGTCGATTCTCAAGCTTTCGACGTCGATCACCCACCATCAGGCGTGCGGCGCGACGCCGGTGACCGGCCTCACGCTTGCGGCACAACGCCGTGGACTCAAGCCCGCATTGCTGGACCTGCGCAACTCGGGCGACACCGCCGGCGACAAGAAACGGGTGGTGGGCTACGCGTCGTTCGCCTTTTACGAGGACGCCGGGAATGCCCACTGAGCTGGACGCCCCTGCGCTGCCCGCCGACGCCGGCGCGGTTCTGCTGCCGCTCGCTCGCGCGGCGATCGCAGCGAAGGTAGGCATCGAACATCGCGCATCAGCCGACGCGGAATGGCTGCGCACCACCGGAGCGACCTTCGTAACCTTGACGCAGCAGGAGCGGCTGCGCGGGTGCATCGGGACGCTGCGCGCCGCGCGCACCCTGCTCGACGACGTGCGCCACAACGCCGTCGCTGCGGCGTTCAGCGATCCGCGCTTCAAGCCGCTGACGAAGGAAGAATACGCCGCAATTTCGGTCGAGGTCTCGGTGCTGTCTCCGCTCCTGCCGATGCGCTTCAGCGATGAACGCGACGCGCTCGCGCAATTGCGCTCGGGCATCGACGGCCTCGTGTTCGAATACGGCCACCACCGCAGCACGTTCTTGCCCCAGGTGTGGGACACCTACCGCGAGCCGGCCGAATTCCTCGGGCACCTCAAGCAAAAGGCGGGGCTGCCACCGGATTTCTGGGATGCCGAAGTCAAGCTTGCGCGCTACGTGGTGACCAAGTGGCGCGAGACAAACGAGTAATGAGAAATGGGTAATGTGTAAAAGGGGAACGCCTGAGCGGATAAACGGGAACTTTCCCGTCACCCATCACTCATTTCCCATGACCCAATGAGTGCAACGCACGAATATCCGGGACGGTGGTGGCACATGCTGCCGGATGGCCGCATGCAGTGCGACCTGTGCCCGCGCGACTGCCGCCTGCATGAAGGCCAGCGTGGCGCGTGTTTCGTGCGCCAGCGCGTGGGTGACGGAATGATGCTCACCACCTACGGGCGCTCCTCGGGATTCTGCATCGACCCGATCGAAAAGAAACCGCTCAACCATTTCTATCCCGGCTCGAGTGTCCTTTCCTTTGGCACCGCCGGTTGCAACCTTGCCTGCAAGTTCTGCCAGAACTGGGACATCTCGAAGTCGCGGGAGATGGATACGCTTGCCGACTCGGCATCCCCCGGGGAAATTGCCCGCGCGGCCGCCGCAGGCTCCTCCACAAGCGTCGCGTTCACCTACAACGATCCGGTGATCTTCGCCGAGTACGCCATGGACGTGGCCGACGCCTGCCATGAGCGCGGAATCAAGACCGTCGCCGTCACCGCCGGCTATATCCACGACGCGCCGCGGCGCGAGTTTTACGCAAAAATGGACGCGGCCAACGTCGATCTCAAGGCGTTCACCGACGACTTCTACGTCAAGCTGTGCGGCGCTCGCCTTAAACCCGTGCTGGAAACGCTGGTCTATCTCAAGCACGAGACCGACTGCTGGTTCGAGATCACGACACTGCTGATTCCCGGCAAGAACGATTCAGTCGAGGAGCTCACCGCCGAGTGTATATGGATCATGAAGGAACTCGGCCCGGACGTGCCGCTGCACTTCACGGCGTTTCATCCGGATTACAAAATGACTGATCTGCCGCGCACCCCGCCGGCGACGCTCACCCGGGCGCGCGAGATCGCGCTTGCCGAAGGCCTGCACTACGTCTACACGGGAAACGTCCATGACGAAAGAGGCGGTTCGACCTATTGTCCCGCCTGCAAGAGCGCGCTCGTGATACGCGACTGGTACCGCATCGACGAGTATCGCATCACGCCCGACGGCAAGTGCCCCGATTGCGGCACCGCGATCGCCGGCCGCTTCGAAACCTTCAAGCGCGCCTTCGGCCCCCGCCGCATTCCCGTCGCGATTCACCGCGCGGCTTGACCGCGCGGCCGCGTTTCACGACTGCCTTGCTCGGGCAGGGACAAGCGTCTCCGCCCACAGATAGACGGCGTAAAATCAGCGGGTTAAGTTAAGGCAGGATTTCCATACGGAAATCATACGGAATGGTGCCCGGCTTCCGGTCGCCAGATTGCACCCCAAGATGCACACATGCGCGCACGATGGGAGGATGCACCCCGTAACGCGCCTGCGCGCCTGCGATGGCAACCTGCACCCCACAACGCGCCTGCGCACCCGCTACGTCCACCCCACGCGCGCGAGGTCAAGGTTAGCTTGCGGCAGCCCATGACACTTGCACGCCCGCGAGATTGAGTCGCGACCCCATGACGTACGCGCACACCCGCGATGTTAACCTGCCCGGCTGGCGGGTATCTTCGATCTGCACCCCGAGACGTGCGCCCGCGCACCTGCGAGATTTCCTTCGGCCCCGGTGAGTGTGCCTGCTGCTATTGGCACTCCATGACGTGCGCACGCTACGCGCGAGGTTTACATGGCCGTGCGGATAGCATTGTCCATCGGGTCGCCGAATATTTCGGACCGGTCAGGCTGCCAAGAAGTCACGTTCGAAACGCAATCCACAATAATGCCGTTGCTGCGATCCAAAGCGGCACCAAAAGCCGACGCGCCCAGACCGCGATTGTCATCTGTGTGCAAATCGCGTTTTGATCAGCGAGACTACCTATCGTTGCAAGCAAATAGCGGGTCGCACGGTCTGCGTTTTGATCATCTATCAGAGCAGCTCCGTGATCAGCCCACTTGTTGACCCTTGAAGCAAGTGCGGGCTCCCAGGAATGTGATTCAAAGTACGTTGCAGCTTTCTCAAGGTCTTGGCGAAAAGCCTCACCATTAAACATGCCCACCTCCTCAATTCGCTATCTCAGAAGACAGCCGCCTGATACGCATTACGCGCCTTTGGCACTCCATTACGCACGTACGCGCCCGCTGTTGTGACACTATACCTTGCCCTTCCGCCGCGCCTGCCAAAGCAACCAGCCCGCGCGTAGCGCGTTTAGCGCCCGTTCCCGGCCCTCGGGTGTTTTCGGGCCTGTGCTTAATCCGCCGTGATTCGGGCACCTGTTTCCACGCAGTAGCAAAGTGCGCCTGCACGGTCGTCCGGTGCTTCGGCAATGTGCACCGCAAGTTCGGCCCTCGGCGCGATTACGGCGTGTCCGAGTGCGTCCGGCCATGTCCGTCCTTGATTCGCCTTTTCCAGCGCGCGCGGCGACGCTTGGCCTTCTCCGCGATCCAACGCGCCCGTTCCTTCATGTATGCGCTGCTATCGCCGCCGTGCGCCGCGCAGCGCCCGTTCGCAAAAACTACTATGCGCTGGCAGCGTGTCCCGCGTTTTGTCTTGGCTTCGCAGCGCCCAAAAAATGTAAAACCGCGATCCTGTCCCATCAATGCACCGTCGCGCCGTGGCGTTCCAGCAGATGGAGAAACAACACGCCGTCCCACTTCGCCGCCGGTATCAGTAGCTCCACGGTCACAACATGGCGGATTGCCAGGGTTAGCATCACGCTGCCGGGCACCGCCAGAGCATCCGTTATCGCAGCGTAACGCACGCCCGGGTGTTCTGCGAGCATTGCCAGCACCCGCTGCCGTCGAGCCTCGGCACCCGGATCTGGGAGCACATCAGGGGAATCGTTCGCCGCCTCAGTTTCTGAAATGTGCCTACTTGGGGCACTGTCAAAACTGCCATAAGGGGCTTTTGGCAGCTTTGGCAGTTGCTCGGGTATGGCCTTTTCTGAGATTTCGGCCTTCAGTCTGTCAAGGTAGCTCATGCCTTGAGCCCCTTGGGATTAGCCTCGTAAACGGTCGCGGTGCGCCCCGCAGTCTCGGTCCGGGTGACCATGATCCAGTCGAAATCCACCAGCAGCCGAAGTGCATCAAGCACCGTTTCCCGGTCCGAGAGGTTCGCCCAATTTGGCCGCCAAACGTCCCGGCTGGAAAACGTCCTATTCAGATCGCCCCGGCGGAGTCGATACACAATCGCCTTTGCGGCCGTAACCTCGGGGCTGGTCACGCTGGCATAAGCTCGCCGGGCATGGGTTTCAAGGTATTCCGCCCACGCGAGCGCTTGCAGCGTCGCCCGCTTCGATACCGGCCCGGTCGCGCCGTTGGCAAGATGCAGGATCAGCGCCAAGCCGGGCACCAGCTTGCGATACTTGGCAAGGTGCGATTCCAGCGCCGGGTGTAGATCGCCTGTCCGCAGTTTCGATTCCAACACCCCGCGCCACTCTCGGAACAGTCCCAACCCTTCATCATCGAAGCGGACATACCTCGCGCCGCCGAAGTCATCCTGTTGCGCGCCGATTGCCTCGGCGTCGAGTCCGTCGAGGTTCTCAAAGACGGCGTTTGCCTTGTGCCGTGCTTCCGAATCCGGCCAGCGGTCCACGTCGCGCCAGGTGCCGCCGGTGTCCGGCCATACCAGCAGCCCGAAGCGTTGAATCAGTCCATCATCGCCCGCGCCGCCCTTCACCGCTGCGCGCAGATACTCCGCGATCCGCCCCGGCTGAGTCGAACCCAGCAGCGACAGACAGACAGCAGGGATATGCAGATTCAACCCGCGCCCGATACGGTCGAAGGTGTAAGCGCTGTTCCCGGCCCAGCCAGTGAGATAGAAACCACGCGCCGCCGCGTTTTCCTCGCGATCCAGCCCCTTCAACAACGAAACCAGTTCATCACGGAATACCAGCAACCCGTTAAGGTTCTGGCGCAGCAGCTCGCCCAATGATTCCGCCGACGTGTCGTTAGCGATATAGCGCCGCAGCATCGGCACCGCGGTTGTGTCCGCGATCAGATCATCGGAAACGTCGGCCTTCGGATTCTTGTGCAGCTTCTCGCGCACCGCTTTCTCCGATGCTTCCGCCTTGAGTTTCCCCAGCCGTGCCGTTTGCTGGTGTTCCTCTATCGCCACTCGATGCTTTTCCGATGCCTGCACCGCCAGCCGCTTCAAGGGCGAGAGCGCCGCTTCCATTGCCGGGGACTTGAGCACGCCAGGACGCCCGACACACAGCGCCCATTGATTCGGATACTCGGTCCAGTCCGTGCGTTCCTGCGCCCGGATTCCCGCCTTACGTCCAATGACGGAACCCAGCGCCGCCATGATCGTGACGCCCACGTAATCCGCTGGACACTGCACACGCTCGCAAATATCGCGCGCCCACGGCTGTAATGTCTCGGGCAACAGCGCCAAGTCAAACGGCGCGACAACCGGCAAGCCCTCGGGTAGCTGCTGTGGTTGCGGCCATTCGCCCGGTGCCTCGCTATTGACCGGCGCTTGTGCGTTCGCCAGAGCGTGCTGTATCGCGTCGTGGCCCCGTTCCGCCCATACGTCCCAGAAGTCGCACGCGCGCCCGTCAAGCTCTGGAATGGCGACACGTCCCGTCGCAGCCCGCGCTGCATCCAGAGCAGCCTTCATGCCCGGATTCGATCCGTCCGCTTTCGGGTCGTTGTCGGCCAGGATGATGATGTCCGCGCCCGGTGCTAAAACTTCACGCGCCCATTGCGCCACGGCCTTGAGATTGCCCGCTGTAAGGGCGGCAAGCCCCGGCGCGTCGTCCCCCGTCAATGCGGCCGCCACGGTCGCAACGCCCTCGCCGATCAACACCCTCGATGCACCGCGAATCTTGCCGAAGGGGTAGAACCCGCCCCCCTTCCTGCAATCCTTGAGCGTGTCCTTATCACCGGCCTCGTCGATGGCTTCGATCCCCCACACCTTGCCGTCACGCTGGTAGATCGGCACCAGCAGCGCATCCGTCCAGCCGCGTTGCGGCCACGCGCCACGCTTCACCCGCGCGCCGAGAGAAACCGTTTTCTTGCACCAATAGGGGTGTGTCTTGGGTTCGCCTGACGCAGTCGCGAGGATTTGTCCCGCGCGCTCCGCTGCCGCAACATGCTTCGCATGTGCCGTAAATTGGGCTTCCGCCTGATCCAGCGCCGTGCCGCTCGGTTTCCAGCCGCGTTGCTTCGCTTCGTAGTAGAGCGTGCCGGCCGTCACCTTGCCGCTCCCGTTGATACTGTTCCACACTGTCCGCGCGTCGCGCTCGCGGTAATTCTCGGCGCGCTGGCTCCATTCGTCCCACAGCGGAAATCCGTCCTCCCCAAGCTCGGCCTTGATTGCCATCCCCATCCGCAACCAAAGATCACGATCACCAGCCGGGACATAACTCAGGGCGGATTCGATGCGTTCGCGTTCGACGTTCACGATCCGACTCCCTGATCGTGGTCGCACTGGGCAGATTCGTAGCCGATTACCCAATTAACCGTATCCATCGCATCGCGCACGCGAGCTGTGAGCGCACGTTGACGCGGGCGTGCACCGGTCACTCGCATGTCGGCTGCAAGCACCGTGAGAGCATCCGCCGCCTCGCGTAGCGCATGTTGAACGGCGCCGGGAACGCGCGTCATCGTCGCACCTCACCCGGCCTTACGCGATTCTGCAATGCGCTCGCGTATCCAGGCGTCGATTTCGCTGCTAACCCAACGCGCCGATTTTCCGCAGTGGATGGGTGGCGGAAATCTACCGGCTCTGACCTCCTGCCAGACCCAGGATTTTTTGTGACCAACGCGAAGGCAGACTTGGGCTATGGCGAGGAGCGAGAGGCATTGGATCCACGCGCCATCCGGTGCTTGCGCGCCAACTAGGTTTTCATCTTGAAGTTCAGACACCATCGCACCCCGTTTGAATCCAGCACGCACCACGCGCGTCCGTATTCAAATTCTAATGGCGATGGAGGAGTGTCTTGGATGGTGGGGTACGGAAAATAATCGAGCTAGCATCACCATCCAGGGTTATCGAGGTTCCTTTTTTCTCAACCTGTTAAAAGAGCCTTTGAAAGTTCTCAGGTGACCCCGGATCGCGTCAGCAGTCAGGTCGGACAACTCATTGTCGATATTTGGCAGATGCCGCCTACGGTCGGCTGTCACATTGGCCCGCAGAAACTTGATGAACTTGAGCGTAAAGCGGGTAAACGGGCTGTCCGCTTCACGTTTCGTGGTGGAGTAGCCAGCGCCGGGGAATTCGCCATGTGCATGTCGCCACACTCCCGCCAGACTTCGGACGAGCGCGCGTGCCGCGGTCTTGCCCACGTTTTTCTTAGTTTTCACAACTCTACCCTTTGGGCGGCTCTCTCTATCAACTATCGCTATTGCCGACTCAGCCCAATGCTCAACAAGCTCCACAGATTGGATAGCCGAGGGAAGTCTGTAAGCAGTCCAGAAATTCCAGGGGGTATCACGTGCGAATTCCGGGTATTCCTCCTTCATCCTTCGAGCGTATTCGCTGGTTGCGAGGCGCATGTAGGATTGGACGAATGCCTTCGCTTGCTGGGAGCTGTCGTCTCTCGCGTGAAATGACCGGAGTAACTTGTGCGCCGAAGTTTGTATTTGTGTAAGTCTTCTTTTAATCTCGGAGGGAGAGGGTTTTTCTTGAAACCAAAGATCGCGACAGTAGCACTCTGCAATCTCAGCGAGTTCCTGCCTGACATGATCACCCGCCCTTGTGGTGCCCAGGAGTCTCACTAAGTATTCAATTTGCTCGGGGGTCAGATATGATTGTTCAAACGGAACCAGCTCATAGGGCCAGCCGACGTTTGTTTCGTTGAAGCGAAAGAGAATATCCCGAAGTTCCTCGTCGCTTGGATTCTTGACGCTCATGCGCGCCCCTTCACGCCCTTGAATTAGGAACCAGCCCGGCCGGGTAAGGGTCGCCCGGTTTTCCCGCCGTCGCGGTAGGGCTGGCAATCTTGTAAAACTAATCCTCTTTGGAATTTCCAGTTGCTTCGAGCCAGTCAATGACGTGCATTAAATAGTTGCGATTACTCGCCTCAAGAAACCAACGGGAGCACATCATCAATAAGGCAACACCGGCCACGAGCCAAAGCCAGCCGTCCGTCACGCCTTTCATGGCTGCAATGACCAGACACCAGAAGGCTAGACCCCAAGCAACATTAGCCTTGGTGATGTCCCACTTCAGGTCACGCTGAAGCTGCTCATAGGCACCCTTCTTATCACGCTGGAGAAGCAGGTTATTGTGCATGTTGTGTCCTTGTCCTATTTCCCGGTGATTCTGCACCGGGGACGGTCTCGCATTCAGGTCGGCATCAGTCGGGTCGTTTATCCTGCCTCCGTGGAATTCCGAGAAACCCGCGCACGATCCAGCCAACTATCGCCGTGAACAGCCACAGCACTACTAGAGCCTGTTATGGACTTGTACTTTGAGCGGAGATATGGCACATAGTGGGGATGAAAAATCCCGCCCAATCCCCCAAGCCCTACCCCAGCGATGTAAGTGATGAAGAATGGTCATTC
>JACQGN010000226.1 GCA_016199545.1 Betaproteobacteria bacterium | reverse complement strand
CGCCGTATCAGTCACGCTGTATCAGTCACGCTGTATCAGTCACGCACTATCAGTCACGCATCATCATCAGTCGCGCCTCATCAGTCACTGACCTTGCATGTCCAGCTATAACGCGCCGTTGAAAGACATGCAGTTCGTCATCCGCGACCTGGTCGGTCTCGCGGAGATCTCGGCGCTTCCCGGTTTCGAGGAGGTCAATGCCGACCTGATCGATGCGGTGCTGGGCGAGGCCGCCAGGTTCGCGCGCGAGGTGCTCGACCCGCTGAACCGCAGCGGCGACAGGCAGGGCGCGCGGCTCGCCGAAGGGAAAGTGTCCACGCCGGACGGCTTCGCGCAGGCGTACCGCCAGTTCGTCGACGCCGGCTGGAACGGCCTCGCCGGTCAGACCGCATACGGCGGGCAGGGACTGCCCCATCTTGCCGCCATTCCGGTGGCCGAGATGTGGAACAGCGCAAATCTTTCGTTCAGCCTGTGCCCGATGCTCACTTCGGGCGTGATGGAAGCGCTGAGGGCGCACGGGTCGCGCGACCAGCAGGCGCGCTGCCTCCCGCATCTCACGACCGGGCGGTGGACCGGAACCATGAATTTGACGGAGCCGCAGGCGGGTTCCGATCTGTCGGCGGTGCGCACGCGGGCAATGCGCGAAGGCGATCACTACCGCATCCGGGGCACCAAGATCTTCATCACGTGGGGCGAGCACGAGATGGCGGAGAACATCGTGCACCTGGTGCTCGCGCGCACGCCGGATGCACCCGAGGGTGTAAAGGGGATCTCGATGTTCATCGTGCCGAAATTCCTGTTGCAGGACGACGGCATGCCGGGCGAGCTGAACGACGTGAAATGCGTCTCGCTCGAACACAAGCTCGGCATCCACGCGAGCCCCACCTGCGTGATGTCATACGGCGAAGGCAAGGGCGCCATCGGCTACCTCGTGGGCGATGAGAACCGCGGGCTCGAATACATGTTCACGATGATGAACCACGCGCGCCTCGGGGTGGGGGTGGAAGGCGTGGCGCTTGCCGAACGCGCCTACCAGCACGCGCTCGAGCACGCGAAAACCCGCGTCCAGGGCCGCGAAATCGGACAAGGGAGCGGCGACCGCGTGACCATCATCCATCATCCCGATGTGCGGCGGATGCTGATGTCGATGCGCTCCCGGATCGAGGCGATGCGCGCGCTCGCCTGCTTCGCCGCGGCGGCGCTCGACAAGGCACGCCATCATCCGGTGGATGCGGAACGCCGGCTCAGCCAGGCGTTGATCGACTTGCTCACCCCGATCGTCAAGGGCTGGTGCACCGAGCAGGCGATCGAAATTGCTTCGACCGGCATCCAGGTACACGGAGGCATGGGGTTTGTCGAGGAAACCGGCGCCGCGCAGTACCTGCGCGATGCGCGGATCACGACGATCTACGAGGGCACCACCGGCATCCAGGCCGCGGATCTCGTCGGCCGCAAGGTCGCATTCGAGAAGGGCGCGACCGCGTTTGCCGTCATCTTGCAAATGCGCGCGGTCGACGCGGATCTCGCGAAGACGGAAGCCGCCGGCTTGGCCTCGATTCGTGCCAGCCTCAAGGACGCTGTCGATGCTCTGGAGGCGGCGACGCGCTGGGTGATCGAGACGTTTCAGCGCGACCCCAGGACTGCCGCCGCCGTCTCGGTTCCCTATCTGATGCTGTTCGGCACGGTGGCGGGAGGCTGGATCATGGCGCGCGCGGCCTTGGTCGCTCACGCCGCGTTGTCCGATCCTGCCGCGGACCGTGAGTTCATGAAAGCAAAGCTTGCGACCGCACGCTTTTACGCCGAGCACGAATTGCCGCGCGCCATCGCTCTCGCACGCGAGGTCACCGGCGGCGCTGGGAGCGTGCTCGCGCTCACCGAGTCGCAGTTCTAACCCTCGAACTTTTGAACGAGACGTCATGGACGCCCGTCCGTCCGGTCGGGGACGGCGCTCGCTTTTCGAGTATTACCAAGCCGGGCGACAGTCCGGTTTCGCTCGATGCCCCTCTCGCCCTTGTAATGGACACATGCCCGACTCATAATCCTCAGGAAATTGCCCGACAAGGTGCGGCAATTTCCTAACAGAATGGAGCGCCATGAAGATTACGCACGTTCAATCCCAGATCGTAAGACTGCCCGCCGACGAGCCGCTCGCGAACGGCCCCTCTTCTCCCGGCACGCGCGACGTGGTGATTCTGACGCTGGGCACGGATGCCGGCGTCGAAGGCATAGGCCTCACCTTCTTCGGCGCGGCCCTCACCGGCGCGTTGAAGAGCGCGGTGGATGCGCTCGGCGCGCTCACGGTGGGGGAAGACCCGTTGGCGATCGAGGCCATTGTCGGGAAACTCCGCGCCGCGGCGAGTGGTTCCGGCCCCGGCGGCATCTTCACGCTTGCGCTTTCGCCGATCGACATCGCGCTGTGGGACATCAAGGGCAAGGTCTACAACCAGCCGGTGGCGAAACTGGCAGGCGGATTTCGCAGCCGCGTCCCGACCTACGCGAGCGGCGCGCTGATGCGCACGTTGTCTCTGGAGCAACTGCTCAAGGCGGGTCCCACGCTCGTCGGCAAGGGCTTCCACCAGATGAAGACCCAGCTCGCGCTGCCGGGCGAGACCTCGCCCGCGAAGGAGATCGATCGCATTCATCGCCTGCGCGAGGCGATCGGACCGGATATCGATCTCATGTGCGACATCAATCAGCGCTGGAGCGTTCACCAGGCGATCGACATCGGCAAACGGATCGAGGACGTGAATCTCTTCTGGCTGGAGGACGTGACGACCCACGACGACTACGAGGGCATCGCGCGCGTCAGCGCCGCGCTGCGGACGCCGGTCGCCGGTGGCGAATACGGCTACGGATCCGTGCCGTTCCGTCATATGCTGGAAGCGCGCTCGGTCGATATCGTGATGATCGACATGCTGCGGGCGGGCGGGATATCGCAGTGGCTCAAGATTGCGGGCATGGCGGAAGCCTTCAACCTGCCGGTGGTGAACCACGTCTGCCCCGAAGTGTCGGTGCACCTGGTCGCCGCCATCCCGAACGGCCTCACGGTCGAATACATGCCGTGGTCGCTCAAGCTCTTCGAGGAAACGCCGCTGCCGGTGAAGGGCCACCTCACGGTGCCCGACAAACCTGGCCTGGGGCTAAAGTTCGACCGCGACGTGCTCAAGCGCTACGGGGCGGGCGCATAAGAAAGCTGAGACGCGAAGGACGAGAAGGACGCAAAGATAGGCGATAGTTTACGGCGGAACCAGTGGGACACAGTGCAGAGGGTAAGCGACGCGACGCCCTTACAGTGACTGGAGCAAGAAATGGACGCCCGAGCAAGGACAATTGGGGACATATTCCGCGCTGCGGATCAATACCTTGTGCCGTTTTTTCAGCGTCAATACGCATGGACTCCCAAGCACTGGGAACGGTTGCGGGACGATATTTGGGCTCTTCTGGACGACGCGACGAGCAGCAAACATTTCATCGGGCCATTGGTCTGTACGCCGACGGAGCATGCCCCGGGGAAAATTCCAGCCTACCAGCTCATTGATGGCCAGCAAAGACTTACCACATTGACCGTGATGCTGGCCGCGCTTCGCGACGTTGCGGTAACGCAGGGCCTTCCGGAGTTGGCCGAAGATATCAAGAATGACTACCTGGTTCATAAGCGCAAAACTGGAATCGAGCGATACAAAGTCATCCCGAGGCTCGGCGACCGAGATGCTTTGATGGCCTTGGTCGAGGGAAATGAGTCCAAGCTGTACCGGAGGCTCGGGGTATACCGGGCTTGGAGCTACTACCAAAAAGAGATCGCGACCCTGACCGAGAAAAGTGGGGACGCCAGCCTCCACAAACTCTTCGCTACGATTCTGGAGCGGTTGTCTCTTGTGGTGATTACGATCGAGGGTGAGAACCCCTACGAAATTTTCGAAAGCCTCAATTCCACCGGTCTCCCTCTGGAGGAGTCAGACCTGGTCCGCAACTACCTGTTCATGCAAGTGCCCTTGTCGGAGCAGGAGCGATTCAACATTGCGTACTGGCAACCGTTCGAGCGCATGTTCGCAGAAGTAAATGACTATCCGGCATTGAACCCTACGTCCTTTTACCGCAGTTACCTGATGCGGGATGGCGTCTACTCGAAAGCGAGAGCGACGTTTGTGGACTTCAAGGACCAATACAAGAGAGCCAAATACACACCCAAGGACCAAGTCGAAGAGCTTAAGCGGTTCGCTCAATACGAACTGATGCTGCACCGGTCGCAGGTGGCCGAAAATTCGCGACTTCGGTCGCTGCTAGCCCAGATTTTCATGCTTGAGGTTACCACCGCGCACCCTCTCCTCATGCGACTGATGGGCATGCATGAGCGGGGCAGCCTGGATGAGGCGAACTTGCTTGGATGCATGGAGGACCTGGCCAGTTTCGTGCTCAGGCGGTCCATTTGCGGAGAATCGACGAGAACTTATGGCCGCTGGTTTGTCGAGGCCGTTCTTGAGGTCGGAGAAAATCCCCGCGAAAACCTGCGGCAGTATTGGCTGAAGCGTGGTTGGCCGGACGACAAGACATTTACTTCACGGTTGGTCCATTTCGCGCTTTACCGCCGTGAGACAAAAAAGTGCCGCCTTATCCTACTCAAGAGTGCCGAGTTTTCCCGCGTTTTCGGGCGGCCTCGGCTTGCCGCTCGTGATCATCGATCCACTTCTCGGTGAGCCGGTCTAGCTCGTCTAATTGCTTCTGAGAATAGTTGGGT